>JANLIT010000003.1 GCA_024653945.1 Candidatus Campbellbacteria bacterium
CACAAGCTGCACTTATTGAATTCCAGATTGCACACGGTATTACTCCCGCACTCGGCTACTTTGGTGTGAAAACGAGAGGAGTGGTGGAGGGGAGGTAGAAAAGACCAAACATTTTTGTGATAAAATCGTCTCATGAAAGCATTGGGTGATTTTAATAAAACAGAACGTATGCGAGCGATTCGTGATGAACTTCTTGTGTTCACACAATCACCTCTGTACGAATACCGAACACGAAATAAGTATTTTCCTGTTATTGGAGAGGGAAGTCACCTCGCCTCTATTATGTTTATTGGTGAAGCACCGGGGAGAAATGAAGCAGAAAAAGGAAAACCATTTTGTGGAGCCGCAGGACGAATTCTTGACGAATTACTCACACACATTGGACTTAATCGCGACGCTGTATATGTCACCAACATTGTTAAAGACCGTCCTCCAGAAAATCGAGACCCGACACCTGAAGAAATTGCCTTGTACGGTCCTTTTCTTGACAGACAAATTGCAATTATTCAACCAAAAGTGATAGCGACACTCGGGCGTTTTTCTATGGCGTATGTTATGGAGCGTCTTGGACTCCAAAATCAAATTGAACCAATTAGCAAAGCCCATGGAAAAAGGTATACTGCTACAGCATCATACGGGACTGTGGATATTGTTCCTCTATACCATCCCGCTTCGGCGCTGTACTCGCGGGCATTACTTCCTACACACAAAGCAGATATAGAAATTCTAAAAAACTATCTATGAAATACCACAAAAAAGTACTCAGGAACGGCATGCGTATCGTTGTTGCGCCCATGAAAGACAATCCAACAGTAACCGTTATGGTGCTCGTTGAAGCGGGTTCTCGATATGAAAACAAACGCATGAACGGTATTTCTCACTTTCTTGAGCATATATGTTTCAAAGGGACCTCCAAACGACCCCATTCGGGTGATATTTCACACGAGCTTGACTCATTGGGAGCCGAGAGCAATGCGTTTACTGGTGACGAGGTTACGGGGTATTGGGCAAAAGGACGTGCGCACCAATTTGACCGTATTCTTGAAATCGTTTCGGACTTATATTTAGACCCACTTCTACCGAAAAACGATATTACAACAGAGCGGGGTGTCATTATTGAAGAATTGAATATGTATGAGGACCTGCCACAACGAATTGTGCACGACGTTCTTGGAAAACTTATGTACAAAGATCAGCCCGCAGGACGTCCGATTATTGGTCCAAAAGAAAATTTACTTCGATTTAGACGTCCAGATTTTATTACCTACAGAAATGAACATTACATTGCGCCAAAGACAACGGTTGTTGTTGCAGGAAACGTTTCAGTTGCCGAAACAGAGAAAAAAATAGCGACATATTTCTCACATCTTCCCAAGGCGAAATATGTTCCGCGTGCTAAGACAAAAGAGCACCAGAAAACACCCCAACTATTATTGAAAGCAAAAAAAACAGACCAGACACACTTTGTTCTCGGGTTTCGCTCATTTGACCTTTTTGATAAACGAATTCCAACACTTGAAGTGCTTGCAACAATTTTGGGTCGCGGTATGAGTTCACGTTTGTTTAGAAAGTTGCGGGATGAAATGGGTGTGTGCTATTACGTACGCGCTGGAGATGAAACATCCACCGATACGGGCGTCTTCAAAATTGCTTCTGGTGTTGATACAAAGCGTTTTGAGGAGGTGTTGCAAGAGATACTCAACCAAGTTCGTCGAATAAAAAATGAGTTAGTTGGTCCGGTGGAGCTTGCAAAAGCAAAAGAAATCATCATGGGACGCACACAGATGGGACTTGAGTCATCAGATGATGTTGCCAACTGGTTTGGTGAACAAGAAATTCTTCGTAAAAAAATTCAAACACCAAAAGAAGCGCTCAAAGAAATCTCGGCGGTTACTGCGAAAGATGTACAGAAAGTTGCTCGGGAGATTTTTAGAAATAACAATCTCAATCTTGCCACCGTGGGACCCGTCAAAAACACACCGAGATTGAAACGTATTCTCAAGGTTTAACTATGCCCTCACAAGAAATTAGAAAACGATTCCTAGAATTCTTTGCAAAGCGGGGTCACGCCATCATTCCGTCTGCCTCCCTTGTCCCTGAGGGAGATGCTTCAACGCTATTTACGACTGCGGGCATGCAACCACTTGCGCCGTACCTTCTCGGCGCACTACATCCAAAAGGAAAACGGGTTGTCAATATTCAAAAGTGTGTGCGTACGGGAGATATTGATGATGTGGGTGATAACCGACACCTTACTTTTTTTGAAATGCTCGGCAACTGGTCATTTGGCGACTATTTTAAAAAAGAAGCAATCGCATGGAGTTATGAATTACTTACGTCAAAAGATGAGGGGTTCGGATTAGATTCTCAACGTTTGTACGTGACGTGTTTTGAAGGCAATGATGATGCGCCACAAGATACTGAATCGTTTGAAACATGGAAAGATGCCGGCGTTTCCGAAGAGCATATCTTTTTCTTAGGTGCAGATGACAACTGGTGGAGTCCTGGAGACAATGGTCCTTCTGGCCCTGATACTGAAATGTTTTATGACCTGAAACCAGAGCAAGGAGAGATTGTTGGACATGATGCATTTGTGAGAGCAACCAATACCGGGCGCGTTGTTGAGATTTGGAATGATGTGTTTATGGAATATGAGCGTCGTGATGGAAAAGTTATTGAAAAACTTGTACAACAAAACGTAGACACAGGCGCAGGACTTGAGCGTCTTGCAACCGTCCTACAAGGAAAACAAAATGTGTTTGAAACTGACCTGTTTGCACCGCTTATGGAGGTTACTCCAAAAGGCGATGAGCAAAAACAACGTATAATCGCCGACCATATTAAGGCTGCTGTTTTTATGATTGCTGACGGCGTTACTCCTTCAAATACAGATCGTGGATATGTGGTTCGAAGACTTATAAGAAGAGCTGCAACAAAGGCATTCTCCTTAGATTCAGATTATGGCAGTAAAAATTTTAATGTTCTTGCACAAGTAGTGATGGATCTATACCCAGTATATATGAACAAGTCTCAACAAGAGGCCGTAAAAGAAGTAATCAGTCTTGAGATTCGTAAGTTCAGAGCCACTATAGAGAAAGGGCTTATGGAAGAGAAAAAGGGGACAGACCCATTTGTACTTTTTACAACATACGGCATTCCATTTGAAGTTACGCAAGAACTTGCGCGCGAGCGAGGTGAAGAAAGAAACGAAATGGAGTTCAGGGAGAAGATGAAAAAACACCAGGAGGTGTCCCGTGCAGGTGCTGAGCAGAAATTCAAAGGCGGGCTCGCCGACGCCGATTCGCCGGAGGTTGTCAGACTCCACACAGCAACACATCTTCTCAATCAAGCACTCTATGATGTGTTGGGTGAACACGTGTCTCAAAAGGGAAGTAACATTACACCTGAGCGCCTTCGGTATGACTTCTCACATCCTCAAAAAATGACCGACGAAGAAAGGAAACGCGTTGAAGAAATTGTGAATGAAAAAATCAAAGACAGTATGCCCGTACACCAAGTGATGCTGTCGCGTGACGAGGCGGAAGCAACAGGCGCACGTCATGCATTCAATGAAAAATATGGGGACACTATCTCCATCTATTACATCGGCGATTCACTTGAAGGTGCGTATTCAAAAGAATTCTGCGGTGGTCCACATGTACACAACACAAGTGAACTCGGCTACTTTAAAATAATAAAAGAAGAAGCTGTTTCATCTGGCGTACGGCGAATTAAAGCAGTGCTTGAGTAGCGTAGAAGATGCTACACTATACGCAACATGTCCTTTATGTCTTTTTTATCGGGAGCAAAAAAACAAGATGAGCGTAGCTTTCTTGTGTGCTGTATTGAAAGTGGTGCGGTACACGTAGCGCTTCTTCTTGTGTACCCACAAAATAAACCATTCATTGTGCACAGTGTTTCAAAAGTGATTCCATTTCAAGAAACACCCAACCACGAACGATGTACTGCGACAACACTGCAGGCACTTGTGGATGCATGTAATGGGGTTGTTACCAAAGGTGTTCCATATGTTTCTTCACAAAAAGTACAGCATGGCCACATTGATCACATCTATTGTGTGTATGGTTCTCCGTGGTACATCTCTCAAACACAGGAAGTCAACATTGAAAAAGAAAATCCAATCATCATAACAGACAAAACGCTACCTGAACTGGTAAAACAATACACCCCAACCGATTCGCTCCATGCTGTGGTTACCGACGAAAAAGATGCTGTGTATATTTTAGAACAAAGCATTGTTGGTATACGCCTCAATGGGTACGCTGTTGATACGCCAATTGGAAAAGAGGCAAAACACATCTCGTTTTCTGTTTCTTCAGGAGCAATCTCAAATCAATTTCGCCTCTATGTTGAAGAAAGTATTTCTCGGTTCTTTTCAAACATTTCATTTACACACCACTGTGCTCCAACAATGGAATTTTTTGGCATACGAGACATGTTGGCAACAGAAAATACCTTTTTAATTATTGATGTATCCGCAGAAGTAACTGATGTATCTGTTGTTCGTAATGGAACCCTTAAAGAAACCGCCTCATTTCCATACGGAACACATTCTGCTCTTCGTTCGTTTTCACATTCCGCCAACATTCTTTCAAGTGAAACACTTGGAGCAGTACGCTCTCTTCAAGCAAACAAGTTGGATACCAAAATCACAAAGTTGTACACAGAAGCCGCACAAAAGGCGGAGGGTGAATGGAGAACATTCTTTGAAAAAACTCTTCTTGAACTTGAACAGGGTGGTGGTATTCCCACATCAGCATTTATTCTCGGAGAATCCTCCGAATTTGTGCTGGTACAAAAACTCTTTATACCCACAAATAAAATTACCAATCCACGCACCGGATCTCCGCTTGTAGTTACCACACTTACAACTGATGCGTTGAAATCCTTTTGCCTCGTTCGAGAAGGCGTTCAACTTTCGCATCCACTTCTTATATTCTCATCTCTCTATATCCACAAAACTATTGCTATGGCGAAAGGCAAAAGGGGAGTACAATAAAAGAACATTACTATAAGTCGTATTTTATTATATGCAGGATTTTGTACCACCAGAGAAAAAATCAATTCGTAACATTTCTATTGAACGACCTCAGACGTTTTCGTCACGGGGAGATGACGTGAACATATCGCCGGAAAATTTTGGTGTAACACTACCTCCACGAAATATGCCACATTCAGGAAAGGGGCCAAAATTGTATCTCCTCTGGGGAGGTATCGCTGTCGCCGTACTTCTTGTATTTTTTGGTGCAAGTGCACTCTTTGCCAGTGGACAAGTAACCATTCATCCAAAATCAGTTCTCGTAAATCTTGATCACTCTTTTAAAGCATCATTGGCACCGGTTGATACTGAGGTTGGTTTTGATGTTATTACTCTTGACAAAGAATCCAGTAAAGAAGTCTCTGCAACGGGGCAAGAACGCGTTGAACGACCCGCATCAGGAACAATTGTGGTGTACAATAACTTTGACGAAAAAACACAAAAACTCATCACTAACACACGATTTCAAACACAGGAAGGTCTTGTGTACCGAATCAAGGAATCAATCACCATTCCCGGTCAGCACAAAAATGAAAAAGGTGAAATTGTTCCGGGAAGTATTGAAGCGGAGGTATTTGCAGATACTGCTGGTGAAAAATACAACATTGGTTTGAGCGATTTTACCATTCCAGCTTTCAAAGAACAGAATGATCCACGTTTTGCAGGCTTTTACGCTCGTTCAAAAACTCCAATGACCGGAGGATTTGCTGGAACGGTAAAAACAGCATCTTCTGCAGACACAAAGAAGGCATACGACGAACTTACCGCTGAACTCCAAACCGCCCTTCAACAAGAAATACTTGGGGCAGTTCCTGCAGGGTTCCTTCCTGTTTCTTCAACAATCCAAACAGCATTTCAGACATTACCGAACGCAGACGGGGCGAGCGATTCGTCAGTTTCAGTTCGCGTAAAGGGAAGTGCCTCACTGATTGCCGTTGACGAAACAAAATTAGGCGCGATGGTTGCCCGAGTTATGGTATCTGGGTACGACGGTAGTGATGTGTATTTTAAAGACCCAAGCGCTCTTTCAATCGAGCCCACCGCTTCCTCAACCAAGTTCTCAACTCTTTCTGAAATTGAATTCAAAATTATGGGAGCCACTGACCTTGTGTGGAAATACGACGCCGAACAACTTGCGGGTGACATCGCAGGGAAAAGTAAATCATCTGCAAAAGAGATTATTGCCACATATCCTGGAATCGAAAGTGCTGAGATAGTAGTGCGCCCAATCTGGCGAATGTCATTCCCGGCAAATGCTGAAAAGATTGAAATTCTTACATCAACCGAATAGCTCTATTCATGACACGTCAACCAGAAGGCTCCGAAATAATGCAGGGAATTGTTGTTGAAGCACTTGCAAACGCTCATTTTCGTATTCAGCTTGATAAACCATCAGTAAACCTTGCCCTCGGTGAAGGAGAAGAAAAACCCCTTGTTATCAGCTATTTGGCAGGAAAAATGCGTCTTCACCGCATCAGAATCATCGTTGGAGACCGAGTTGAGGTTCTTGTAGACCTCTACGGCGGAAAACCACGTATAATTCGAAGATTATAGCCATGGGGATAGGGAAGGTGTTGCGCCCTGAAAATGATTGTGTTATTCTGTTCAGGTCTTATCGTTTGAGGCGAATGTGTCTCAGAAGACGTCTGGACTAGACGCCTTTTTGTATCTTTACAGAGTCAGACAACAGAAAACAGTTTTATATGAAAGTCAAGTCATCTATTAAAAAACGCTGTATCAAATGTAAGCTCGTCCGTCGCAACGGACATCTTCGTGTTGTGTGCGAAAACCCTCGCCACAAACAGCGCCAAGGATAGTCAGACAGCCCGTAGCTTCATTAGCTTGTAGCTTTATGAAGCAAACAAAAATTAAATGTATATTAAATCTAATAAGCTAACGAAGCTAAATAAGCTAAAAAGCTAGTATGAGAATCGCTGGAATTACACTTCCTGATAAAAAGCAGATGGAGTTCGCCTTGACCGCGGTATACGGTATTGGTCGTGCACGAGCACTCAAAATTCTTGCTGTAGCCAAAGTGCCTGCAGACAAAAAAGCTGTAGACCTTTCAGAAAAAGAAGAAAACGCAATCCGAAAAGCACTCGAAGGATACGTTCTTGAGGGTGATTTAAAACGAGAAGTGTCCGGAAACATTAAGCGTTTGAAGGATGCCGGTTCATACCGCGGTATGCGCCACAGTCGTCGTTTGCCAGTTCGTGGTCAACGCACAAAAACAAACTCACGAACAGTTCGTGGAAACGTACGTAAGACTATGGGTTCAGGAAAACGTAAGGTTGAACTCAAATAGTCATATTTTTATATTTATATGGGTAAAAAACGCATTGCAACAAAAGCGGGAGGAACTGAGGGGTCGGCACAAGGTGCTGGATCCAAACTCGCACGTAAAAAGCTTGATAAAGGCGTTGTGCACATTGAGGCTACCTACAATAATACGAAACTCGCGCTTACGTCATTGGATGGAAAGGTTGTTACGTGGTCATCAAGCGGTTCACTTGGTTTTAAAGGAGCAAAAAAAGGCACACCATTTGCCGCAGCTAAAGTTGGCGAGCTCATCGGAGAACGCGCAAAACAAATTGGCGTACGTGAAGTCGGTGTCATTGTAAAAGGTGTTGGTTCGGGACGAGAATCAGCCATTCGTTCTCTTGTTGCAAAAAGTGGAGCACTTATTTCTTTTATTCAAGACAAGACGCCCGTTCCATTTAATGGTCCACGTCCTAAAAAGCCACGTCGTGTGTAATCTTTTTTTACCATGTTGAAACCGAAAAAATTCAAAATCGCACGCCGTCTTGGTCCCGCTGTATATGAGCAAGCTCAAACAGAGCGTTTTGCGTTGTCTGAGGCACGAAAGAAAAAGGCCGCACCAAAAGACAAGCATCGCAAAAACATCTCTGCGTTCAACGTAGCACTGAAAGAAAAACAGCGTGTTCGTTTTCACTACGGTATTTCAGAACGCCAATTTGCACGATACGTGAAAGAATCAATGGCAAAGAAGGGCAATCCCGTAGCGCTTTTGTTTGCTCGCCTTGAGCAACGCCTCGATAACGTCGTCTACCGCATTGGGCTTGCTCCAACACACCGTGCGGCACGCCAAATGGTATCTCACGGACACATTGCTATTGCCGGCAAGCGCATGCGTGTTCCATCCCACCAAGTATCTGAAGGAACCGTTTTTTCAGTTCGCGAAGGTAGCCAAACATCAAAACTGTTTTCAAAAGAGGGTGATGAAAAGACGTCAACAGCAACAATGCCTAATTGGATTTCATTAGATGAAAAAAAGAAGGAATGGAAAATAGTCGGAATTCCATCCCTCGAATTACTACAGCCAGGTTTTAATTTAAATGCGGTTATTGAGTTTTATTCTCGATAAACGTTTAGTAATGTAACGATTTAGTTATGGATTATACAATACACTTGCCATCACAGCCGAAGGTTATTACTGAGAAAGGTCATGCGGGTATGTACCAAATTGACGGATTGTATCCGGGGTATGGTCACACACTTGGTAACTCTCTCCGTCGTATTATTCTCTCATCTATTCCAGGTGCGGCAATTACTGCGGTCAAAATTGACGGTGTGCCTCATGAATTTTCAACAATCGACGGAGTTAAAGAAGATGTGGTAAATATTTTGCTCAACCTCAAGCAAATTCGCTTTGAAATGATTACCGAGGAACCTCAAACAGTCACCTTGACTGCAAAAGGTCCTGCAAAAATTACCGCAAAAGATATTACACTTCCTGGACAATTAACGATTTTAAATCCAGACGCATATATCTGTGAAGTCACGGGAAAAAACAGTGTGTCTATTGAAATGACTGTTGAAAAAGGTTTGGGATATGTTCCAAAAGAAAATCTTCACCGCGACCGCATTGAAATTGGAACGATTGTGCTTGATGCAGCATTCACACCTATTCGCCGAGCAACCTACGAGGTTGAAAACATGCGTGTTGGTGACCGAACAGACTTCAACCGTATCAAAATGTTTATTGAGACCGATGGTACGATTACTCCACGAGCCGTGCTTGAACGTTCAATCAACACTATGATTCAGCAACTCCGTGCCATTGTTGGTTTCCAGGAAGAAAATTTTGAAGAAGAAATTGTCAAAGAATCCCGCGCCGGAGAAGACGCTGGTGAAACAGCAGACCACGCAGGAGATGCCGGAGACGATACAAAGGAATTTCTCAAAACACGCATTGAATCACTCAGTCTTTCAACACGAACCGAAAACGCGCTCACATCCGCAAACATCCGCACTGTTGGCGGTTTGGTACGAAAGAAAGAGGCAGATTTATTGGAAGTAGAAGGTCTTGGAGACAAGGGTTTGCAGGAAATTCGCCGTGCCCTTGCAAATTATGGTATTATCCTCCGACAGTAAAAATGTATGCGACACGGTAACGTACAACGAAAATTCGGACGAGAAAAGGACCAGCGCTTGGCGTTGATGCGCTCTTTGGCGTCCTCACTCATTCTGCACGGCTCAATGCAGACGACTCTTCCTCGTGCAAAAGAAATACGACCGTTTGTCGAAAAACTGCTTACGAAGGCCAAAAACCCAACACTCGCCAATCGTCGAATACTTATTTCGACCCTTGGTACCACGGACCACAACATTACCGACAAACTCATTGAACGAGCAAAGACGTACGCAGACCGTCCGGGTGGCTACACACGCATCACAAAGGTTGAAACACGTGCGAGTGATGCGGCACCACAGGGAGTAATTTCATTTGTATAATTGTATGAAAACACTTGATGCACAAGACAAAAAATTGGGTCGTCTCGCTTCTGAGATTGCCCGTATCTTGCAAGGAAAAGATGCCCCTGATTACGCACGAAACACGTATCCAAAGCACGAGCTAAAAGTCATCAACGTGTCTAAGATGGCCATTTCGGCGACAAAGTTGCGCACAAAAGATTACACACACCACACGCAGTATCCGGGTGGTTTCCGCCGACGCACTCTTGAGGCAGTGGTAAATCAAAAAGGATATGGGGAAGCACTCCGCAAGGCCGTGTACGGTATGCTCCCACATAACAAACTTCGTGCTCAAATGTTAAAGCACCTAACGTTAGAAGAATAATATGGCTACAAAAACCGAAACAACAAAAAAGAAAGACACACGCTACATCGAGACCATTGGTCGTCGAAAAGAAGCACATGCGCGTGTTCGTGTCATTCCAAACCACAAGGGTACCATTACGGTGAACGACCGACCGTACAAAGAATTTTTTCCAGTTCCTGATTTGTACCACAGTGTGACCGATCCGTTGACCGTTGTTGAAATGAAAGAAGCATCTATCACTGCAAAGGTTGCAGGTGGTGGTATCCGAGCACAAGCTGAAGCAATCCGATTGGGAGTTGCCCGAGCACTTCTTCGTTTCAATCCAGAATTTCGAGCCGCCCTTAAAGCTGCTGGCTATCTCAGACGTGATGCCCGTAAAGTTGAACGAAAGAAACCAGGTCTCCGCAAGGCACGCCGTGCACCACAATGGAGTAAGCGTTAGAGTACTAACGCTTACTCCGGTGCGCTCTCGCGTGCCGACACATTACCTTTCGTCACCCCCGTGATCTTTTATCTGATATCTTTCTATGACACACCACAAAAAAGATACTCCAAAACCTGAAATTGATACCAATGAGGTCACTTTTGAAGAGGTGGAGTCAGAAGGTGCTTCGTCATTTCACGCAAAAGATATTAAGACGCTCCGTGAGGAACTCAAAGCGTGTCAGAAAGAACGTCAGGAATACCTTGAAGGATGGCAGAGAGCAAAAGCGGACCTTATCAATTTCAAAAAAGAGACCGATACCAACCGCCGCAAAGTGGTGTCTCTTGCAACAGAAGATGTCATTACCGAACTCATTCCAGTATTGGACAGCTTTGATATGGCATTCCAAAACACCGAACATTGGAATTCTGCACCAGAAAGTTGGCGCCGTGGCGTTGAATATATTTACAGCCAACTCCTCTCAATCCTTGCGAATCACGGCGTCACACAGCTCTCGCCACTAGGTGAACAGTTTAATCCACACGTACACGACTCACTAGAGACCGTTTCTGTTGACAGTGCAGACCAAGAGGGTAAAATCATTGCCGTTACACAAAAAGGATACCAACTACACGAAAAGCTCATTCGTGCACCGAAAGTCAGTGTTGGTCATTTTGAATAATCCATTATCAAGCAATTAAGCTTATTACAAACATATGGGAAAAGTACTTGGTATTGATCTAGGAACAACAAACAGCGCAATGGCAGTGATGGAAGGTGGTGAGCCTCGTATTGTTGAAAACAACGAAGGAGGACGCACTACACCGTCTGTGGTAGCCATCTCAAAGACGGGCGAGCGACTCGCAGGTCTTATTGCGCGTCGTCAGGCCGTCACGAATCCTCGCAATACCATTTACGGCATCAAACGCCTCATGGGACACCGTTTTGATGAGGATACAGTCAAGAAAGAAAAGACCGCGGTGCCCTTTGAAATTGTACAAACAGACGATGGGGGAGCGGGTGTCAAAATGAACGACAGCGTCTACCGTCCAGAAGAAGTGTCGGCAATGATTCTCTCAAAACTCAAAGCCGATGCTGAAGCAAAACTCGGTGAGAGCATCACCGAAGCCGTTATTACCGTACCTGCATACTTCAACGACTCACAACGAAAAGCAACGAAAGACGCTGGCAAAATTGCAGGTCTTGAAGTACTACGCATCATCAACGAACCAACCGCCGCAGCTCTCGCATACGGTTTAAATAAAAAAACAAACGAAAAAATTGTTGTCTTTGACTTCGGAGGAGGAACATTTGATATTTCCGTTCTTGAAGTGGGTGACGGGGTTGTAGAAGTAAAGGCAACAGGAGGAGACAGTCACCTCGGTGGGCGCGATATTGACCAAAAGATTGTTCGCTACATTGTGGATGAGTTTAAAAAGGAAAGTGGTATTGATATTTCAAAAGACCCGCTCGCACTTCAGCGCTTGGATGAATCGGCAGAAAAGGCAAAGCACGAGCTCTCTACAACAACAGACACGGAAATCAACATTCCCTTCATTACGTCGGACAGTTCTGGTCCTCGTCACTTACTTCTCAAAATCACACGGGCAAAACTTGAGGAAATCGCACAAGAATTTGTTGACCGTGCACTCACAATTGCCAAGCAAGTGATGGGTGATTCGCCATTCAAAATTGCTGAAATTGATGAAGTGGTACTCGTCGGAGGACAGACACGTATGCCGGCAATTCAAAACGCCGTGAAAGAGTATTTTGGCAAGGAACCGAACCGAAGCATTAACCCTGACGAAGTGGTGGCTGTTGGTGCAGCTATTCAAGCGGGCATTCTCCAAGGGGACGTTCGTGATGTGCTCTTACTTGATGTCACACCACTCTCACTTGGTATTGAAACACTCGGCGGTGTTGCCACAAAATTGATTGATAAGAATGCAACAATTCCAACAAGTAAATCACAAGTATTCTCAACTGCATCAGACAACCAAACATCCGTCGAAATTCACGTGGTGCAAGGTGAGAGACCAATGGCAACAGACAACCGCACACTTGGACGATTTATTTTGGACGGTATTCCACCATCACGCCGAGGTATGCCTCAAATTGAAGTGTCCTTTGATATTGATGCAAACGGTATCTTTATGGTGAAGGCAAAAGACAAAACATCGGGCAAAGAGCAATCCATCAAAATTGAAGGAAGTGGAGCACTTTCTGACGACGATATTAAGCGCATGCAGGCAGACGCAGAAAAACACGCTGACGAAGACAAGAAAAAGAAGGAACTTGCCGATGCACGCAACAATGCCGATCACTTTATCGCAACAGCAGATAAGGCGCTTCTTGATGCGGGTGACAAACTGCAAAGCGATGTTGTAACAGGTGTTCGTACCAAAATAGACGCACTCAAGAAGGCACTTGAAGGAACTGACGTTGCATCTATCACGACATCCACATCAGAGCTTTCAACTGAAATGCAAAAGATTGGTGAAGCAATGAGTAAAACGCAGACAACTGCAGACAGTACGCAGACCAACGCGGAAGAAACTCCACCCACCGACGTCAAATCGGAAGACACTGGTGAGAAAAAGGACTAATCTTCCAACGTCTAACTTCTAACCTCTAACTTCCACTTTATATGAAAGTCCATTCCAAGGTTGGCTCAAAGAAGGGACGACCGACGTACCGCACGCCATCCACATTTATTGCGCGCAGTGCAGACAGAACAGCCCGCACACGATTTCAAAAAGTACAACAGAAACGCCGACAAAACCCGTACTAATTTATCACGTTAGAGATCTTTCAGTTATGTACTACATCTACATACTCCAAAGTTCAAAAACAAATCGATTATATACTGGGAGTACGAATGACCTGCGGAAACGCCTAAAACAACACAACGAAGGCAAAAGTTACTGGACAAAGCGATATATACCCTGGAAAATCATATACTATGAAGCCTGCCAAAATGAACAAGATGCACGAGCACGAGAAAAATACCTCAAAACGGGTGGTGGTGAACGTTTTATCAAACAGCGCATTGGGCGTTTCCTATCTCTAATGTAAACCATTTATCACGTTAGAAATTTCACAGTTATATTTTCTCACATTCAGATAGAATTAAGAGTATGATTACACACACCAGATTACAGACGATAACGACGAAAATGCCCTGCATTTTCTATTTCTAATGTGATGTCTAAGGACTATTACAACGTACTCGGAATCGAACGAAACGCGTCACAGGACGAGATTAAGAAGGCGTTTCGCAAACTTGCCCACGAACACCACCCCGACAAAAAGGGAGGTAACGAAGCAAAGTTTAAAGAAATAAACGAGGCATACTCCGTACTCGGGGACGATGCAAAACGTTCTCAATATGATCAGTACGGAAGCGCATTTGCCAACAATGCCGGAGGAGGTCCACAAGGATTTTCTGGGTTTGATGGTTTTGATTTCTCTCAGTTTACACAAGGCCAAAACGCAGGCGGTTTTGAATTTGATTTAGGAGATATTTTTGGCGACATGTTCGGCGGAGGTATGCGCAATCGAACCCGTCGAGGACGAGATGTATCCATTGATATAGAGCTTTCATTCAAGGAATCTATTTTCGGCACAGAAAGAAAAGTACTCGTCACCAAAAACTCCACGTGCAGTGTCTGCTCTGGTAATGGGGGCGAACCAGGAAGTTCAAAAGATATCTGCGCCACCTGCAACGGCAAAGGAAAAATCAGAGAAACAAAAACGTCTCTCTTCGGCACATTCCAAACGGTTACCACATGCAGTACGTGCAGGGGAGTCGGTGAGAAATATAAAACAGCGTGCCACAAGTGCAAGGGTGCGGGTATTGTAAAAGAACAGGAAGAAGTACGCATTGCCGTGCCTGCGGGTATTGAAGATGGAGAAATGATTCGTCTCACGGGCCGAGGTGAAGCAATCCAAAACGGTTCTGCTGGTGATTTATACGTCAAAATTCATGTTGAGTCGCACAAAGTATTCACCAAAGAGGGAAGTGACCTACTCATGGATTTAAACATCAAGCTCTCAGATGCGCTCATGGGCGTGGTACAGACGATTGAAACACTCGACGGCAGTATTGATGTCACCATTCCTCCAGGCGTGAAGCCAAATCAAGTGCTTCGAGTAAAAGGAAAAGGTGTGCCTCACGGCGACAACAAACGAGGTTCATTGCTTATCACCGTCCACTTCCTCATGCCTGAGAAGCTGACAAAAAAAGCCCGCGAGTTGATTGAGGAGCTCAAAAAAGAGGGACTGTAAATAGTAGCTAGTAGTTGGTAGCTGGTATGCGGGGGGAGAGAATTTCAAATAACAAAGATAAAATTTTGATAAAGTCACGCCATACATATATAGTATAGCTTGACAGAAGGAGGCGTTTAAACGTAGTATAGATTTCAACACCACACATATGCCTATTTCAAAATCTCTAAAACTAAGTATTAATATCTCAAAGCAGGGGAAACGCTATGTTGCATACTCTCCCGCCCTTGATATTGCAACGAGTGGCAAATCAAAACGAGATGTTCAAAGCAAATTCATGGAACTTGTAGAAATTTTCTTTGAAGAAATTGAAGAGAAGGGTACTTTTGAGCAGGTACTCACCGATCTCGGTTGGAAAAAGGTACGAAATGTTCTCCAACCACCTCTTGTGTCTCACCAAACAATGAACGTACGCATTCCTGCGTTCGCATAAAACTATATGGGCGGAATCGGCTCAACACACTGGAAGGAGTTTGAAAAATTCCTTCTGGCGATTGGGTGTACATTTGTGCGTGAAAAAGGTGACCATCGGGTCTATGCAAAGAAAGGTCTAGCGCGTCCTGTTATTATTCCACGCGATACTGCGTTACCTGCTTTTATTATTCTCAACAATCTCCGAACATTGAGTGTTTCTAGAAAAGAGTATCTTGCGTTTTTAAAAAGGGGGAAGAAAAAATAATGCTATGAACGAAAAGGCACCGTATAGGGACGCGCCCATATGAAGTACCTTTTCCTCGGAATATCTCCATAATAGATGACCCGTTCCCTGTGTCAAGCACCAAAAAGGACTCATTTTAGAAAGATTTTAAAGTAGTGGAGGTTGGGCGTTAGGAGTTGGAAGTTGAATGGTCCAATTGACCCCATGTTCGCTGGGGATTTTTATAAAAAGAAAACGCTCGGGGAAATTCCCGAGCGCTCGTTGCACCACATTGCTGTTGTGTTACCTGATAGCGAGCTTGAGCTCGCGCCACACCTGAATCTTGACGCCGTTGAGTGAACCTGCAAGTCGCCGGGTGATTTCAGCAGAGGTTTGCAGGTCTTCACTGGAGAGAGACTGCTCCAAGAACTCTTTCTTGGAGAGCTTTGCAACTTCTCCAAGCCGCGAATCCCTCTCTGCTTCGAGCGCGTCGAGGAACACGGAAGCGATTTCCTTGGCGACCTCCTTGTTTTCTGGTTTGAAATCTTGTCGCCCCGGAGTAGAGTAGAACGTCTGGTGGTCGTCGACGTAGGCGCTCACGTGCATGGCCTCCACAACCCACCCGATATTTGGGTTGCGAACTCGATTGGAGACGCCTTCACCGCCCGACCCAAGCTGACCCATATAGATCCTGTCGCTCGGCAGACTCCTGGTCCGCGGGGCCCACGAAACACTCCATGCGCCCCACGGATGCGGAGTGAGAACACCATTCTCGAAGGAGACGGGCATTCCCTCCATCCAATAGTTTCCCGTGACGAGCGCGGGAATCCGCGGGTACTCGATGAAGAACGGGGGAACGAAAATCATCAGGACGAGGAGAATAAAACTCAAGGTCTCCGCTACTTCGTCCGACCCACCATTCTTCTTGACCAGCTTGTTGTTGCGGAACTTCTTTCCGAACCAGTCCTCGAAGTACTTGATGGTGAGGAATCCGACGATGACGACGGTAAGAATCCATGCGATCATGACGTTTCTCCTGTGGCGTTGGCCACCCTAGATTTGACTACGTTTATGTGATTTTGCAACGGATACGGTCTAAGGGGTATTATACAGGATTCACTAAAAAAGTCAAGGATATAGCGTTTTCTTTTGCTATTTTAGCTCGATTTTATCTACGCACAGTAGAGTGAGTGGATGCAGGAGAACAACTTTGCATTCATAGATAGTCAGAATCTCCACATTTCAATTACACGGCTTGGGTGGAAACTGGATTTTAAAAGATTTCGCGTCTATCTTCGTGAAAAATACCATGTACAAAAAGCGTACCTGTTTATTGGCTATGTGGAAGAAAATGCTTCTTTGTACAGGTCTCTGCAGGAAAAAGGCTACGTTTTAATATTTAAGCCAACTCTTAAAAACAGTGGCGGTGCTATAAAAGGCAACTGTGATGCTGAACTTGTGTTGCAGGTGATGATCGATTATCCAAATTATGACAAAGCCGTTATAATTTCAGGAGATGGTGATTTTCACTGCCTCGTTAAGTACTTGATAGAAAAACAAAAACTACAATGCATTATTGTTCCAGACAGATTTAAGTTTTCAGCATTATTAAATTTTGAGCCAATAAAGCCCTTTCTTAGATTTGCGAATGATTTAAGGATTAAACTTGAGTATAAAAAGAAAAGGCCCCACAAGGACGAAACCTTGTAGGGTAATCTTTTCCATTCGAGATCTTGATATAAGTATATTCTATCCAATCTTGTTGTCAAGTGCCTTGGAGACACATTTTTATAAAAAATTTATCGGTAAAAACAAAAAATCCGCCGAAAGGCGGGTTTTTTGTAAGCGCTTGGCTACGGTTTGGATAAACATTGACCGTGAGAGGGCAAGCCCATCCAAGCGCTACAGACAGCATACAGGAGGCCTGATAAAAAATCAATAAAGTGGGTAAATCGCCCTATATAAAGAGGTACAAACAATGCTATCCACACCTCTTGCAAAGTGTGTGGGGAGTGATGTATAGTATGAGAGTATCAATACGAAAAAGGACCCGAACGGTGTAGTGCCTAAGGGGCCTTTTTCATTTGTGCTTGTATTCTATCTTTGCACGAACATCTTTTTCTCCAAGATTATCAAAAAATTCACCACCCAAACCTTTGTACAAAGAAGATGCGAAATCCGCATTTGGAAAAAGCATTTTACCAAATCGGCTTCTTTTTATCAGAAAATCAACTACTTTTTTATAATCTCCATCTCCAGAAACAATGAATACTTTTCCAAATGTTTCATTATCGGCAACCTTCTTCATAATTTCAAACACAATATCAGAATCAACATTTCCTTTTTTCTTACCTTTCAATGCAGACGAATGTTCTCTGAAGGCGAGGATAAAACCTGCTTTTTGAAGATTTTGATAGAGATCCTGCTCAATATCAGATATAAAACCAAGGAAATAATACGCCTCAGTTATGTTGTATTTATCTTTCAAATAGACCCGCAATCTTGCATGATTAACCATCCATCCTTTTTCTTTTGTTCCAAGATGGAGGTTCTGTCCATCTATAAAAGCAATGTTTCCGGTGGGGTTTGTATTTTCAGTCATTCGGACATTTTACCACAACGTGCTTTCTACATACCACTCCCCACATACTATTTTCGCCTACTACTTCTTTGCCATTTGCCATTTGAAATTTGCTATTTTGCCCGCTTCCTACTTACTACTTTTCCCGACGTTTTAGTCGGGACCCCGACCGTAGCGTCGGGGCTACTTATCCTTGCTTACTACTTTATACTTACTACTTATTTCATGGTATTCTTGAGATGAAGTTTTGATAAAGTCCTTAAAAAATGAGAGTGGGGGTTGAAGAAGGAGGGGGTGTAGAACACAGCGGTAAACGCTGTGTTTTTTGTATAGGGTTGATAAAATTTTGATAAGAGAGCAGAATCCAGGTGTTAGTGAGTAGTTGTCTTAGTTCAAGTCCTAGGAACACAGCCACCCCGTGTTAACACGAGGTACATAATTGTATATGCAGTTAATATCTCAACGGATTTTTATAGCAGAAATAAATCGCTTAAAGCAGTTAGCAATCACTGCTAGTTATTCTTTTGAACAAACCAGAAAAGTTCTAACTGACGAAGTCAAAAAACCTGATTTCAACAGAGAATCAAATATCATTTTAAATGAAGATATAAAAAATAGTTCACTGAAAGTTTTTACAGTTCTTCATAAATTAAAATCTCAGGCACCTAGATATCTTCAGGAGCTTTTGTTTACAAGATTAATTTCGGCACTAGAAATTTTTTTAATTGATTCAATAAGAGAAATAGGAAAAATTACTCCAGAAAATTTTAAATCAAAAGAGTTAGTCCCTTACACCAGAGAACAAGTTTTATCATTTCTAACCATCGAAGAATTACAAAACTCACTTATTGAAAAAGACTGTAGACAGCTCTCTTCCCTTGGCTTCCAAGAGATTACAAAGTTTTATAAGAATAAGCTTGGGATTGATTACCATTCTCTCCATCCTGGTATTACGAGGCTTGAAGAATATCATGAGAGGAGGCATATACTTGTTCATAGGCTAGGGCAGGTAGATGATTTCTATAGACATAAATATAATTCGACAGCTAAAAGATTATCTGTGGACTTTTCTTATCTTAATGAGGTTATTGATAATTTGTTTCGGTTTTCAGAAGAATTAAACCAAAAGATTGTAAAGGAATTGTTTGGGATTTCAACATTACCTCAACCTGGGAACAATAGAAATCTGTACGTGTTAGAGATAAGAAATGCTAACATATTACCAGATTGTCTTAAACCAGCCTATCAAATACGCAAGGGAGAAAATACTGTTGATCTACAAGGTATTCTACTAATTAGTTCAATCAAAAACGGAAGATTAACTATGGTAGTTGAAGGTGATACAGAAATAATTACTTTATATTCGAAAGCAATACATCGCGCCCACGTAAGTGGTGAGTTGAAAATAAAATTTGCTAATCCTAGAAAATTAGATAGGTCATTTTTTCCAAACAAGTATAGAGAAAAATGGATAAAGAGAGAACTTGAAGAACCCGGGGGAGATGCTCAAGATACGTCATTATAATTATCACAAAAGTATTGAAGACGACCTTATTGGGTAGGGAGATGGGGATCAGACACCTTTTGTAGAAAAATTATCCAATAAATTATGCACTTTTCAAGGTGTGTTTTTGGGTGTATGGTGAGGTTATGAAAAAGAATCTTCTATTTTTATTTGCTGCGATCTTTCTTTTCCCGTGGGTGACATACGCACACCCTGGAAGAACGGATGCGTCTGGCTGTCACACATGCCGAACTAACTGCTCAAACTGGGGATTAAGTACGGGTGAGTACCGTTGTCATAACGCAAAAGCACTTCCTCAACCAGAAGCGCCAATACGTAGTCATTATGGAGAGGGTGGCACAGGCACAACAGAACCATGGCCAGATTACGAAGCACCAACACCAGGTGTTGCTCCAACGGTAATTATTCCACCTGTTGTAAAAAAGGATGTTTCAAAAGAAGTTCCTATTATAAAAAAGAATACACAGCCCGTCGTTCCCATTGTTAGTCCAATCACAGTCCAACCAAAACGGAATTGGTTTATAAGACTATTTAACTTCCTTTTCTAAAATTACTCACCCTAGTTATTTTTATGGAAAAACAAAAACTGAACAAGGGAACTGGCACTATCGGAATGATATTTACTACTGTCTTCATTCTTTTTATTTTGTGGATTTTTTTGGCGGCCTACTAGGGGGTGATAACAATGATAAGTATAGAGTGAATGTGGACTGTAGTGATCCGATGACTGCCAAATATAATGATTTTTGTAATGGAAATGATGAAGCTAAGTTACAAGAAGAGAACGCGAAGGACTTTGACTACAATAATTCTTTTCGTGGGTATTAGTCACAAATAAGGAAAGGTTATCTTTAAAAACGGCAGAAATGGGACCGGGCACCTTTTATAGAAAATTACCCAATAAATTATGCACTTTTCAAGGTGTGTTTTATGTGTGGTTCAAAAAGGGTTTAAATGGTGCTAGAGTGTACTCATACAAGAGATAAAGTTTTGATAAAGTCCTAAAAGGAGTTGGGGAAGAAGGGACTATGATAAGGTGTAGCTAAAATACAACAGAGTTATGGCAAATTCAGATTTTTTACGACAAAATAAAAACCAACACGCGGTAAAAAATAGTCTGTCAAAGAAAATGGACAGTAGTATTGATCGCGCGGTTAGAATGCTTACTCGCCGACTTCAAAGAAAGTATCCTAATCTCAAATTTGAGCACACTTCAAAACTAATGCTGGGAGATATAATTACTGAGATGGGAAATCGTTACCCACAATATAAAGATGCCGTAGCGGCAGTTATGGGTACAAGTTTCATAAAACCTGACGGTGGTTTTCTTTATGCAACAGATTCTAGTGGTAAACGAAAACTTATTTTAGTGGCTGAGGTAAAAAGACAAGGAACAAATGATAAACGCGCCTCAGAAGGTTTAAAAAAACAAGCAAAAGGAAATGCAATAGAACGTCTTGGAAAAAATCTTATCGGTATCAGGGCACTTTTTAAAGAAGACTCGGTATTGCCATTCATTTGTTTTGGTAGTGGGGACGATTTTAGTCCTGGTTCAAGTATTTTGGATCGAGTAATAACAATGAATGACTATTTTCCTCTAAACAAACTTTTTGTTAAGAAGAACTTTTTACCATTTGAACCAGTATCAATGTTTTTCCGTTACAAAAGTTGGAGTGAATTGGAAATGATCAGGGCGATGGAACAGGTCGCGCAAACAGCCATTGAACACTACTTTGGTATTACTTAATCCTTCGTGAGAATCCAGAGCAATTCTTGTACTTTAATATTCCTATTGCGTAGATTTCTTGAACCACGATATGCGTTGTAATCCTGTTCTACAAGTGTCCATGAACCATGCTCAGAAAGTATTTCTTTAAATTTCTTAATGGGTATTAGTCCTTCGTTGTTGTAGGAAATGACAATAATTTTTGCCCTGGTGTTTGTCAACAACTCCTCCATCGCAAGTTCTGCTTCTTTACGCTTATTATACGCAGACCTCTGCCAGTTTTTTACTATTCCACTAACACCTGGTTGTATCTCACAATCTTCCTTTCCCTCATTAATAATATTCAACATGAAGTAATTTGAACCATATGGATGTTGATTGTATGGTGGATCATAATAGACCAAATCAAACTCCGGCAAATTTGGGTTTTTTACAAACTTATTTATATCTTCTCTAGATACATATACATTACTTTCAAAATCTGAAAATATTGGAGTATCTAATACAATTTCTTTTTTTATCCTTTCAAGGGCATTTTCTCCCCGCCCACCAAAGTGACCTATATCGTTTTTTTTGTGAAATCCTTTAAAAACACCTGAGGTGTTTGTGTGTATAGAAGCTTTAACTAAAAGAGATGCTAAACAAAAAACTTGATATTTTTTGGGGACTTCGTCAATAAGTCTTCTCATATTATCAATAATTTTTGCGTTTTTATTTGTATAGAACACACGCTCTCCGTGTTTTATCACATGATCATTTTTGGGCGCATAGTTTTTCTCAATAAAGCCGGTGTATCCTTTTGGAAAGTTTAATTTTTCAGAATTGAGCCATTTAATATAGGTCTCCAATTTTTCTAAGTCCAAAGAAGTTTTATTTGCTAGATAAGCTTTATTTATGGTCTTCGTATAGCCTTCAAAATCATTGGTATATAAATCACTAGCAAATACCTTGAGCAAACGTGAGACTGACCCGCTGCCAGCAAAACCATCAAGGATAATTAGTTTTTCTTTTCCAAGTTTTTTTCTAATTTCCAAGAATTGTTTATATAAAAACGGAAGTAGTCTTCTTTTGTTTCCTATATAAGTAATCAAGTGGGAATTAAAAAAAGGACTTTCGAGATCAACATTCTCAACGATATCCTGAGAAAACAAGGTTTTCTTAATTTGTGGTATTTTTGTTCTGTTTGTCATGACTTTCTATGATTATACCTGAAACTTTGATTTTATATTTACTCATCGTTTAAAGATACATCATATAAAACAACAAATAAAATTTTGATAAAGTCTATTTTAAAAACTCCAAAAACGTGTTGTGGTTCATGGGCTTGATAAAATTTTGATAAAGGAGCAGAATCCAAGTGTTAATAGGGAGCCGTTTTGGTTCGAGCACTAGACTGACAGCAGTCTAGAAAAGTATCGAAGGCCCCCAAGGGGTTAAGGTGCCCCCTGATGCCATTACCTCTTCGCTAATGTAAACTTCATATTATGGCAAACGATCTTAGAGGTTCTCAGTGGCACAAGTGGGATATACACGTCCACACGCCTAAATCGTTTGTTCAGGAATATGGTACAGATACCGAGGAAATTTGGGAGAAATACATCACGGATCTAGAAGCATTACCACCCGAAATCAAAGTGATTGGCATTAATGACTATCTTTTTCTCGAAGGGTACGAGAAGGTTTTGGCGTACAAGAACCAAGGTCGTTTGAGCAATATTGTTCTGATACTGCCTGTAATAGAGTTTCGTCTAAAGGAATTTGTAGGACACGAAAAGCTGAGGAGGTTGAATTATCACATTATCTTCTCTGACGAACAGACACTGTCGGTAGAAGTTATCAAAACACAATTCCTGAGCGGTCTGAGAGGAATGGCACACTTGGACCCCGACCTCACAGACATCACCTGGGGCGGAGTTGTAAATGCACAAACCCTTGAAGGTTTAGGCAAGGCAGTAAGGGAGTCAACACCTGAAGATAAAAAAAGCCAGCTCGTTGGGAATGATCTTGAACTGGGTTTCAATAACATTAATTTTGAATTATCTGGTATTGAGAAAATTCTTGGTGAAAAAGGAGATACAAATACTTATCTACAGGGAAAGTACCTAAAGGCTATTGGTAAATCTGAGTGGGAGGATTTTCGTTGGGACGCAGGTGTTGCAGAAAAGAAAACCATAATCAACAGTGCCCATTTTGTTTTCTGTGCCTCAGCGACTGCAGAGCAGGCGATTTCTTCAAAGCAGAAGTTAAAAGAGCAGGGTGTCAACGATCGTCTATTGCATTGCAGCGATGCACATCGTTTCTCAGACGACCCATCTGCAGAACAGGAGCGGCGAATCGGAACTTGCTTCTCTTGGATTAAGGCTGATCTGACCTTCGAGGGATTGATGCAAACTTTATATGAACCCGGACGTCTCCAAATACAGGAAAGAAATCCTGGCGACTCCAAGCCGTCGAGAGTCTTGATAGATCGCATCACTTACAAAAATTCGACCAACGAAGAGAGAACAGTTTTATTTAATAAAGATCTAAACTCCATAATTGGTATTCGAGGAAGTGGCAAATCAACGTTGTTGCGAAATATGACTAAGTCAATTGACCCCGTACAATTTAAGGAAACAGAAAAAGGTAAAAAAGAACCCTACCCACTGCAAGATTTCAAAGTCATTTGGGTTGACGGTCAGGAAAATTCAGGCAATGAAGAGAGTCACAAGAGCGCATTCTATATTCCTCAAGGATATTTGAGTGCTCTTGCTTATGATGATGGTGACCTTTCAAGGGAGCGGGATTCATTCCTAACAAAGTTACTTAAGAACAATTCCCATTTCGCACGCGCAGTCAATACGTTTGATACTTTTGTCGCGGAAAACGATCTTAAAATTCAGAGTGGAATTCAGGATCTACTTACAGCAAATAGTGACCACAGAGAAGCTCAAGATAAGCTAAAAAGTACGGGATCGCTTAAGGAAGTTCAGGACGATATCGACAAAAGAAATACCGAGCTTCAGAAGTACAAAGGTGTTGACTTATCCGATAAGGAATTATCCGCGTACTCACTTGCACAAAAAGAGTTGGATCAAAGAACCAAGCAACTAGAAGTGCTGTCACAGGATCGTCAAATTCTCACTTCTCTTCGTGAAAGCAGTGTAAGCATTCTTGTATCGGACAAGGAGTTGAATGCCTTGTCTCCGACACGGAGAGACGCGATACAAAAAGCATTACGTGAAAAAGGACGTACCGTGTTGATTGATTTGATTGATGTTGAACTCAAAGAAATTGAAACCCAAACCGATACGCTTACTAAGACACTGGCAGTTTCAAATGCAACAGTCGAAAAGCTTCGTGAGAAGGTGGAAAAAAATAAGGCTGTCACCGACCTAACTAAAGAAGTTCTCGAATTCGAAAAAACAAAGGTGACTATTGCTCAGCTGATTGATCAAAGAAATAAAGCCGAGGTCACTTTAGATGCAGCGAAGGATACACTGGTTGTTGCTTACAGTGATTTTAAAACAAAACAGGGAGTCATCTATAGTTCCATCAAATTTGAAGGAGAATTCAAATTTTTGAACATACAAATCGCGACGAAATATGATATTCAACAAACGAAAGACTTTGTTGAGCACTTCATCAATACTCGGGACTCAGAAGCTAGGGCGCAGTCAGAGGTTTCCGACCTTTTCGGCGAGAATCCTACTGAGCCTTCTGAGGCGACTGTGAGGAAGATACTGGCGCTCCTTCTTAGTGGACAACTCAAACCAAAGGTGGGCGGAGGTGATTTGGGAACAATACTCGGGCAATATCTTAAGAACCGTTATGTAATTGATTACCCGAATTCGGTTAAAACTTCAGAGGATGAGGTTTACTTTAAGGATATGACTGGAGGACAGAAAGCAATAACATTTCTTGAACTAATCTTTAGTCTTTCTAACGAGAGATATCCTATATTAATCGACCAGCCTGAGGATGATTTGGATGTCGGCGGTGTTGCAAATGATCTTGTTAATTTCATCACAGGAGAAAAGGTCGGGAGGCAAATTATAGTAGTTAGCCACAATGCAAGTCTTGTGGTTTGTTCTGACAGCGAGCAGATAATTAACTCCACTGCCCACAAGATAAGTAGCAACAAATTCGACTTTAGTTACGTTACGGGTTCCATAGAGAATCCCGACAGAAGAGAAGATGTAATCAACGTGCTCGAGGGTGGACACGATGCGCTCAATAAGAGAAGACTCAAGCTTCGTATAAAATAAGCCTCTTTTCTTTTATACGTAACTTGCTTTTTATACAAGTGGGGAAAGTGGGGTCAGACACCTTTTCTGAAACACAAAACCATACAGGCTAATTCGCACGAATTAGCCTGTAATTGATTTTATAGTTACAATACTCTTATGAAACTAAGTATCAAAGAATTATTGGATTTTTTTGATGATAAGAAAAACTCTCAAAAAGGAGATGCCAGTGCGCTCATGGCTATTCTCGGAGAAGATATGAACGCTGCTGTCTACAAACATTTTAGAAAAAATGGAGTAGAAATTCTCGATGATTCAGTTCTCCCCGGAACCAACAAAGGAAATAGGTTAGATAGGTGGGTTGTAGACAAGAAATATAAGAAACTGTATCAATGTGAAATCAAAAATTGGGCAGCAACCGCAATCGGTGGACAAAGATTAAATTCTAATGCAGATAGTAAGATAGTGAAGAAAATCGTGGAATACCACTGGAAACGTGAACTAAGTAGTAACTTTTCAAAAAATCACGAGCAACCGAATGGTGTAACCAAGGTTTTGCTCTCCATGCGTAAACTATTGGAATATCAAAAGTTCAAAGTGGAACCGTTACTTATTTATTGGATGCCAATTTCTTCCGATAAAAAAGATTTGAATCCTTTATCTGTTCTACCAATAAAATCTCTCCATTTACCAATAAAATCTCAATTCAAAAAATTACATATTTTTTCTGTATCTTTATATCTACGACAGTTACTTAAAAAGGGCAGAAAGACCATTGACTTAGAAATGCCACATTTTGAACACAGAATGACAATACTTGCTCGATTTCAAAACAAAAAATAATTTATGCAAGAAACTGCAGAGAAAACACTGAAAATAATAAAAAAGTACCGAGCTCCAACAAAAGAGGCCGGAGACTTGAAAGACGCACTTGAGAAACAAGGTGTTCGTGTCTTGGTTGAACTCCATGACGGTTACAAACACATCGATCTCGCAATCCCCAAGGCAAAAATAAACGTGGAAGTTGATGGAATCCAACATCTTACAAACCCTCACCAAATTTTAGCTGATCTTGGTAGGGGATATTATTCGCACAAAAGTGGGTACAATACAATGCATATTCCAAATGAAATGATACGTCTACACTTAAAAGAAATCTCCGAGGCATTAGCTGAAGCATCAAAAATGCAAGAAAAGAAACTCCACATTCACGTGGATTAAAAAACTTAGAAGCTAACAAAAATCGCCACGTAACCAGTCACGTTTTAATTGACGTCAACGTGACATGATTCCGCAGAATCAGGTACGTGGCACGATTTCGCTAAATCGCCTATTGCGCGGGTGTGTTTTTTGTCCATTGCCCAATCATTAAACCAACTGAACCCGTCTACCAAGTGCATGAGCAACTTTATCTAACGTGACCACTGATACGCTATGCTTTCCACCCTCTAGACGCGCAATAACCGACTGGGGCATATTGATTCTCTTCGCGACGTCCGCTTGAGTGAGGTTTTTTGAGATTCGTATCTTTCGGATTGTCTCAGCAAGCATTATGCGAGCAGACTCTGCCCTGTACCCGCGCTCAAACTCTTTGCCACGTTTTTTAAAAACTTCGTCAAAGGTATACCATTTGAGGTCGGATTTCTTTTTAGGAATTTTGTTTGCTGACATGTTGATATGGTTACGACGATTTTAATAGCTTATATACCTGTTCCGTGTATTCAATTTCCCGTTTTGGTGTTTTTGTGCTTTTTTTTCGAAATCCTTGAACAACATAGAGGGTTCCATTTAGTTTAAAATAGGTGATGCGATGATGTCCCACGATCAACTCTCGTATCGGTCCCTGTAACTGTTTTGTGTAAACACTTGTAATGGTGTTTGTAGTAAGACACTTGATGTCTTTTGCTATTGCCCCGCGATCCACGCTAGATATTTCGCTGAGGTATTTCTTGGCTGGTTCAAGAAAGAGTATACGCATTAGTTGTCCCATGTCGTATGTGTACTATTAGGTTCATAAAACCAGCTGGTGTAAATATAGCAAAATTGCTATATCGCTGTCAAGTGTTTCTAAATGTGAATCACAGACTCCTTTATAGCAACTTTAGTATAAAATAATGATAAAATAACCTAATGAAATCCGCATATATCATTCATGGGTGGGATGGGAATCCAGATGAGCCATTGTTGCAGTGGCTCAAAACAAACCTTGAAGCAAAAGGTGTGGCTGTCGTAGTGCCCGCAATGCCTGAGCCATCTACTCCAAAAATTGAACCGTGGGTTGCCACAATTGCCGAGATAAGCACACCGAACGAAGACTCGCTGTACATAGGACACAGTGTGGGGTGTCAGGCAGTTCTTCGGTATATTGCGACACTTCCTGCAGGTACACGCATTGCCGGCATTGTGCTGATTGCTCCATGGATGGCGCTTGATGAGGAAACTATTCGCGAAGAAGGTGAGGAATCCGTCGCCATTGCAAAACCATGGATGGAAACGCCGATTGATTTTGCAAAAATACGTTCAGTGGTAGGGAAGAGTGTGGCGATTTTTTCAGATAACGACCCATTTGTTCCACTTGACCAACAAGAACTTTTCAAAAAAGAACTGAATGCAGATATCATCATTGAGCACAACATGGGCCACTTTGCCCCAGACGATAACATCACCGAACTTCCTTCGGCTCTGAACGCCAGTGAAGAAATTTTGGGTAGTAAGTAAAACACATACATGTACCCTCTAGAAAAATTTTACATATACTTTTCTCCATATACCGCTCATGCCCTTGAAATAGATGGCGTGGTCTATCCGACACTTGAACATGCATACCAATGTATGCGATATACAGACCCACATATTATTGAGGAAATACGAATGGCTCACGGTCCTGTGAAGGCGTGGGAAGCGTCAACAAAATATAAACATCTTCAAATTCCTGAGTTCAAGAGTGAGGAGTACAAGCTCGAGGTTATGAAAAAGCTGATGAAGTTGAAAGCACAGCAACACGAAGAAATACGACAAGCACTACTTGATTCTGGTGAACTACACATTGTGAAGCACATCGTCACCTATCCACCGGGAGACGGTTTTTGGGACGATGGAGAAGATGGGCAAGGTTTAAATCATATCGGCCGACTATGGATGGAAATTAGAGAGGAGTTGAAAAAATAGACGGACTCAAAATCACAGTCTGGGCGAAGCAGTAGAGGATACCTTGACAAAATATTTTATATTTGCTATAATGGACATTAGATTCACAGTTCAACCGCTGTAACTTCGGGATAATCCCGAGAAAGGACTGAACAACATGTTCGCTCGTTTCTTCACGATTCTCTGTGGTCTCTGCCTGATCGCCGTCGCCATCTTCGGTCTGGTGGCCAACATCATGTTCGATCGCAACTGCGAGGGCTACCTCAAGCGCGCGGCCGACAGCAACACGATCGGCCTCGCGGAGAAGAATCTCGAGAAGGCCCTGCAGTACATCGAGGCCGAGGAGATGACGACCGGCTACTCGTCGGTGCTCTGGCGTACGCCGGACCAGGACGTGGGGTTCTGGTACGAAAACCTGAAAGCGTCTCTCGCCGAGCTCAAGCGTGTCGACCCGAACGCCTCCCAGCTCGAGCAGAGCAACGTCCTCATGAAGTTGCGTGAGACGCTGCTGGATGAGGGACAGTCGGTGTCGGTGACATCCCCGTCCCATATCGCCATCTTCCCAAGCCAGCGTCTCGTCATCTTCGGGGGAGTCATCATGCTCATTTGCACCATCTTCGGTGGCCTCATGTGGGCCAGCGAAGACAACCGCCGCTGGTGACGGTCGAACAGTAGGACCCAAGGGGCGCCAAACACTTCGGTGTGGGGCGTCCCTTTTCAATTTTTAAAATATTTCTAAAATCTCGTAGAAAAGTGTCTTGACAGGGAATACCCTCGGACTATACTAGACATACAGTTGGCTTCGGCCTCGCCCCCGCAAGGGGGAAAATGTGAGAAAAAATACTACGGCTTCAGTCCTCCCCGTAAGGGGTTACAATGGGGTTCGAAAGAACTCTCCCTCGAAAGAGGGTTACAATAAAATTATCGGCTTCGGCCTCGCCCCCATGGTGGGGCAAAAACAGTTGGCTTCGGCCTCCGTCTCCGCGAAAGCGGAGAGTAAAAGGAAAAACCATTAAAGTATATCTTTGATGGTTTTTCGTAACTGGTAAAAGATATTTTCATCAAGGTACCCGATTTTTTGCGCAAAACGCCGTATATCTACTACTCGTATCTGAGAAAGAATAGCGTGTGAACTCCTATTTTGCAGTTCTCCCACATACATACGAAAATGATGTTTTTTCTCTGAAGTTGTTAGCGGTGTTACGAGACAAGAATACCTGCTTAATCTTTTTAGAACCACAACTGGACGACGAAAAGTATGTTTTGCGCCGTCTTGTTCTGTGCCAATATTTACACCAAACGAACACCACCACACCTCACGTTCATGAAAGAACGGAACCTGGGTTCGTTCATTAGTTTGTTTTTTAACCTCATTCCACGTATCAAAATCCTTTTCCATAAGGCGTCTAAAGTATCATTGCAAGATAAAATCCAAGTAAACACACTAGCCACGTTTTAAGTCGCGTTTTAATTGACAGTACGCGACATGATTCTGCAGAATCAACTACGTGGCACGATTTCGCGGTTGTCGCGCCTTAGTCGACAGTTGCGCGACATGATTTTGAAAAACCACGTGCTATACTTAGTCACATAGAGTTCATTACCGGCTAATTTTAGAATTTCGCCACGTAACAATCGACGGTACGTGGCACGATTTCGCTAAATCGCATGACACCACTACATAAATCTATTCTTATCATTGTACTTCTTGCCGTAGCAGGAATTGGTCTTGCTGCCTACACGAAGATACAACCACCAATAGACGATGGAGGTATTGCGTGTACTGCAGATGCAAAAATTTGTCCTGATGGTTCAGGTGTTGGTCGCGTAGGCCCTAATTGTGAATTTGCTCCGTGTCCAGAACCTACTCCAAGTCCTGTGCCAATAAGTCAAGGGAGTGGAGTACGAGGTATTGTGTTATCTGGTCCACAGTGTCCCGTCATGCAGGTGGGTGTTCCGTGTCCTGATAAGCCACTTCAGACATCACTTACTATTGATATGCCAAACAGTGAGCGTCTTAGTCCTCTACGAAATTTTAGTTCAGACAAAGAAGGGAAGTTCAGCATTGCTATCTCACCAGGTACGTACACCATTAGTACTGGAGCAGATTCTGGTTTGATGTTTCCATGCCACACAGAACCTTTTGTTGTATCAGCAAACGCCTACACAAACGTGACCGTATCCTGTGACACTGGTATCCGATAGACCTTCTTTATGTAAAATTTTGTCGCGCTCTAGGTCACGTAACAAGTCACGTTTTAAGTCGCGTTTTAATTGACGGTACGCGACATGATTCCGCAGAATCACGTACGTGACATGATTCCGCAGAATCACTTGCGTTATTTTTATTTTCATGTATAGTAGTAGCTGAAGGTCGCGGAGTGTCCTGCGCATGCATGGGCGTGCTGGTGGAACACAGAGTACGTGTGGAAGAACTCTTGGGGACCCTCCCAGTTGACGAGGAACTTGGACAATCCCTCTCAACTACCCTAGGTTCATCCTGCCCGAACCTGCTAGGACAGCAGACGGGTGCAATGGCAGGCACTTCGCGATCTTCGACCTTTGTCCCGCTCTTTTCGTTTTCTTTTCGCTCCTCTTCCAGGAGCACCTTCGGGTCCGTGCGAAATGTACGGGCCTTTTCTTATGGCGAGTTTTTTATTTGATGTGCTATTATTTTTGTACACAACTAAGGTGATGGATCCCGATAGTGATCAGGTGGCGATATAAAAAATATTTAAACTGCTTTAGACACACAGTATGTCCAATAAAAAAAACAACGTGGTAGATGAAGCCACTATCGGGATGGAAAAAATTGTATCACTCTGTAAACGACGTGGTTTTATATTTCAGGGTTCTGAAATCTACGGCGGTCTCGCGGGGACATTTGACTACGGACCGTTGGGTGTGGAACTCAAAAACAACATCAAAGCACTCTGGTGGAAACGATTTATTCACGACCGAAACGATATGTACGGTGTAGATGCTGCTATTTTGATGAATCCGAAAGTGTGGGTGGCCTCAGGTCACGTGTCTGGATTCTCTGACCCACTTATTGAATGCACAAAGTGTAAACGACGTTTTCGCGCAGACCAGCTTAAAGACCCAAAGAAATGCCCTGACTGTGGTGGAACACTTGGTGAAGAAAAACAATTCAATATGATGTTCACAACGCATGCGGGAACACAAGAAGATGAAAACTCACTGACGTACTTACGTCCCGAAACTGCAGGAGGAATTTTTGTGAACTTCAAGAATGTGCTGGACTCACTCCATCCGAAGTTGCCGTTTGGTATCGGACAAATTGGAAAAGCATTTAGAAACGAGATTGCTCCGCGTGATTTTCTTTTTCGTTCGCGAGAATTTGAACAAATGGAAGTTGAATATTTTGTTGCGCCTGAAAACTGGGAAGGTGCGTTTGAGGAATGGAGAAAACAAATGCTCATGTGGACTGCAGAAATTGGTTTGAAAAATGAACATGTGCATGAACATGAGATTGCAAAAGAAGACCTAGCATTTTATTCAAAGCGAACAATTGATTTTGAATTTGATTATCCGTTTGGTCAGAAGGAACTCTATGGACTTGCATACCGCACCGACTATGACCTCGGAGCTCACGCCGAGCACTCAAGCGTTGACCTCACCTATTTTGATGAAGACCTTAAAAAGCGCTTTATTCCACACGTTATTGAGCCGTCTCTTGGGGTGGATAGGACCGTCCTAGCCGTCTTATGCGACGCCTACAGAGAGGAAACCGTGGAAGGTGAGGTTCGGGTCGTTTTGGGCCTTTCGGCCTCAATTGCGCCCTACCACATGGCCGTACTACCCCTCATGAAGAAAGATGGTCTCTCTGAGAAAGCGCAAGAAGTATACAAAGAACTCTCTAAAAACCACCGAGTGCTCTATGACGAATCTGGTTCAATAGGGAAGCGCTACCGACGACAAGATGAAATCGGAACACTGCTCTGTATTACTATTGACCACCAGACGCTTGAAGACGGCACTATGACCGTTCGCGACCGCGACACCATGAAGCAGGAGCGCGTCACACTTGAAACTATTATTGCAATGCGCAGAACATAAGGATGTTTGGTTTTTTGTTGTAAAATCAAAACATCTGGAGCACAATAGCCCCAGACGAACCCTACATGAGAAGGGAGGGTATATGGACTCAAGCGCTGCGCGCGCCCAGTGGCAAGCGACGCGGGAGTCCAATACTCCCCACGTCGTCAGTCTGTTCTACGAACAGCTCACACAGAAGTTGACGGGTGCAGAACATGCACCGAGCTACGATGAAGGTGACCTCATCCTCTGGCTTCCCAAGGGGGCAACGTTTGGCCTTGAGGTCAAAGGCGGTAGTTCCAACCACGCCTTCCGCATCGAGGACGAACAACTCGCCCGTCATCACGTTCTCGCCGATCGGTATCCGTACGATGGTTTCCTGTACTTTCTGTTCGGCTACACATCGTACGAACCACGCAAGGTGGAGAACGGCGACCGACGTCGGTGCATGGTACGCAACGCAATCCTCAGAGGCTTTGGACGGAGGTTTCTTATCGAGAGAACTCGTCATCTCTGGATTGTGCCCGTGCAACTCATTGAGACGCTACACCAGATGGTGGGAATCGGGGCGTCCGCGTTCCCGACTGGGTCCGGCGTACGCATCCAACGACGCATGCTCCAGACCTTTGCGCATGAGACGCAGGAGGCGCAGAACAGCTGGAGCGTCCGCAACGGCACGGTAGACATCCTACCACCACGCGGACGGACAAGGCGCATCTCCTTTGGGGTTACTATGTTCTGCTATAACGGCATGCCTGACATTCCCGTCAGGGGTGCTGTATGGAAGTGACCGCACCCGCTTGTAAGGGGGTGCGTTTTTGTATTTCGGAAATAATTATTTCACAATCTGGTTACAATCTAGTCAATAATTCCTTATGCATAAAGGGCGTATACTCTGAAACAGATGCACCTCACAACACGAATACAACCCGTATCGCACCACAACCAAGGAGATGGGAGATGCTCAATAACGCTGATGCACTCACTGTACACAGTGAGGACATCCGCGCCCTTCAGAGCTCCTCACCATCATTCTGGGTGTGGGCACGAGAGGCGTGGATCAAAGGATACCTTGACATCGTCGTCGAGGCCGTTATCACGACTGGCGTAGCCAATGATGTACCGGGGACGCTCGCATATCTTCAGGCGATTTACCTAGACCAAGTCGGTGGTTCAAAAAAAGTAGCACTCACCGATTTTGCAGGGAAAAATCCCTGGAACAAGCTCCACGCACGTCTGAGTATCGCACTGGGCAAGACAAAACCCGCCACTGAACAAGATCTCACGCTTATGCACGGGATTATTGGTCACGCTGCGCTTCCACGACTATTTTCGAGCCGCTTATTCAGGGAACGAAATCATCGTGTCCTGCGCGAGGAAATGCGCCAAAGCTTGTTGTCGTTCTCTCCGAAGGAAACCGAGATTGGACAAATGACGTTCGGTTTCGGCGCTGATGTTCCTGCTACCTACGACGCTGTCGGACGCTTGGAAAGCGGTAAATCCGTTCTTGCACGAACAGCTCTGAAAAGAGCGATGACGTTCTGGAAGGAACACCGCTTGGCAGTCAATGAAGATAACCGCGCACAGTGGCGCGTGCTCGTTCCAAGACTTCGCGTAATCATGGAACCGATTTTCGGTCACTATGTCTCGCGACTCGATCTGCATCCAGCCGCTAATCCCGAGATGACGTTCCTGACGCTCATGAGTTGGGCGAGTACGCTGTACTACTGGAAAGAGAATTATCGTCGGGTTCTCTTCTCCGAGATAAATACCGTGCTCTCTACGCACGGTTTTCCCGGAGGAAGAGTTGACGCGGTTGAACTCCGCAGAATTGAAGGGGAACGACTGACAAGAAAACAGGGTCTCATTCTCGAGTCCCTCAAGGTTCTCCGAAATCGTTCTGCGGGTGAACTCGTTGGTAGGTTCCAACGACAATTTCCCGGCGTTCTTGAAATTGCAATTCTCGACTGGAAGTTTGCTGTCGGAGACGCACTGGTTCGAGGAGAAATCATCAAACCAAGTGATATCGCGCGCGAACCGTTTCCAAAGCATCGCTTTCAAGTTGAGCGGTATCTCGCGCTGGCAATTCTTGACCACAGTCTGCAACATGGCATTCGGTATGACGACGAGGTATGGGCCCAGTACGGACATCGGCTTACCGCCGATGTTGTGTACTTTCTGCCGGGCACACTGCCAATCGTGCATACCGTTGCTCCGGATACTGCACTGCTCAAAGAAGTCTTCACGACCAGCACTGCCCAGCCTTGGGATAACGCGCGTGACCGCTCGACAATACGTCTGGCCAATAACGCAATCCTAGGACACCTTCTGGGTCTCATTGAGGGCGGACACAAAGGTAAACAGAACAAGAATGGCACGTCCGCAACTCTACAGGCAGAACTCTTCGACGGACGCACTGGATACGCATCCGTGACGGACATCATTGAGAAGCACAAAAACGGGAAGACGGCCGTCGACGTTCACGGCATCATCTTCAAGACGGCGAACGGCAGTTACGAGATGCACTTTGATCGGTTGGTTGCTGCGGTCGAGCGAGATGATATCGGAACTCGGAATTTCTCCGCCGAATACGGAGGCAAGGTTTCGTGCATGATGCCAGGTCATGATGATTCTGGTCCATCCATGCACATCTACCTTGACGGAACCCCGCGATTCTTTTGCTTCGGCTGCGAAGCGCGCGGTATCATCGCTGTCAGCTCACTACCCGATCACTTCGAGATATCACCCAGCACATTCCGTCGGCACCATATGCCGATGCAGACGGGGGAAAAGGAGACCAGTCTCGATATCTTGATTCCCGAGCGTTACCATCACCTGTTCACCACTCTGCAAGAAAGTCTTGCGAGCGCTTTTCACGGAAGCTCTGCGGAACGGTACGTCGCATACAAGCGCAGAATCGACCCTGATCTTGCGTTCACCTATGGCGCCGGTTTCGGTACATCGGCGTTACTCAACGACTTACTCGATGCGAAATGCTCGCTTGAGGAGCTTGCGACAAGTGGTATCATCCGCTTCTCTTCAGAGGTCAAGCCTGACAGCGTCGTCCCACGGCTCTTGAAACGGCACGGCATGCACATTGAGGAACTGACGCGGACCGTGAAGAAAAAGCCCGCATTGCCGTACTGTCTTCTCTTTGACCGTGTTACGTTTCCTCTGACGTTTGAAGGTCGTCTCTCGAACTTCTACGCACGTAGCATATCGCCGAGAGGTCTTCCTCATGTGAAGCTTTCCACGCACCTCACGCAGGGTGGCTTCAACATGGTTGCTCTTGCTGACCCGAACTCCTCTGAAGTAATTATGACCGAAGGAGCCTTTGACGCGCTCACCCTCATTTCGATGGGGTTTACGAATGTCTTCTCGCTCATCGGCGTATTCAATGTCCCGTTGTTCGGGAGCATCATGCGTTCCGGCAAAGATCTGGCAACTGCCTTCGACCGCGATTCAAACGTCTACAAAACAGGGCAGACGAAAACCTTGAAGATTGAGAAAAAACTGCGGGAGTGGGGATTTCCGGGACGTGTTTGTGACTATACCGAAGCCTTCATTCAGAAGCTTCCTCCTGAGGAACGTCCGTCTGAAGGAGATGGTACAAAGTGGGATTTCAACGGATGGTGGTGCGACCCTGCCCGCCGCCGTTAATGCGCACCGCTCAAACGGTCGTAAGAAGAACTGTTCCTTTGAAATTTGTGAATTGCCCGGCATGCGCTGGGCAGTTTTTTTAACCTGCGTTTTCTGTTAAAGTATAGGGGTAATGAAAAGCACCGGTAAAAAAATCGCACTTTCAGGCGTGAAGCCAACAGGCCGACCACACATCGGAAATTATTTTGGTGCAATGAAGCAGTTTGTTGAACTGCAGGAAACACACGAGAATTATATTTTTGTTGCCAACTACCACGCGCTCATTGGTGTACAAAACGCGAAGACGCTTGCACAAGACACACGCGACGTGATTATTGATTATTTGGCAATCGGCATTGACCCAGATACAACAACACTCTTTTTGCAGTCAGATATTCCAGAAGTGACAGAACTTGCATGGATTTTTAACACACTCGTCACCGTTCCATACTTGCAACGAGCTCACGCATATAAAGATGCCATTGCAAAAGGAAAGGAGGCAACCGTGGGACTTTTTGATTATCCCGTGTTGATGGCGGCGGATATTTTGCTTCCGAATGCGGATGTGGTGCCCGTTGGTGCAGACCAGAAACAGCATGTGGAGTATGCTCGAGACATTGCACAAAAATTTAATCTTGCGTTTGGCGATACCTTCACGGTTCCTGAACCTCTCATTTTGAAAGATGTTGCGATTATTCTCGGCACCGACGGACAAAAAATGAGCAAGAGTTACAACAATACCATTCCATTGTTTGCGACACGTGATGAAATTACGAAGGCGGTGATGAGTATTCCAACCGATTCTGCTGGAGTTGCTGACCCCAAAGATCCTGAAAAAGATTTTGTATTCCAATTCCACAAACTATTCGCAGGAGATAAACTCGCAGAGATTCGCGCTGGCTACGAAAAAGGTGGGCTCGCGTATTCAGAATCAAAGAAAATGCTCATTGAAGAAATAGATGCGTTTTGTGCGCCTCTCCGAGAAAAACGCGCGAAGATTGCCGGCGATACAAAAATGGTTGACCGTGTCATTGCCGAGGGTAGAGACAAAATCCGTCCACACGCACAGGAATTGATGAAAAAAGTTCGCGAGAAAGTGGGGATTGTATGAAGTGTGCAAAAAAAAGATATTGACATACCGTATTCTTCATTTATAATACAGATAGAAAGGTTCAACCGACACACAATCAATTGAGGAGACTGGCGATGAACAGCATTCCGAAGGACAAGAGTTACCCAAGTGATTCCGTGCAGTGCGGTGGTTGTCGTGGACGTGGGTGCAAGGAGTGCGAACAGCGGGGATGGTTCACGCCAGCATCTCATCCAAGGGGGCAACGTTGTTGGCTGGGAACGTGCGAGAAGCCCCTCCCCCCAAACCACATTGCAGTCTACTGTTCCAACCAGTGCGCCCAAGACGACGCCACGGACTGATGTTCTCGTCGCTCGCTTTCCGCCCTAGGAGCCGCTGCTCTTCGGGCGGCTCTTTTGTTTTTGGAGTTGCATTTTTGGTTACCATTTCGTACACTCATATGTGGACGCGCAATCCAGCGCGACGAAAGGAGCACGGTATGAGTAAGCCCCGGCAGGGTCGCAACCGTCACTGCAAGCGCTTGAGCCGCATGTTCAACCTCAAGAACGGCTGGCCCATGCATCGGCGGGTGATCCTCCGGCTTCGGGCCGCGTAGACCCGAGCATCCTTCTCTCAACCACCACCGGGCGCCCCACAAGGGCGCCCTTTATCTTTAACATACGGCTTGTGCACATTTGGGAAGAGGGGAAAAAACCTATATACTATGTATATGAATCACGTTAGAAATAACACAGTAGGCGTGACGCATTATCAGACCGCGGGAGCAAACATTGGTAATGGGGTGTGTTTTATTAAATAGCATTGGAAACGAACGTTTCTGATTTCTAACGTGATGAAAAACCGTATTTATATAAAAGACCTTGAAAAACACATTGACACTAGCGTTACCATCGCTGGGTGGGTATCTGTACGGCGTGACCACGGAAAGCTTATTTTTATTGATGTTCGCGACGAAACAGGAAAAGTGCAGGTTGTCGTAACACCTAAAAATGCCGAGGCGCTTGCCGTAGCAAACAACCTGCGCTCTGAGTGGGTTATTACCATCACTGGACTCATCAAAAAGCGTCCTGATAATTTGATTAATGCAGATGAATTAAACGGCATGCTTGAATGTGTGGCTGAAGAAATAACGGTGCTTGCCGAAGCAACAACTCCTCCATTTGATATTACTCAAGACACGATGGGTCTTAATGAAGAGGCACGCCTACAGTACCGATACGTAGACCTGCGAAGCGCACGAATGCAGAAAAATATTCGTATTCGAAGCGAGTTTGTACAGAAGTGTCGTGAATATCTTTTTTCAAAAGGATTTGTTGAAATTGAAACTCCACTCCTCACACAATCAACACCGGAAGGTTCTCGCGACTTCCTTGTGCCATCACGACACGCACCTGGACAATTTTATGCACTGCCACAATCACCTCAGCAATACAAACAACTCTTGATGACGTCTGGCTTTGAAAAATATTTTCAACTTGCTCGATGTGTGCGTGATGAAGACCTTCGTGCCGACCGTGGATATGAACACACACAATTGGACCTTGAAATGGCCTTTGTCACACGTGACGAAGTTATGGACACTATTGAAGGCATGATTATTTTTGTGATGGAAGGTTTGGGTAAAACAATCAAACAAAAACCATTTCCACGAATGACGTATGCGGAAGCTATAAAAACATACGGCGCCGACAAATTTGATATGCGCACACCAGAAGATACAGAGAAGGGAATTCTTGCGTACGCATGGGTAACTGATTTTCCATTCTTTGAAAAAACAGATGACGGCAAATGGACGTTCTCTCACAACCCATTTTCAATGCCAAAGGAAGAGCATTTGGAGTGGCATATGAAAGGCGAGCACGTTGACGAAATAATCACACAGCAGTACGATCTCGTCTGTAACGGATTTGAAACAGGAGGAGGAAGTATTCGTGCACATCGTCCAGAAATTCTTGAAGCAACCTACAAAATTATGGGGTATTCGGATACGGAAATAAAAGACAGCGTTGGTCATATGCTTGAAGCATTTGCACACGGTGCGCCACCACATGGAGGTATTGGATTGGGAATTGAGCGAGGTGCAATGATTTTGACTGGTGAAGCATACCTGCGTGAAGTACAGGCATTTCCTATGACAGGAAAAGGAAAGACAGCGGTGATGCACGCACCAGGACCAATTGACCCGATTGTATTGCGAGACCTTGGATTGTCCATTTTAAAGAAGAAAGAATAGCAAAAAGAACACGCACGTCATGAGTGAGTTTCATATTAAAACACCGGTGTTTGAAGGACCACTAGAACTTCTCCTCTCGCTCATCGAAAAAAGAAAAGTATTTATTAGCGACATATCACTCGCTGATGTTGCTGACGAATATATGGCGTTCGTGAAGCAGTTGGAACACTTTCCCCTCAAGGAAGCGGCGCAATTTGTACTTATCGCATCCACGCTTGTTCTTATAAAATCAAAATCGTTGTTGCCTGAATTTACGCTCACACAAGAAGAAGAAGCAGACATCAAAGATTTGGAGGAACGACTTCGTGTGTATCAGCGTGTGCAACAACTCTCAAAAGAAATTGGTCTTCGTTTTGGCACACACATACTCTTTCCTCGAGCGCACACATCGCTCTATCGTGAAGCTGTGTTTGCACCACATGAGTCAATCACTACAAATGCACTCATTGATGCCCTCCACGGCGTGATTGCACGACTCCCAAAGAAAGAGGTTCTAAAAAAAGTTATTGTTGAAAAAATTATGAGCTTGGAAGATATGATGAAGAATTTGTCGGAGCGTATCGGACACGCACTCAAACTTCGTTTTAGTGATATCGCAAAAACACACGCACAAAGTGACGCCACGGAAAGGGAAGTGCGCGTGAATACTATCGTCAGTTTTCTTGCCATGCTGGAGTTGGTCAAGCAAGGAATACTTGCTGTTCGCCAACATCAAACATTTTCCGATATTGAAATGGAAACCGAAACCGTTACCACACCTTCATACGCCCGCCCATGAACACACACGCTACACAACTTGAAGCTATTCTTTTTTTCAAAGGCGAACCGCTTTCTTTTTCTGAAATTGCACACCTTTTGAATATTTCTGAAAATAACGTACAAACGGCTGGACAGGAACTCAAGGAACACCTCGCACGAGAAAACCGCGGCATTCGTCTCATGGAAAATAATGGCGCATACATGTTGGCCACAGCGCCTGAAATGGCACCTCGTATTGAGAAACTCATTAAAGATGAGCTGGAACGTGACCTTGGAAAAGCTGGCCTTGAAACACTCTCTATTGTCTTGTACTACGGCCCAATTACTCGTGCTCGCATTGACCATATTCGTGGCGTGAATTCATCATTCACCGTCCGACAACTTGCCATACGCGGTCTTATTGAACGCGAGGAAAATCCAAACGACCAACGAAGCTACCTCTACAAACCGACATTTGAACTGCTCTCATATCTCGGTGTTACCAATGTGTCCGAGTTACCCGAATATACACACACCAAAGAAGAACTAGAGAACTTTAGTGCATCGCCAGATAGCGACGAAACACATGAGTAATGACACTTCAAACTATGATTCGTTTTTGCGCGTAACCCCACTTCTTGTGGGGGGACTTGTTATTGCTTGTTTTGTCATACTGCTCGGCACCATTGTGCTTCCAAAAAATGTACAGCAAGACACACCCACACCAACGCTTCCCAAAGTGCCAGTGGCCTCAGTTTTTGATTCAATCAACATTGAGGCTCGTTCAGCATATGTGTATGACGCACAAACGGACTCGGCACTCTTTGAGAAAAACGCGTATGAAGCACTTCCTCTTGCTTCTATTACAAAACTCTTATCTGTTGTTGTCGCACAATCAGTATTTCCTTCTGGAACTATCATTACTATTTCTCCTGAAGCACTTTCAGAAGTTGGCGATTCAGATCTTTTTGTGGGGGAGCGTTGGCTATTACGCGACCTCCTGCGGTACACCCTCACCGTTTCTTCAAATGATGGGGCTAGTGCGGTTGCACACACCTATGATGAACGGGGGGCAACCACGTTCGTTACAAAACTCAACGAATATTCTCAAAGCTTAGGTCTCTCTTCATTTTCATTTACAAATGCGACGGGACTTGATGAAAAAGGTACGTGGAAAGCAGCAAATTTTGGCTCCGCACGCGATGTTACATTTTTATTTGCACACGCACTTACCACTATTCCCGATATTCTTGACGCCACACGAATAGGGCAGGGAAGTATCTCCTCTTTAGACCGCATACACCGTGTTTCAAACACCAACACGATGATTGATAGCATTCCAAACGCCATTGGTTCAAAAACAGGATTCACAGATGCCGCTGGTGGAAATCTCGTGCTCTCATTTGATGTTGGCATCGGCCACCCGGTGATTATTGTCGTGCTTGGGTCAAGTAAAGATGGACGTTTTACTGATATGCAAAAGCTTGTTGGTGCCACCAATGCACACTATGCACTACGAGATTAAAAAATGAGTATTTGATACACTATATATTCTATGGATATCATTGACACTATTAAAGTAATTTTTCCAACAACAGTATCATTTACTATTGGTATTCTTATAACGCCAATTGTTACGCACTATCTCTACAAATATCAGTGCTGGAAAAAAACAAGCGTGGTAAAAGCGAGTGATGGGGGAGAGGCGCCGATTTCACAAAAACTTCATAATGATGAGGAACGAAAAACGCCACGCATGGGGGGAATTGTTATCTGGGCGAGTGTCCTTCTTACAACAGTATTTTTTGTGATTATATCTTCATTTGCTGACGGAATGTTTCAAACAATATCATTTCTCAGTAGAAACCAGACATGGCTCCCGTTGTTTACCCTCATCGTTGGGGCGCTCGTCGGTCTGTTTGATGACTACCTCAGCATCAAAGGCTCACTTGATTATGTTGGAGGTGGATTGTCACTCACCAAGCGTGTCGGTCTCGTCACGCTTGTGGGAATAATTGGTGCCTGGTGGTTTTATGAGAAATTGGACGTATCAAGCGTCATTGTGCCATTCTTTGGAACATTTGATATCGGCTGGCTCTTCATTCCATTCTTTATTCTTGTCATGCTCGGCACCTACTCTGGGGGTATTATTGATGGCCTTGATGGCCTTTCTGGTGGCATCTTTGCATCAATATTTTCCGCATACGGCGTTATTGCATTCGCACAAAATCAAATTGACCTCGCAGCTCTGTGTTTTGTAATTGTGGGAGCCTTGCTCGCTTTTTTATGGTTCAATATTCCACCCGCGCGTTTCTTTATGACAGAAACAGGAATTATGGCGCTCACTATGACACTTTCGGTTATTGCATTTCTTACACAGCAGGTGCTCATACTGCCTATCATTGCGTTTCTTCTTGTAGTCACCTCTTTATCATCAAGTATGCAACTGTTGTCAAAACGGTTCCGAGGTAAAAAAATATTTCTTGTCGCGCCACTCCATCACCACTTTCAAGCCATTGGATGGCCTGCGTCCAAAGTTGTCATGCGCTATTGGGTACTCTCTGTCATTTGTGCAACGGTTGGTGTCCTCATAGCACTCTTGGGGTAAGAGTACTGAATGCTATACTGAACCACATGCAGCGCGGTATTGACAAACCTTTTCTTTTTATCACAAGCATTCTTGTTGTTGCGGGAATGTTTATTTTTATTTCTGCATCAATTGGACTTCTTGCTCGAGCAGAGAATCTTAATGTTTCTGGACAGATTATTAACCAACTTCTGTCTCTAGGAATTGGTCTTGCCCTTGCACTTCTTGTGTTCCGATTTCCTGTTACTTTTTGGCACACCTACTCATTTTATATTTTGTTGGCAGGACTTGCCGCAACACTATTAGTACTCATACCGGGCTTTGGACCCGAACACGGAGGCGCGCGCCGCTGGATTGAGATTGGCTCCGTATCACTTCAACCGGCCGAGTTTTTGAAATTTGCGTTCATACTTTATTTTGCCGCCTGGTGTACCGGCGTTCGAAAACGCATACACACATTTACCTATGGCCCGCTTGCACTGCTCCTTCTTCTTGTGCCTGTTGGGTTTGTCCTCTGGTTACAGCCCGACTACGGTTCAATCACCATTATTGGCGCTACGGGAATGTGCATGTTGATATTTGCGGGAGCACGTTGGAAACATATTATTTCGCTTTCTTTGATTGGTGGTGTGTGTGCACTACTGGTCGTACTTTTTGTTCCCTACATACAAGACCGAGTGGACACCTTTTTGCATCCGGGAAAAGATCCACTTGCCTCTGGGTATCAAATTAAACAATCACTTATTGCTATTGGCTCTGGTCAAATAACTGGACGTGGGTTTGGACAAAGCACTCAGAAATTTAATTTTCTTCCTGAACCAATGGGAGATTCGGTATTTGCTGTTTTTGCTGAAGAGTGGGGATTTGTTGGTGGCATTGTTCTCATCGGTTTATTTATTGCCTTTTTAAACTTCGGTTATCGCATTGCTCTGCGCGCTGAAACGGCCTTTTCTCGTCTCGTGGTATTAGGTTTCGTTACCGCAATCGTAACGCAATCTTTCATTAATATGGGGTCTATGCTTGGCGTATTTCCACTCACAGGAGACCCTCTTGTTTTTGTGAGTAAGGGCGGAACATCACTTGTTTTTACCCTCATTGAAATCGGTATTATTTTGGCAATATCAAAACACACAAAAGAGCCGGGTACTGCAAAAACCTAGTAACGAAAGGGGGTATTTCTGATATACTTATGGAGTACTGTTCGCTGTATACGAGCAGTGTAATACTTTTATGCGCATTATTCTTACAGGCGGGGGTTCCGGAGGGCACTTTTATCCAATGATTGCTGTTGCTCAGCAAATTCATGAGATTGCAAAGCTCGACCATTTGGTTGAACCTGAGCTTTTGTACATGGCTGCTGAACCGTACGACATGGACGCACTTCTTGAAAATAATATAGAGTTCAAACACATAACCGCCGGAAAACAAAGACGTTATTTCTCATTTAAAAATGCCATTGACGTGTTCAAGATAGGGTGGGGGATGGTAAAGGCAGTTATAAAAGTGTTTCTCTCATTTCCCGATGTTGTGTTCAGTAAGGGCGGATATCCAAGTGTTCCTGTTGTGTTTGCAACAAAACTATTTCGTATTCCGCTCGTCATTCACGAATCTGATACCGAACCAGGACGTGCAAACGCATGGGCCGCAACATATGCACAGCGTATTGCAATTTCATATCCAGAGTCAGTGGACTATTTTGAAAAAATCACCGCACGACGAAAAAGAAAACCGAGAATTGCGCTCACAGGAAACCCTGTCCGTCACGAACTACAGACCGTTGCAGTATCTGGTGCACATGAATTTTTAAAACTAGAACAAGGCACGCCAACTATTTTAGTTCTTGGCGGTTCTCAAGGTGCCCAAGCCATCAACGAAACTATTATTGAAGCACTTCCTCGACTCATTGAAAAATATCAGATTCTTCATCAGACAGGATCCGCGCTCTACGACATAACTATTGGCAGCGCAGATACTATTCTTGAAGGAAATCCGCTCAAAGAACGCTACCACGCATTTCCATTTCTTAATGTTGTAGCTATGCGCATGTCTGCCGGCGCCGCTGATCTTATTATTTCCCGCTCTGGCTCGGGTTCTATTTTTGAGATTGCTGCATGGGGTAAACCATCAATTCTCATTCCTATTCCAACAGGCGTCAGTCATGACCAAGAAAAAAATGCCTTCGCATACGCACGTACCGGCGCAGGACTTGTTGTTGAACAAGCAAACCTGACACCAAACCTCTTGGTATCTGAAATTGACCGTCTGATGAGCGCACCTGACGAAATGGCTTCCATGGCACGCAAAGCATCGGAATTCGCACGCCCCGATGCCGCTGAAAAAATTGCCCGCGAAGTGCTTGATGTCGCTCTTGAACATGAAAAATAATCCCTCACAAAATGTGGTTGTCAGATTTGCTCCGTCTCCAACGGGTTTTCTTCATATTGGTGGTGTACGCGGTGCACTTTTTAATTTTTTGTTTGCACGTAAACACGGTGGTACCTATGTACTGCGCATTGAAGATACTGACAAAGAACGTAATAAAGAGGAGTGGACAAAGGGTTTAATTGACGATCTTGCGTGGCTTGGTCTTCATCATGATGTGTTTGCAAAACAATCAGAGCGAACCGACCTCTATCGTAGCGCTCTTCAAAAACTTATTGATTCGGGACATGCATACGTCTCAAAAGAAACGCCAACAGAGCCTGGACAACGTGACGAGGTCATTCGTTTTAAAAATCCAAACACCATTGTTACGTTTGATGACATGATTCGTGGCACAGTGTCCGTTGATACAACCGACCTTGGTGACTTTGTTATTGCTCGAAGCATGGATGAACCTCTCTATCATCTTGCAGTCGTTGTTGATGATGGAGACATGAATATTACGCACGTTATTCGAGGCGAAGAACACCTTTCAAACACACCACGGCAAATCCTTATTCAAGAAGCCCTTGGGTTATCTCGTCCAACATATGCGCACCTTCCACTTGTACTCGCAACAGACAAATCAAAACTCTCAAAGCGCAAGCACGGCGAAGCGGTGTCTCTTACACACTATCGAAGTCGTGGGTATCTTCCCGAGGCACTTTTAAATTTTGTGGTATTCATGGGATGGAATCCTGGAACCGACAAGGAATTCTTTACTATGGATGAAATGATTGAGGCGTTTGATATTTCAAAAGTACAAAAAGGTGGAGCGGTATTTAATGTCGAAAAACTCAACTGGATTAACCGACACTACATTCATCTCATGACCCCAGAGCAACAACTCGCTCGTATTTCTGAATATGCACCCAAAGGGACAGATGGAGATATGCTTGCAAAACTGCGTCCAATCATTATTGACCACATACAAACATTTGGAGATGTTGCAACAATGTTTGAAAGCGGAGAGCTTGCATACTTTTTTGCTTTACCAGAATATGATAGTGCACGATTGTTGTGGAAAACTGACCCTACAGAAACGGCACTGAAGCACCTTTCGTGGATTGCAGAAAAACTAAAATCTATTCCTGAATCTTTTACACATGATGAAATAAAAGAGGCTGTGTGGCCGTATGCAGAAAGCGAGGGGAAGGGAAGCGTGCTCTGGCCATTTCGGTTTGCACTCACAGGACAAGAAAAATCACCGGATCCGTTTACGGTTGCTGGTATTTTGGGTTATGAAGAGACATATAAACGTGTGAGCAACGCACTCAAACGTCTCTCATGAAAAATACCTCACTCAACGCACTGGGATTAGGTTTATTTCTTCTTATAGGAGTAAGTTTTTTTTCATCTCCACTGTATGCCGCCGTCTCTCTTGACGAACTCCAAAATAAAATTAATGAGAAGTCCGCACAAATTGAGCAGATTGAAAAAGATATTGCGAAATACGAAAAAGAACTTCAAACAGTAGGGGGCGAACGAAAAACACTTGAGAGTGCTATTGCACAACTTAATTTGACACGACAAAAATTACTAAGTGACATAACACTCACTCAAAAAAAGATTGAGCAAACTGGATACTCTATTGAAAAAACCGTGTCCGCAATACAAGAACAGGAACAAAAAATTGAACAAAATAATACTGTTATAGGACACGCTATTCAAGTCATGCATGAATCAGATAATGAATCTTTTGTTGAAATCGTATTGAGTAAAAATTCTTTGACTGATATATGGACCGAGTTTGACCAGTTAGAACAAATCCAGACCAATCTACGAAATCAATTGCAAGAACTGCGTTTGTTGAAGGCTGATTTATCTGATAAAAAAGATTTGGAGCAAAAAGAACATGATTCCCTGAGCGCCTACAAATCAAAATTAGATGGCCAAAAAAAGGTTATTGAAGTTAACAAACAACAAAAAGACCAATTACTCACCACAACAAAAAGCAAAGAGGGTGAGTATCAAAAACTTTTGGAAGAAAAACGTTTGGCCGCACAAAAATTTGAAAGTGAATTGCAAGACTATGAAGCACAACTGCAGTACGCACAAGATCCTTCAAAGCTTCCACAAAAGGGGAGTGCGGTGCTTTCGTGGCCTGTTGAAAACCCCGTCATCACCCAAGGCTTTGGCTTGACAAGTTTTGCTTTAAGTGGTGCTTATGGATACAAGAACGGTCAACCAAACCCACACCGAGGAATTGATTTTAGGGCTTCTGTTGGAACTCCGCTGCTTGCTACAGCTGCAGGAACGGTCCGCGACGCGGTTAATATGGATGCGGTGCCCGGATGTTATTCCTACGGAAGGTGGATTCTTATTGACCATGACAATGGGCTTTCAACACTATACGCACACATGTCAGTTATGAGCGTTTCTGCTGGTGAGTATGTCAAGACAGGTCAAATTATTGGATATGCAGGTGCCAGTGGATATGCAACTGGACCTCATTTACACTTTAGCGTCTTTGATCGTGATGCGGTGCAAGTTTCTCCATTTTCGTGGAGTATTGGATGTAAGAACACAAGGATTCCGTTCGCACCGTATGAAGCGTATCTTAATCCACTTGAGTACCTTCCCAAAATGTAATTAAACGTGTTATAAAGGTTATATATGTATACACACATACCAAACTACCAGGGATTTATCAAAATTATCCTCATTATAGTGATTGCGCTTATCGTCCTTGGATATTTCGGACTCAATATAACAGACATTCTGGCTTCACCGGTTGTGAAAGAGAACCTTGCATGGTTCTGGAATTTTTTGACTCATATTTGGTCAACGTACTTGAGTGGACCAGCAACATGGCTTTGGAATCATCTTATAAAATTATTGTGGGATATGTTTGTACAAGGTATAGGAAACCTTAAGGCAAACGGCGGACAGATACCAGTTACACCTATAACTGTTGGAAATTAGAAGTATGAGGAGAGGTTTTTGTCTTTGTCCGTATGTTCTAGGTATATAGGTCGGAAAAGATATATTGTGCGACACATATCTTCTCAGAAACTGGACCCTTAAAGGGCTACCCCACTAGGGACTATTGACAGTTTCCTGCTTTTGTATATCCGGCCGATTGCGCATCTTTCTCTGACGCATACCACACTTTATTTTCTTCTTTGATTTGCCCAGCCCCAGCACACCACGGAAAATGGTATTTTGTTCCATTCTTGGAAACAACGACTCCCCCTGCCCCACCTCCTATAGACACCTCTGTTTTTTGTGGTTGTATTTTTGTTTCAGTTTTTTCACTCACATACAGAGAAGTTGTCTGTGGGCTCGTAAAAGGCTCTATATCAATCGCTAGAGGACATTGGAGACCTGTATGGGTCATAATCCTACCCAAGTAAAACGACGAGATACCAACGCTTCCGACGACCGCAAATGTAAGCCCTGCACTCACCAAAAACCTCAAGGGACGCTTGTTTTTTTGGACATAGTACGGTATAGTGTTGAGCACTTCAGTAAATAACATTAGAGATATATGGCACATAGAAAAGCCGGTGGAACAGCAAAAAACCTACGAGATTCAAACCCAAAATTCCTTGGTGTAAAGATTGGTGACGGACAAAGCGCCCGCCCAGGAGCTATTATTGTACGCCAGCGAGGTACACGTATTCTCCCAGGAAAGAATGTTGACATGGGAAAGGATCATACACTTTTTGCGCTAAAAGAAGGTGTGGTTAAATTCCGTATGAAACGAGCCGTACGATTTAATGGCGCGTCTCAACGAAAGAAGATTGTAGACGTCCTTGTTAAATAGAAGATAAAATCTCACATTTAAAAAACCACCCGCTTGGGTGGTTTTTGATTGGTATCTCTTTTTATTTTTTGTCAGCTTCAATAGATACAATGAGTGTCGCTTTCGTTTTTCCTGATTGAAGTACTACCTCCGTATCTCCAGCTTTCTTCAGTGGTTCTTCCAACATCAAACACTCTACAGGAATAGACACACCGAGCTGGTTGTATAGTGCCTCAACAACTTTGTCCGGATGGAGTGAACCAAATAAGTGTCCTTTCTCATTTACTTTTTCTTTCAAAACAACCTTTTTCCCATCAATCGCCGTAATATCTTTCTCAAGGGCCTCATCGTGTGCACGATGTTGGGCTCCGAGTTTTGCTTTTTGAAGTTCAATGGACTTGCGTGACGACGCGGTGGCCGCACGAGCACACCCTTGAGGAATAAGAAAATTAATAGCGTATCCTTCAGAAACAGACACAATATCAAACTTTTTTCCTACTTTTGCGACATCTTTGAGTAAAATAACTTCCATATGCCACCAAGCATACTATAAAATATGCTCATTGAATATCTTGACGCGCGCATGTTATTGATAAACAATGCGGGCAGAAGTACCTAGCGCGTACAAACTCATTTGAAAGGGGTGATGCCGGTATGAGCCAGAAACCCAACATAGCAAGCCTTTTTCTCATCCAAAAGCATGAGCGCCGATTTATTTCGGAACTCGGCCCGGTTGGTGAGGAAAAGCTTCTCTGCCAGGTTCTGGTAATTGAAAGTGACGGTGTCAGCGAGGTTCGCTTCCCTTCCACGGGGGAAAAGATCGCTCCATTTGACCTCAAGGGACGAACTGTTGAAGAGGCCGCAAGAGAACTACTTCAGGACGAGGAGAGAACGTATGGTGGGGCAAAGAAGGCAGGCTGAGTACCAACTGCGCGCTATGGGTTTCAAGCCGGCCTTTTTGTCGGAAGACAAGAAGATACCGGCTTTTTTATTCTCAATTATTTTGTATTCAAAATCTGCACCGCTGAATCCATTTGCGGGTCTTTGTCTGCCTGAGCATCTTCAGCAGTCATAGTAACAAGAACATCTGGTGTAAGTCCGCCCTGAGAAATAGATTTACCATTTGGTGTTGTCCATTCTCCGACGGTCAGCTTCAGTGACCCGCCCCCGGCAATTGGAATAAGCTCCTGAACAGACCCTTTTCCAAATGTTTTCTGTCCCACAAGCTTTGCGATACCGTGTTCTTGGAATGCACCCGCAAGAATTTCAGACGCTGATGCTGAACCGCCATCAACAAGCACGACCATATCAAATGTATTTTTCAAGAGACTGTGACCTGTACTTCTATATGCGTCCTCTCCCTTTCCTTGATCAAATCGTTCTCTAACAACGACAGTACCCTCCGGTAAAAAGTAACTTGCAATATCTATTGATGCGTCAAGAAATCCTCCAGGGTTGCCACGCATATCAAGAATAAGTTTGGTACTTTTTGATGCAACAAATGTTTCAAGTGCTTCACGAACTTTTTCGGGCGACTTAGCATCAAAGTTATACAAAGAAATAACAAAAATACCATCAGAACGAAGTACTGTATCAAGTGTTGGTATAGAAATATTTTCGCGTGTAACGGTAACAATTAAAAACTCGTCAACTCCTTCACGGGCGAGTGTTAACACAACATTCGTGCCAATCTCCCCGCGAATGAGTCTAACCACAGCATCTACCGATAACTCCATTGCAGAAGCCCCGTCTACCTCAATAATATTGTCTCCTGCACGAATACCAGCACGCTCAGCGGGTGACCCTTTTAGCGGTGCAATAACAGTAATGGCACCCTCCTTCTCCCCCACCTCCATTCCAACACCTCCAAAACTTCCAAGAATCATATCCTCAAACATTTTTGCATCCTCTGGTGGAAAAAACATACTGTGTGGGTCACCGAGGGAGTCAACGAGACCACCAATTGCTCCCCATACTTTTTCTTGTGCGACTGTTGTTGAAGCGGAAAAATATTTATCATTGACGAGATTCCATACGGACCAAAATTGGTCAAAATCAGCAACCAACGCTTCTGGTGCTTGTGTGTTTGTAACATCCGTCACCCGTGTGCTTGGTAAAACACTATCACGCCCGACATAAAAACCGACTCCTAAAAGAGCCAGCGCACACAAAAAGATGGCAATCTTGTGAACACGAATCATGGTAAGATAATATCACACGCAGTACCATAGATACACAACACATGGCCCTCACCACACATACACACAAAAATCTTACATGGATAGATGTCGTATCTCCCACAACAGATGACGTAGACTCCCTTATTTTTAAATACGGTATTCCCTCCCCCGTGGCAACTGAGCTCCTCGTTAACACGCGACGATCCCGCAGTGATGTGTATGACTCGTGTGTGTATATTGTGCTCCACTTTCCAAAAACAGAACGCGCTGGAAACGCAAAAATGCTCAATGAAATTGATTTTATTATCATGCCCGATGTGCTTATCACCACACGGTACGCGGATGATACTGCACTAGAAACCTTTGCAACATACTTCACAAACGATACTCAACACGTTTCTCTCTCTGAAGTACATGATGTAGGTTCTCTCATGCACGCTATGACAGAAAAACTCTACCAATCATTCGAACTTGACTTAGAACGTATTGGAAAAGCTCTTGAAAGTGTTGAGGGAAAAATATTTTCGGGACAAGAAAAAAAAGTGGTGCACTCACTCTCACTTCTCGGTCGTGAGCTTGCCGATTTTAAAAAAGCGCTTGGCTATCATGGAGAAGCACTTGAGGAAGTTGCGGTGTCTTCATCTGGACAAACACTTCTTGGTGAAGCGTTCAATCGCCATATACGCAGCATTATCGGTGACTATCGACGCATTCGTCACCAAATGGAAGGAGAGGAATCTTTCTTTGAAGAGTTGCGTCAGACCAATAATTCCCTTCTCACTATCAAACAAAATGAGGTCATAAAGACACTCACGGTTATGGCGTTTATTACATTTCCACTCGCTCTGGTTGCCGCTGTTTTTGGTATGAACACTTCCGGCGCACCATTTCTTGGCAGTACATATGATTTTTGGATTATTATCGGCATCATGCTTGTCATCGCTGTGCTGATGTATGTTTTCTTTAAACACAAACGATGGGTTTAATTTCTATGCTGACTTTCTACAACACCCTCACGCGCGAGCAAGAGCCATTTGAAGCATTATCCAAACCACATGTCGGCATGTACAACTGTGGTCCGACGGTGTACGACCGCGTGCATATAGGCAATCTTCGCGCGTATGTGTTTGCAGATACACTTCGTCGTGTTCTCTCTGCAAATGGCTACGACGTACAGCAAGTCATGAACATCACCGACGTCGGTCACCTCTCGTCAGATGCCGATTCTGGTGAAGACAAAATGACGAAAGGTCTTAAGCGCGAAGGTCTTCCAATGACGCTCGTTGGAATGCGCGAATTGGCAGAGAAATATACACGAGCATTTGAAGAAGATTTGGTGTCACTTAATATTTTGCACCCACATGAATTGCCGAGAGCAACCGACAACATTCCCGAACAAATTGACATCATCAAGCGCCTCGAAGAAAAAGGATTTACCTATGTTATTGCGGATGACGGCGTTTATTTTGATACAGAAAAAGACCCCCACTATGGACGACTTGGTGGTCTTACTCCCCTTGGAGACGTTCGCACAGATGCTGAAAGTTCGCAGAAACACGGACCGCGAGATTTTGCATTGTGGAAATTCAATCAAGAGCTCGGTTGGGAGAGTCCGTGGGGTAAGGGGTTTCCAGGCTGGCACATTGAGTGTTCTGCAATGAGTATGAAGTACCTCGGCGAGACATTTGATATTCACACGGGCGGTATTGATCACATTCCTGTCCACCACAATAACGAAATCGCGCAGTCGGAGAATGCGACGGGAAAACCCTTCGCACGTTTTTGGTTGCACAACGCATTTCTCAATATTGATAATGAAAAAATTGCCAAGTCACTTGGCAATGCGATTGTGCTCTCGGCTCTTGTTGAAAAAGGTATTACTCCCCTTGCCTACCGCTACTGGTTGCTCACGGGACACTACAGAAGCGAAATGAATTTTACGATGGACGCACTTTTGGCCGGACAAAATGCGTATCTCAAACTTGTTGAACGTGTCCGAGAACTCGGTGAAGATGTTGGCACGGTGAACGACGAATACTACACACACTTTATGGATGCGGTGAATGATGATTTGGGAACTCCACAGGCAATTGCCGTTTTGTGGGACTTATTTAAAAACGACAGTGTGTCCTCTGCCGACAAAAAAGCAACCATACTTGCTTTTGATACTGTGCTTGGTTTGCAGTTGGATGCAGTTGAATCCGTGTCTATTTCTGCCGATGTACAAAAACTTCTTGACGCGCGTGAACAAGCCCGCATCGCAAAAGATTGGAAGGCCTCAGATGACTTGCGCGCAGATATTGAAAAATTAGGATTTGATGTGAAAGATACGTCTGACGGTCAGAAAATTATTCCAAAGAATGTGTAGGTAAAAGAAAATAAATGAAAAAGGAGAAGGGTTCCCGTAGGTTACCACTCCTCCCCACCTGGCGCCGTTAGGGCGCAAAGGTGTTGTTGGCGGCGCACCGTGACAGTTCCCTAGTGGAACCGCCCGGTGCCGCCGCGCCGGCGATCAGGCCGAAGCGATGCTCAGATAGTCGTGCGAATAAAGCGACGAGTACATCAGGCGCATGTCTTCTCCTCGTTCTTGCTTCGGGTCCATTCCCTCAGCAAGTCCAAGAGTATTATACTCCCCCATCTGGAGTTGTCAAGCCCTCCAAAACCCTTTGTTTTTCAAAAGAAAACCGCCTAATGAAAGCTCGGCTTTCTTAGGCGGTGTTGAGGCGCACCGCCTCCTTCTGTCTACCCTGTCGGAGTTACGGTAAGTTTCGCCGCGACCTCCGTGGGTTTGTTGATGAGGTGGCTCATGTTGGAGCCGGAGTAGAAGGGGCGGTGTTGATTCCTCCGCATCCACCTGGAGAGCTCGTAACACCGTTCCACCATGTCCTTGATGACCATCTCCCGAGAAGGGATGGTTGGCGGTACCCAGTTCTCCATCTTCTCCTTCCACCAGCGAACAAATGCGTTGTAGTTCGAATGCGCCAGGACGGCTTCAACATGCCGTTGCTGGTAAACCTTGACGATTTCCACGGCGGCCTGGCGAAAGATGGTGACGATCTCGTCGACACTCAGTATCTTCCACTCCTGCCCACCCCAGATGGGAACGTTGTGAAAGAAGCCGTTGAAGCGATCGATGACAGGGCGCAGCTGAACCAGTCCGTCGAAATCCACTTCTTCCACTTGGACGACGACGGGTCCCTGCTCGATTTTTTTGTATCCGACATGCAACATGGCACACCTCCCTTGCTGGTAAGTAATGCGTTGTTTCAGAAAATTTCTTCAACGCCCTGAAACAACGCATCACGAGCATCTGAGGCACGTTATACTACATATATATCATAGTTGTCAATCCCCATTCTACCGCCTACTTTCTACCAGCTACAAGCTACTTCTTTGTCCCCAGAATACGCACTCGTACTCCCCTTTTTTGTTCGAATGGGTCATTTCTCTCGTGTGCTACTATGCACCTACAGATACAAAACATGCCAACACAAACACCCACAAAACCAGTTCGCACTCCTCCGCAAGATGTTGAAACAGAGAAAGCACTTCTTGGTTCTATTCTTTTGCGACCTGAAGCAATTCACGAAGTGGTTGATATTCTTTCCGCCGAATCATTCTATGCACACAAACACGGCCTCATTTTTTCCGCCATGTTTGATATCTACAAAAAGGGCGAGCCTGTTGACCTCGTCTCACTTTCGTCTCGCCTCAAAGAATTGAAAGAAATGGATTCCGTCGGCGGTATGAGTTACCTCACCGGACTGGTAGATACCGTGCCGTCGTCAATGAACGCAAAACACTACGCGGAAATTGTGCAGAAAAAACACACGATGCGTCAGCTCATTGAAGCCGCACACCACATTACCGAACTCGGCTTTGCTGAAGAAGAAGAACTTGAAGAACTTCTTGATAAAGCGGAAAAGAGAATTTACGAAATCACCTCCGCACCGAGCAACAAAAAATTCGTCCCAATAGGCGACGTGCTCGGTGAAGCGTTTGAACGTTTGGATAAATTGCAAAAGTCTTCCGGCACACTGCGCGGTGTACCAACGGGCTTCCCCGAGTTGGACCATAAAATCGCCGGACTCCAACAATCAGACCTCATCATTCTCGCCGCACGACCTTCAATGGGAAAGACATCGCTCGCACTTGATATCGCGCGCCACACCGCCATTCGTCACGGCACATCCGTCGGCATCTTCTCTCTTGAAATGAGTGCCCAGCAACTCGTCGACCGCATGCTCGCCGCCGAAGCACAGGTGGACGCGTGGCGTTTGCGCACAGGAAAACTCTCCACGGATGACGAATTTGAACGCATCAGTGAGGCCACCAACAAACTCTCCCAAGCAAAAATATACATTGACGACCAGCCAGGCAACAACATCCTCAAAATGCGCTCTGTCGCACGCCGACTCAAGAGTGAAAAAGGTCTTGACCTCATCATTGTGGACTACCTCCAGCTCATGGTTCCCGCAGGCAAAAACCGCCAGCAAGACAACATGGTGCAACAAGTCACCGAAATATCCCGCTCACTGAAGCAACTCGCCCGCGAATTGGACGTGCCTGTGCTTGCCCTTTCACAACTTTCACGCGCCATTGAACAACGCCGTGGCCGACCACAACTCTCCGACTTGCGTGATTCAGGTTCCATTGAGCAGGACGCCGACTTGGTGATGTTTATTCACAGCGAAGACCGCTACAAAGAAGCCAGTGAGCGCTCCAATATTATGGAACTCATTATCTCCAAGCACCGCAACGGTCCGACGGGCATGCTCGAGCTCTACTTTGATGACAAGAAAGCCACCTTCCGCTCACTTGAACGCCACGGAGTAGACCAATTTGACGCTTCCGCACAGAGCGGTGAAGCAAGCGCGGAGTTTTAATTTATAAAAAATAGTTTTATCAAATGGCAACTAGTTCAACTTTTTTTATCTTAGTGAATGGCTTACAAGATTATAGTGCGGCCATACAAGCTGTGTCTACGGTCATTTTAGCATTGATAACATTAGGTTACGCTTTTTCTACCAAAAGAATGGCCAGTTTAATGGAAAAACAAATGTCTCCGAGTATTTTTATTGAAAACATTATGGCCGGCTCACCATTTATTGAAGACTGGTTTAGAGAAAGACCCGACGAACAACTTGAAAGCACCTTTTTTGAGTTAAAGGTTATTCTCGATGTGCGCAATGAAGGAAATGGTTCAGGAAGTATCTACAAACCAACTTTGACCTTAAGTTCAACTGCACACGATTTTCCTTTCTCTACAAAACTTCGCCCAATTACCATATCTCATGAAACCTATAATCGCAGAACACAGGGGTCAATGGAAACGAGCGAGACGAGAAGCATAGACCACGGCAGTTCAGTTTTTTTGAGTGGTGGGGATTCAAGAAGGCTGGAACTCGAATATCGTTTTATGATTGAAACTAAAGATGAGTGTGATTTTATAAAAAGAGTAAAAAAGAATCCAGAAATAGTAACTTATTCTTTGGTTACTCATGATAACCTAAATAAAGGATACAAAATTCTAGTTACTGATGTTAAAGGAGTGCGTGAGTGTAGTTTAATCTAAAATTTAACAATGAACGCAATATAAAAACTAACTAAGACGTATGGAAAAATATCAAAAAGAACTTGATGTGTGGTTTAAAGAAAAAGGATGGCCATATTGGGAACCACTCGCCATTGTTGCTCGCCTCTTTGAAGAAGGTGGAGAATTTGCACGTCTCGTCAATCATGTCTATGGTCCAAAAAAGAAAAAGTTGGATGAACAAAAACAAGATATGGAAGAGGAACTCGGCGATATTATTTATACACTCATTTGCTTCGCCAATTCACACGACATCAACTTAGACACCGCAATTCGTAAAAGTTTTGATAAGGTAACTGAGAGAGATAAAGAGAGGTATAAAAATTAGAAACAAGAAAACCGCCTGACGAAGCGCGGCTTTCCGTGCTTTGTCAGGCGGCGTGTCGAGAGATTACAGCTCCTTCTTTCCAGCTTGAGCGAACGGGTAGAGTCCCCTCTCGAGACTCGGGAACTCTTTCACCATACCCTCCACAAAAACATCGAGATTCTCATAGACACTCAGGACCTCATCGACATAAAGAGGGTCCATGAGAGTTTCATCGGTTGAAAACACCTGACAACCGAGAGAGCAAGGGGCCTGCGAGCGAACTCCCACAACCATCACGTACTCCCCACGCCGATTTCTGTAAGCACCGAGCGACCAGTGGCAGTTGGAGTTTGTGAATTCCTTCCGCACACCGTCCGGTTTCCAGTTGGTCCGATCACACTCCAAGTGCACCAGTCCGATGATCATCGAAATCAGTTGCAGAATCCTTTTTCGCATCAGGTCGATGTTGGCAGATCCGTGAAGCAACAGTTCGGCGATTCCTATGTCGGACATCCCTGTCCTCCTGTCTCCAGTTTCCCTCTCGGGATTGCTCTCTCGAGCGTTTGCCTATGTACGCAATGTACACAGTTCTAGGGAAATTATATATCTATATTACACTTGTGTCAAGTTACCCCAAATAGCCCTAAAAATCTGCTAAAATGGACATATGAACGCAATCCAAAAACTAGCTGAATACTTTCAAAAGTTCCCTGGGATTGGGCCACGACAAGCAAAACGTTTCGTGCATTTTTTGCTGACGCAAGACAAGGCGTTTGTGAAAAGTTTGTCCGAGCGCATTGAAGAACTCCAGGCATCTATTTCACGCTGTAGCCAGTGCCACCGTTTTTTTGACGCCGATGGTTACGCCGAAGTGTGCGATATCTGCTCCTCACCAAACCGTGATACGCACTTGCTCATGGTCGTAGAAAAAGATGCTGACTTAGACGCCATTGAAAAAACACACGCATACAACGGCCACTACTTTGTCATCGGAGGCACCGTTCCCCTTCTTGAAAGCACTCCCTCAAACCTCAAGACAGAAGAGCTCACCAAGTATGTGCAGAAAAATATTAAAAACCTCAAAGAAATTATTATTGCCACAGGAGCACATCCTGAAGGTGAGATGACCGCCGATCACGTGAAGTCACTTCTCTCCCCTATCACCACTGAAAACGGCATTACCATTTCTATGCTTGGACGAGGACTTTCTACAGGAACAGAACTTGAATACTCCGACGCCGACACCATTAAAAGCGCATTTACAAATAGAAGATAGTTCTAAGAATAGATCAGAAGGAAAAGAAAAAAGATAATTGGAACGGAAAGCCAGCGCAGAAAAACCTTCCTCTTCTCCTCACGTGTCAAATCTTTATTCCAAGTGCGTATAGTCTTCACTAACAGAGCAATAGAAAACCCCGCACTACAGAAAGCTCCGATATCAGGAACTATATAAGAAGAGAAACCGGCTAGCATCCCAAGAAGAGTCGTGGTTGCGAAAGCGGCCAGTGTTATCAGTATCATTCCTATCCTAAAAAGAAACCCCTTTACAAGAATCTGACGACCAAACATACTCCACAGCCCAACAATTACGAGAGCTGCACCAACAAACGACATGAGGTTAGATTCAAAGAGATACTTGTTGTTGGCACGAAGGATGAGAAGGGTGGTACCGGCTATGATAATAATCAGCGACACCACTATGCGTGGTGTAGAAAAAAATAACTTTTTATTCTCCTTATCCAACTTTTCCATATATCTAGTATAGTTTACCTTTCATATACAAACAATTCCCGTTTCCGGGAATTGTTTAAACTTTCTTGATTGTTACCTTTGAAAATGGCTGGCGGTGTCCGCGCTTTTTGTAGTATCGGCTTTTTGCTTTGTATTTAATAACCACAATCTTTCGTCCACGTCCTTGTGTATCAACAGTTGCCTCAATTTTGGCACCTGCGATGTATGGAGCTCCGAGTGTTGTAGTAGAACCATCGTCCGTGAGCACAACCTTATCAAATACAACCTTCCCTCCTGCGTCTACAGGAAGTTTTTCGGTTACTATTGACTTGTCGTCAGAAACGAGGTATTGCTTTCCGCCTGTTTCAATTACTGCAAATGTCATAGATGTGTAGTATACATGCTCTGGGGGCGATTACAAGTATGTAAAACAACATTTTGTAATCCAAACGGTTTAATATATATAAAATTTTTTAACCATATCAAACCATTGACTTTTTTTGTTTTTGCTGTACCATCGCACACAGACACAGATGTTCCTATCAACCCGTCTTCAAAAAGGAGAACGTCATGACGGTAGTCGGCGTGATTGTGTACTGTTTCATCGGGTTGGTCCTCGCAGTCCCCTACTGTCTTTTGGCAGGATGGAGCCCTGAGAGTCTCCCCGCCGTAGCAACCTTCGGGCCAGCATTTCTGCTCATCTGGCTCCTGTTCGGAGTAACCTCAGGAGTCGTGGTGCCAAACAGCAATCGAAAGTGGTTGCCTGTTCGATTTCATTGGCGTGGTTCCCGAAGTAAGTCAACCGCCCCCAGAAGCGTGTTCTGGATATGGACCGCCTACGGCCTCCTTCCCATCTTAGTGCACTGGAGTTCGATGCTTCTCGGAAAAATGGGCTACAGCGAGATTGCTTTACTGCTCAATGCCAATCGCTACATGAGCATCGTCTACGTTTTTCTTGGTGGTCTCGTGGTAGCTTGTCTGCTCATAGTTGCCTTCGGGGTTTGGGAGGGGTTGAAAAACGCCCGGACGTGGGTGCTACACCATGTGCCGTGGCGAGTTAGTCACTAGGAACCGGTTCTCGTCGAGTCCTTCACGAAAGGAGTTTTACACAAACTCTATCGTGTGGGACTCTTTTCGTATCCCCGTGTTCGTTGCAAGTATCGATACTTGTGCCAGATGAGCAATGCCACTATTTTATCTCAAGTCAGACCAACAAAAAAACATCCCCAGAACACTGTTCTGGGGGTACTACCGGGGTTCGTCTTGTGTCTATTTACAAACGGACAACAGCCTGAATGCGCTGGGATTCACCGTAACGGGAGGAGGGGGTGGTTCCTCCGCGGCGTTGATGAAGACCCTGTTCTCATCGGCGAAGAACCGTAGAAGTCTCTTCCAGTCCGATGGGGGTCCAGTCACAAGGAAGAGCTTCCAGAGAACATTCCTGTTGCCCACGTCGCTGAAGACGATGTCCCCGAGATACCGGTGCACGCCATCTTCGCACTCGTACCAGAAGTATGCTCCGTTCAACCCCTCCGGCTTCACCGAGCCGACAAGCAGGTTCTTGCCGATGCGCATCAGCGAGGCCATCTTAATGGCGGTCTCACTCACATCAACACGAACGTGTTCGCCACTGACCAGTCGGACGGTCTTCACTTGGGCTTTCCTACCTTTTTTCATGGTCTGTTCCTTCCTGAAAAGGCTGACGGGACTCGTCTGCCTGTTTGTTTTCTATTTTTGATTATGCACTTTTCTATTTAAAAGTCAATTACTTGGAGTTCAGTGTGTCTATTTTTGACGCAAGGATAAAGTCGTTCACGGACAAACCGTCGACAGCGTGCGTCCAGAGCGAGAGCTCAACAACATTATAGAAAATAGAAATGTCTGGGTGATGGCCTTCTTTTTCTGCAATAGGCATAATCGCATTTACAAAAGCAACCGATTCAGGAAATGTTTTGAACTGAAACTTTTTGTAAAGCCGTCCCTCTTTCAACGACCATGTTGGAACAAGAAGAAGATTTTTTGCAATTCCCTCCTCACTCATGGGTGGCATACCACCTTCACACGGCACACAGTGTTGTTGTGATAGTTCCATAGAATGGTTTACAGAATTATCGTTGTGGCAATAATGGCGAGAAATACAACAAGCCATCCGAGTGTTGCACAAAATAATATAAATGCCTCGCGTTTCATTCCATCCAGATACAAGAGTATTGGTTTACCTAACACAAGCCCGCCAGTTATGGATGCTGAAACAACAAAGAGTAAAAGCATGAAAATAGGGAGAGCAAAACCAGCCACGTTATCAATTCCTTGAGTATTGAATCCAAGCCACGCAATTCCAGACACATAGATACATACTCCGCCGGCATTCATAAAACTTCTCAGAAGATAGTTTGATGTTTTCATACGATTTCACAAAATCGCGTCGCGCAATTGTTGATTCTGCAGAATCATGTCACGTACTGTCCATTAAAACGTGACCTAAAGCGCGACGTATATTGTGATGGTTATGGTTAGGTTTAGTGTAGCACCTTGAAACCACCCTGTCCTGAGCAATTTTCAAGTGTCTGAGCCCATGTCTAAAAATGATATACTGGCATCATATACATAACCCACACACCATGAGTACATCAGCACAAACATTGGACAGTTTGAGAAAAGCGCTGGAGGAAGAGGGGCGTGAACTAAAAAGAAAACAGGAAAAATATAAAGAAAAACAAGGTGACGTGGCAAGTAAAAAAAGGATGTACGAAAGCAAACAGGCATCTGCCGATGAAAAACTAGCAGAAGCAAATAAATTAAAAAGGGAATTTGAAGAAGCAGAAGCGGATGCCAACTCTCTTCAGGATGAAATTATGGTTCTTGAACAACAAAGAGAAGCGGATGCAGAAAGATTGAGCGAAATGCAAAAAGAATTGGAAAAAGCGATTAAGACCGGAAAATAGTTTTTAAACTTCTGTTGTTCTTGTTTTTTTATATGTGTAGCACCAGTGTATACTAACCTCAGTAGAATTTAGCATCGGGCCGTAGTATACCGGTAGTACGCGTGCTTCGGGAGCACGTAGACCGAGTTCGATTCTCGGCGGCCCGACACTTTGGTTCGATTCCTGTGGGGTGCGTGTGTCTATACTACCGCAGATTATGCTTGTTTTGAAGGCATTTTATGGTATTATTTTCTTCGTTGTGGGCCTTGTATCTTCGATTACTCGATACGGGCCCTCAGCAGACCACATAAACGTTCGAATTTCCATCCTCTGCGGTTCGGTCAAAAATGAAAGCAAGCTTTCCTTTTTGTCCTCGCCTCGACGACTTCATTCTCGCGTTTGCGTGCCATCCTTTTTTTGGGCCCGTAGTTCATCTGGTAGAACGCCTCATTTGCAATGAGGAGGTAAGCGGTTCGAGTCCGCTCGGGTCCACCAAAAATGCAATTTCTTGAACCATTCAATATCGCTCTCTTTTATATTCTGAACTCACTTGTTGGGAAGTCAGCGTTTCTCGACAACGTGATTATATTTTTTGCCGAGCCGTTTACGTATGTGCTCATTGCAATAGTCTGCATTGTCATCTACCGAGATATTAATCGTGAGCGTGTGCAGGAATTTTTATGGAATGTTGCGGGTCTTATCATAAGTGTGGTTGGTGCATATGTTGTAACTGGTTTCTTTCGCCTTTTTTATGACCACCCGCGACCTCTCTGGGCTCTTGGTGCACCACATTTGCTTATTGAAACAACTTCCTCGTTTCCATCGGCACACACTATTTTTCTTTTCAGTTTGGCAACCTCAATGTACTTTTTCGGAAATAAAAAGTTGGCGTACTTTTTGTACGCCTCTGGTCTTGTGGTAGGTATTGCTCGTGTTATTGCGGGCGTTCACTTCCCTTTGGATATTCTCGGAGGAATTGTGTTCGGTGTTGCGATTGGATACATCGTGCGCTTCGCACTTCACCGATACGCCAAGGTAACAATGTGATCAAGAAAATGTGCGAGTGGAACCCCCACCGCATTGAGAGATTTTGGGAAAAGTGATTCTGATGTTAATCCCGGAAGCGTATTTATTTCAAGCACATACACATCTCCGCGCGGAGTAACCATGCAATCCGTTCGCGAATAGTGTGACGCACCAACTGCTTGGTGTGTGGCACGCGCCGCATCTTGAATCGCTTGTGTTTCTTCTCGTGAAAATCGTCCTGGGCATCGCTCTTCTGCTCCACCTCCATACTTTGCATCAGAATCAAAAAATGCCGATTCTTTTGGTGGAATGATTTCTATCGGCAAGAGTGTGTACACTTTTTCTCCCTTAAAATCTTCAATAACACCACACGTTGCTTCTTTGCCATTCACAAATGCTTCAATAAGCACTTCGGGAGAAAACTTTGAGGCGCGTTCTATTGCCTCACCTAGGTCATCAAATTTTCGTACAATTGAAACACCGAATGATGAACCGTCAGCGACAGGTTTTACCACACTTGGGTTTGGAAACGTTTTAAATATCTCAAGTACGTCGGAAGGTCCTTGTGTTCGTGTGTCAAAAATAATATGCGGGGGTGTTTTGATGCCATTTTGAGCAAGTACCTCTTTAGTGCGCCCTTTGTGCATCGCAAGCGCTGATGCAAACGAACGTGAGCCAGTGTATGGAGTTGCCGTGCTTTCAAGTATTCGCTGAACTTCACCGTCTTCTCCATATGCCCCATGAAGTGCATTGAACACAACATCAACACGCTTTGTCGCGTGCTCGGGTGCTAGTGGGAATCCATCTGCGTGCCATTGTCCCGCTTTATCAATAAAAATATCCACGGGCTCATATTTTTCGCGTTCGAGTGTATCCAAAACCGTCTTCCCTGTTTTCAGAGAAATATCGTATTCATTACTCGGACCTCCACGAAGTACACCAACTCGAATTTTTGTCATGTATAAAGTATACCGCACACATGAACATTTTTGAAAAAGAAAAGCGGCGCCTTATCGTAGCGCCGTTTTCCGAGTACTGAGACGTCCTCGCGAGCTTTCCGTGGGGCACGGTTCAGCTGGGTTGGATGTTCTCGGAACAGTACGCGACCTTCAGATTCTTTTGAGTGGAGAATCGGAAAAGGTCGAAGAAAAGAACCGGAGATCGATAAGGCTCATGTCTTTAGCCCCATCAGACGTTCGCGCCCACGGCCCGGTCGATCAGCTGGCCAGTAGATTGCAGGGCGTTTGAACCTGCCTGTAGTATACCACAAAAAATAAGACAAAAAGAAAACCCCGGATTACGCTCCGGGGGTCGAGTGGTAACTTTTTTTCGCATGTTCGTGTGAACGACATGCGGTGCTGGGCTCGAGGCGTTCCCTACCTGAAATCGGTGCAATCTCGCCCAACCATCTACTCACACTCTGTGCGCCATTTTTTCTTTCCCTAAGAGGAAAATCGGGTTGGAACCCAAAAGCGCTTTGAGACGCCCCTTTCAAGGTATTTTGAGCGTCTCGGACGGGCGCAACGAAAGCGGCTTCTCTGCTTGATACACAGGAAGGTCCGGAGGGGTCATCCAAAAAGTGACCCACCAACCCGCCTGAACGTGCGCCCGTGGACCTTATAGTACTTATCCTAGTATTTTAATGCAACCTTAATGTTTTTTTCCTAAACGTAGAGATTGCAAAACGATGTGCCTCATTGTTGGCGAGAAGAATTTCCTTTCCATACTCTGTGATGTGTTCCTTATTTCCAAGCAATTTTTCAGGTCGGTGTCGTTCGTTTTTTGTAACCGCAACAACAGGAATTTGATAGCCAAAGGTTTTCAACACTTTTTCTGCGGTATTCTTTTGAGCAATACCACCATCCACAACAATAAGTTTCGGCAACTGCCATTCGTTGTGATTGAGTCGTCGTTCTAAAATTTCAGCAAGTCCTGCGGTGTCCCCTTTTTGATGTGTTTTAATAGTGAATGTTCGATATTCTTTTTTGTTGGATTCCCCATTTTCCACAACCGTCATCACTCCCACTCGAGCCGTTCCAGAAATATGCGCCACATCATATGCTTCAATACGGAACGAGTTTGTAGCTTGTAGCTTGTAGCTTGTAGCTTTTAAAAGAGACACGTCCTGAATATGTTGCAGAGCGTACAGACGACGTTTCATTTCAGACGCCATTTCAAATTGTTTTGTCCTAGCATACGCCTTCATGTCACGCGTAATGGCACGGATAAGTTGTTTCTTTTTCCCCTCAAAAAAGAGCACAATATGCCGAATTGTTTTTTTGTACTCACGTGGAGTGATATTCTTCGATTGGGGTGAAAGTCCAATCTCTTCATACAAACGAGACGCTCGTCTTCTGTCCGTCGCAAGAGGTGCATCTGTCTTTCCGCGATACGGAAATATTTTACGTATAATTTTGAGCGCTTCCTGTAACTGTGTCCCATATGGAAACGGTCCAAATGTTTTTTGATATTTGATATTTAATATTTGATTTTGCAACAGTTCTCGGTGGCGTATCGTAAAGACACGAGGAAATTGCTCAAAGGTGATTACGACGTAATTAAAGCTGGTGTCACTTTTTTCTTTTGCGTTGTACTTCGGCTGGTGCTTTTTAATAAGCACCGCTTCAAGGATAAGCGCCTCCAATACCGAGTCGGTTTTCTCCACACGAACACCTGTTGCCTCCTCAAGCATTTTTACAATGCGCGGTCCACGTGTCTCTGTAATATCAGACAAGAAATAACTTTTCACCCGAGAACGGAGCGATGTTGCCTTTCCAATGTACAAAATCTTCTTTCCTTTTAAGAAGAAGTACACGCCCGGCATGTCGGGAAGTGTGTGTATTTTAGAATCAATGAATTTCATCTCACATTAGGCGACCTTTCGTAATTCTGCTTCTGTGGCATGCAATTCTTCTTCTGCTTTACGCAATTCCGCCCTAGCTTTTGCTTCCTCTGCTTTTTTGTCAACCAACTCCCTCTCTTTAGTCTTCATGCTATGGCTACCTGGAAGAAGTTTACCTTGTGCTGTGGCAATTGTTTTTTTAGCAACATCTTCTTCGGTGCTACTTTTTTGTAGTGTTGCTTCCTGCATCTTTGCCTGACGCGTGGTAGTTTCCAATTCTCCTGCAACCTTTTGAATTTCTCCCTCTATAGAGTGTAATAATGTTTCCGTCTTCTTTGTATCTGCCTCTCTCTTTTTTTCCTCTATCTGCAGTGTGTCCTTGTTCCGTGCCCCTTTTTGAGTTACGGTGGTTATTTTTGTAAGTTTTTGTTTAGTCTGTTCTAATTGCGTCTTTTCTTGTAAAAGGGTTGCTTTTTCTTCATTCAAACGTGCTTCATCTGCGCGTATACTTATTGTAAGAGTTTCCATCTCTTTTTCTAGAACACTTAATAGGCGCTCTAGTTCAAGTTTTTCCTGTTCATCTTTTTGGCTACCTGTTGGTGTTTTACTAGCAGCTTTCTGCCCTAATTCTGCAAGGGTTGCTGTAAACTCTGCTTTCTTTTTAGTCAGTTCTGCCAACTGAGTTTTGAACGTTTTTATTTTAGCAACAATACCTTGACTTTCCGTTTTTCCGCGCACCGTTGTTCCAAAAACTTGTCTGAGTTTCTCTTTTGCTTTTTTTTCTTCTTGCCCAATCGCTTCTTGTTGCGCAACAAGAGCGGTGTGATCCCGTTCACTGTCGTGAATTTCATCTCCCAGCTTTCTCAATTTCTCCGTTAGGTTTTTTATGTGCAGTTCTTCGTCTCTTTTTTTTGTGGCAAGTTGGTTTTTTTGAATATTCCTTGTCTCCTCTTGGGCACGCTTCAAATCGTCTGGGTGTAGATTGGGCATAATTGATTGTGATAAGTAGTAAGCGTTTGAATTATTCTTTGGACTTTGTACTTTGAACTTTGTGCTTACGCAATGCTTTGTGTAGATACTTTCCTGTGTGTGTACCAGAATCCGCAACTTCTTCTGGTGTTCCGTGAGCAACAACCTTCCCGCCTTCATTTCCTCCGTCAGGGCCTATATCTATAATGTAATCCGCACTCTTCACAATGTCCATGTTGTGCTCAATGAGGATAACGGAGTTTCCTTTTGTGGTAAGCATTTGGAGTATTTCTATCAGTTTTCGCACATCTTCGTAATGAAGCCCAATTGTCGGCTCATCAAGGAGATAAAGTGTTTTTTGTACGTGTGTGCGGTAGAGTTCAGAAGAAATTTTGACACGCTGTGATTCCCCACCTGAGAGCGTTGTGGCCGATTGGCCGAGTTGTAAATACCCAAGACCTACCTCATTGAGTGTGTTGAGTCGGTCAAATATTGCAGGAATATCATTAAAAAATGCGAGAGCTTCCTCAACGGTCATTGAAAGCACGTCGTGGATGCTCTTGTTTCGATATTCAATTTCTAGTGTTTCGCGCATAAACCGTTTGCCATGACACACATCACACCCAACATACACCGTCGGCAAAAAGTGCATCTCAACCGCAATCTCACCTTTTCCTTCACATGCTTCACATCGCCCACCTTTTACATTGAATGAAAAACGACTTGCTTTCCAGCCACGAGCACGAGCTTCTGCTGTTGTGGCGAACATGTCACGAATATGGGTGAATGCGCCAGTGTATGTTGCTGGATTACTGCGTGATGTGCGTCCAATCGGCGACTGGTCAATCATAATCGTTCGAGACACATACTCTGTTCCTGTGATAGACCCACAATTAAACGTTTGCGCGGTGCGATATTTTCTCTCAAGGCGCGCCTGCAAATTTTTGTACAAAATCTCATACATGAACGACGATTTTCCGGAACCAGAAACACCCGTGACAACAATAAACTTGCCGAGTGGAATATCCACATTCATATTTTTTATATTGAAGATGTTTCCTCCGCGAATTTTAATCGTTCCCTTATCCGCCGTACGGCGCATCTCGGGAAGTTCAATTTGTTTTTCTCCGCGCAAATAGGCAAGCGTGAGTGATTTTCCTTTCACTGGAGGTTCTTTTGCGGTCAATAATTCTTCCAAATCTCCGGCAACGACGATTTTCCCTCCATGAATACCGGCACCGGGCCCAATGTCCACAATATAATCGGATGAAAAAATGGTGTCCTCATCATGTTCAACAATAATCACGGTATTTCCAAGGTCGCGAAGATTGTGGAGTGTTCTGATGAGACGATCGTTATCATGAGCGTGAAGTCCTATTGTTGGTTCATCAAGCACATAGAGAGCGCCCACAAGTCCTGAGCCGAGTTGGGAAGCAAGTCTGATGCGTTGTGCTTCCCCACCTGAAAGTGTGTTTGCACGACGGTCCAGTGTCAGATACCCAATCCCCACATTCTGCATAAATTTGAGGCGGTCAATAATTTCACGCACCACCACATTTGAGATTTCTTTTTCTTTCTCCGTCAACGGCAAATCAACAAAAAATGCATGGGCGTCATCTACAGACAAGGCCGTGAGCTCAACAATATTTTTTTCATGAATACGCACGTGGAGTGCTTCGGGACGAAGACGTGCACCGTTACACACTAAACACGGGTCGTTAACAAAAAAGTCCTGCGTTCCTAACCCATTACATTCTGCACATGCACCATACGGACTGTTGAATGAAAATAAACGTGGTTCAATTTCTGGGTACGAGTAGCCGTCATTTGGACATGAAAACTTGGACGACATAAGCACGCCGATGTCGTTTGTTCCTTTCTTTGTAAACTCATCAATGCCAGAAAAGACAATGCGCACAAGTCCTTGTGCTTCATGAAGCGAACGTTCAAGTGACTCACGCAACCGTTCAACAGCATTATCTTTCGATTCAACAAAATCAACCAACGGAATACGGTCAATGAGAATATCAATGTCGTGCTTTTTGTGTTTCTCTAGAATAATTTGCTCACGGAGTTTTTTACGCACACCATCCACCAACACCTCCGTATAGCCACGATTGAGAAAGTCATACAACTGTTGGTAGTACTCTCCTTTTCGTCCACGTACAATAGGAGAAAGAATTTCGAGTGCAGGACCACCTTGTGCATCAGTAATTGCTTCGGAGAGATTTTTTTGCGTACGTTTCTTGAGACCAGCCGATGCTTTAATAATTTTTTCAAGAATAAAATGCTGAATTTCTTCGTTCGTCAAACGTTTAATCGGTTCACCACACACCAAACAGTGCGGAATACCAATGCGCGCGTACAAAATACGAAGATAATCGGAAATTTCCGTAATGGTTGCAACAGTTGAACGTGGATTATTTGAACGAGATTTTTGGTCAATTGAAATTGCAGGAGAAAGCCCGACGATTTCATCAACATCTGGTTTTGGCATTTGGCTGATAAATTGTCGCGCGTATGCGGACAGTGATTCAACGTATCGACGTTGGCCTTCAGCAAAAATGGTATCAAACGCAAGGGATGATTTTCCGGAGCCAGACAAACCAGTAAACACCACCATTTTGTTGCGTGGCATTTCAACCGTAATATTTTTAAGGTTGTGGGTTCGTGCGCCTTTGACGATTATTTTATCGCTATCTGGTTTTTTCATTTGATTTCACAAAATCACGTCGCGCAAGTGATTCTGCGGAATTATGTCGCGTACCGTCCACTAAGACGCGACCTTGAGGCGCGACGTATTCTTCATTACCTGCTTTGTCCCACACCATGGACAGTGCCATTCTTTTTTGGTAGTTGGTGCATCACCAACTGACCACCACTTATTGCACACTCCACATCGAAAATGTGAAAGACGCTCTACCGAACGAAGTCCTTGTTGTTGTGTTTTTTTCTTCATATATGCAGTAATGCCCCCTGTTTTTTGTAGGGGGGGGTACATGGGCAAGTATAGCAGAAAAGGGATAAGTAGGAAGTAGTAGGTAGAATGTAGTAAGTAGTAGGTAGAAAGCAAAATGTTGGGAAAAGAAAAAGGCGCAGACTAGGATTTCTCCCAGAGTGCGCCTCACTAACACCAACCGGCGACCTTACTTCGTGGCAGCCTTGCGCCCCCGCTTGGAGGAGTCGATGACAGTCTTGCCCCGCACGACGCTCACTCGCGTGAGCCGTTTCTGGGTCTCGCCGTCCTTCAGGATTGCCTTCGCCTCGGCTGAGGTGAAGAGCAAGAGGCTCGTGCTGTCGGGAGGGATGATCTTGACGGCAGGAGCGTCCCCCACGAAGCTGCCGGTGGCCACCTTGACCTCGGTCGACTTCGACTTCTCGGGCTGCTTCTCGTTGTCCTCGATAGCAACAACCTGAAGGATGGCGGCGATCATGGCCTTGTCACCCTTGATGAGGTTGTAGTCGACGAGGTTCTTGTCCTCGCTCTTCGGCTTCGCGTTGAAGTTGCGGAGAACCGTCTCCGCATCATGGAAGCGTGCTTTGGCTTCCGTGAAGTTCGCCGTGGGGAACTTCACCTCGTACTCGGCGAGTCGGCCCTCCAGCACGTTCAGGCGAGAGACGAGGATGTCGCGGACCGAAATCTGAATCGACTGCTTCTGAAGCTTGGTGTTCATGGTTCTTTCTCCCTTGCGACCTTGGTCGCGGTTGGTTGATTTGTTCTACTGCAGAATTTTACGCACCGTTCATAAAATTCTTATAAAGTGCCCAAAATTCCGAAGTAGAACCTCTTTTAAAGATCGTACGTGTACAGTATATCATATACATTGTATTTGTCAACCCCATTAGAGATTTCCCTTTAAACAAGCTAAAAAACCTAATAATATAAAGGTACTTTTGACACTGGCAAATGTAACAAATCTATACAAACTCTAACGGGGTCAGGCACCCCTCCTTATACCCTTTTAACATTGAGAAATAAGGCCAAAAGGACTACGTTTAAGAGAGCATTACCAACTAACTACATACATATGTCACACAAAAGCTTTATCTCCATTACTACGTTTATTTTTGCGGTCATTGGTATTCTGCACCTTATGCGTGTTCTCTACGCGTGGAACGCAGTTATTGCGGGCTGGATGGTTCCTATGTGGCTTTCCTGGCTTGCGGTGCTCGCCTGCGCCCTCCTTGTTTGGAGCGGGCTTAAGTTGAGACGTCACTAATAAACAAACTTTTTTCCATTATAAAACGCGTACGCGTTTTATAATGGAAAAATCAGAATCTCCTTTGCGTTTGACGTAAGAGAAATAGTTTGGTATATTCCACACAGTTTTGTACTGTGATTGCCTACTTGTGGGTGCCACATCAGAGGAGGTTTGCGATGGCAAAGAAGCGACGTTTTGCAACGCAGGACCAGCGTACGAGGGGGGAGATGTTGAATGACCTCTCCCGACAAGGGGAAGAGCTTCGAGATCTTACCAAGGAGAGGGACGAACTTCTCGGCGAGAGACACGTCCTTCGCCAGGCGAGAGCTGACCTCTTCTTGAACTTTGGGACCGCCAAGCTGGATGTCGCCAGTCTCTCGGAAGAGAAGGCGCACCTTCTGGCGAGAGTCGAGAACCTCCTAGGGAACGCCGAGGAGATGAGGAAGAGGCACGACGGAGAAAACGAGCGCCATCAGGCCTTCGTCGACGGACTTTCTCTGGCACTCAGAGTCGTCACCGGCAAGGTGTGAGTCCTCGTTCGGATGAACAACCTCTCGGGAGTAAGAGCGGGACGACCATTCAATTGGTCCTCCCGCTTTGTTTTTTATTTTTTCTTTCCCCCCTTCCCCGCCCTCTGTGTAGAATGTGTAGGTTTTTTCTTTTCCAATAGGTGTGTCAGTGCAAGAATTTCATCACGTACAATCGCCGCTGTTTCAAAATCCAATACCTTCACCGCGTCACTCATTTCTTTTTCTTTTTGTTTGATAAGCTGTTTGAGATTTGCTCCTCCCGCAGTATCAAGTGCCACCAGTTCGGCGACCGTCGCACCATGTTCACGCAACATATAATCCGTGATGTCTGAGATTTTCTTTTGAATCGTTTTTGGTGTAATGCCGTGTTTCGTATTGTACGCAATCTGAATTGCACGACGACGGTTTGTCTCACTAATCGCGCGCTCCATTGAGCCAGTCATGGTATCAGCATAGAGAATGACACGCCCGAGCACGTTTCGCGCCGCACGACCAATGGTTTGAATGAGCGACGTCTCACTGCGTAGAAATCCTTCCTTATCTGCGTCCAAAATACCGATGAGTTCAACTTCGGGTAAATCCAATCCTTCACGAAGCAAGTTAACTCCCACAATCATGTCAAAACCACCGTTCTTGGAACCTTTTCTAAATTTTGTTAGCAATTCAATGCGTTCAATCGTTTTAATATCACTGTGTAAATATTCTGCCGAAATCCCCTTCTCTTTCAAATAGTCAGCGACATCTTCCGCCATACGCTTCGTGAGCGTTGTGGTAATGACACGCGCCCCACTTGCAATAACTTTCTCCGCCTCCGCAATAAAATCATGCACCTGCCCTGCATAGTTTCCTTTTGCTTGGATGGGCCGAACAATCACCTCCGGATCAATGAGGCCTGTTGGTCGGATGATTTGCTCCACCACATGACCCTTACTCTTTTCTAATTCATACACGGCCGGCGTTGCCGACGTGTACACCACTTGCCCCACGCGTTCAGAAAATTCGCTGAATTGCAGTGGACGGTTATCAATCGCCGACGGCAGACGAAAACCAAACTCAATGAGTGTTTTTTTGCGCGAACGGTCTCCCGCGTACATACCACCAATCTGCGGAACACTCACGTGCGATTCATCAATGACCGTTAAGAAATCGGGTGTGCCGTCTGCTTTTTTTGGAAAATATTCAAGAAGTGAAAACGGGGGCTCACCTGGCGCGCGTCCGTCAAAATGTCGTGAGTAGTTTTCAATACCACTCACGTAACCAACCTCACGAATCATGGCAAGATCATATGACGTACGTCGTTTCAAACGTTCTGCTTCAAGCAACTTCCCTTCCAGGGTTAGTTTTGCAACGTGCTCATCAAGTTCTTCCTTGATACTTTTGAGAGCTTTTTGTATATCTTCTTTGTCGGACACGAAATGCTTCGCTGGAAAAATAAACACCGATTCAACTTCACTTCGAATCACACGCGACACAGCATCAATAATAGAAATTGATTGTATATGGTCATCCGTAAGGTCAATGCGATAGACGATTTTTTCATTCACGGGCATTATTTCAATAGCGTTTCCAATTGCGCGGAATGTTCCGGGTTTAAGGTCACTGTTGGTGCGCTCAAAATAAATACGAATGAGTTCTCGAATAAAGTGCGAGCGATTTATTTGTGCACCACGCTCAAGTTTGACGTGTACTTTTTCGTATTCCTCTGGACGACCGAGGTTGTAAATGCACGACACCGATGCAACCACGATGACATCTTTTCGTGTGAGAAGTGCTTGTGTGGACGCATGACGAAGTCGGTCAATCTCTTCGTTGATTTGTGCTTCCTTTTCAATGTAGGTATCGGTAACAGGAACGTACGCTTCTGGTTGATAGTAGTCGTAGTACGACACAAAATAGTGCACGGCGTTTTTAGGAAAAAACTCTCGGTACTCTTGCGCCAATTGTGCGGCAAGTGTTTTGTTGTGCGCAATCACCAGCGTTGGTTTGCCAATGTTTGCAATGACATTTGCCATCGTAAATGTCTTTCCGGAGCCCGTAACGCCCAAAAGCGTCTGGTGTTGCACACCGTCACGAACCCCTTGTGTGAGGTCTTGTATTGCTTTCGGCTGGTCTCCTGCCGGCTCGAAATGGCTGTATAATTTAAATAGATTTTTTGTCATAGAAACACTCATTCTACCATTATTTTGATTCTATAGAATTAAAAACAAAACCCGCTTCGGTCAAACCAAAAGCGGGGTCTTTGCATCGCGTCGGAATTGAACCGACGCGATGCGCTGCAGTCTAGAGCATGGCGAGCCGAAGTCGTCGCTCATGCCAGTAGATGCTCGTGAGCCACAGGCCGAGGAGAGCTGTGCCGATGATTGCTGGCCAGAGGAGCCCGAGATTCAGAGTCAGAAAAATCGCACCAGCCACCAGTAAATCTGCCACGAGAACGAAACGGAAACGAATCCGCGGGTTGTCGGCGGCGACGATGGCTATGTGGAGGACGACGAGAAAGGCCATAACGATGGCAAAACTAACAATGGCAAAACTGATGACCCTTGAACCTTCGGGGGGCGAACTGAAAAGATACGCCACTGTCACAAAGGCAATCATCCCGATCGCCCACCAAAGCACGAACTTCAGTTGGCTGTTCAGCATCTTTTTTCTCACTTTCTCCGCAGTGCGGATAAACTGCATATTTAATTTACGATTGGACACAGTCCAATCAAGATCATTCCGCACGCACAATACTCTTTAAATTGATTTTTGTCAAATACGTGAAATATCGCGTTTGGTGAAAAGATTGATGGTCCACTCAAGCGCTGTGCGTAATTTTGCGCGGATACCAACAAGCGTGAACAGATACGCAGTTCGGTACACCCACCACGCAAGAGGTCCTGAAAATCGAACACCCCTCACTTCGGCGACCGCACCCCCTTCTCCGAGCGATAGAATAAATCCCTTGTCGTCCCACTCAAATGGCACAACTGTTTCTCCTCGAATCGTCCGTACAATATTTCGCGCGGTCGCAATTCCCTGCTTCATAGCAATTTGCGCGCGCATTGGATACTGACACGCGGTACTGCGGACAAGCGCTTGGTCGCCAAGCACGTACACATCGGAATACTGCGAAAGTCGCAGTATGCCATCAACAGGAATACGTCGACTTCGTTCATCAACAACAACGGCGCCAGCGGGAAGCCATGCTACTTCCGATGCCTTCACACCAGCGGTCCAAATGGTAAGTGTTGAAGGAATCAGTGCGCCATGTGTAGCCACACCTTGCGCTGTTACCTTTTCAACATGTGTGTTGAGCATAACCTTCACGTTTGGTCGGTGCTCAAGTATTTTTTGTGCCTTAGCACTAATCCATGTATGTGCTCCTTTGACGAGAACATCATTACCATCAAGGAGTGTGATTGAGTGAGGAACGCGCACATCACTGTATGTTGTTGAGAGAAGTTCCATAAAATCAGAGAGTTCACCCGTCAGTTCAACTCCCGTTGCCCCACCACCCACAACAACTACATTAACTTCGGCGGACTTTCCAATACGAAGATGGTCTGCTGAATCATCAAACGCAGAAAGTATTTTGTTTTTGAGATGTTTTGCGTCATCCAAACTTTTGAGTTGCAACGCGTACTCTTCTGCTCCTTGTGTATTAAAAAAGTTTGTGGTGGACCCAATGCCCATGATGAGTGTGTCGTAGGAGTAGTTTTTTGAAATACCTTCAGTCAACGCAACCGTCACTTGTTTTGTGTTGAGGTCAACCGCTGTCACACATCCTTCAAGAAACTCGCGTATATACGGACCCACCATATTTCTAAGTGAGTAGGTGATGCTGTCTGGACGAAGTAATCCAGTGGCAACCTCATGAATCATGGGAATAAAGGTGAAGGAATCGGTTGCCGAGACAATGGTAATCTCAATGTTGTCGGATGCCCGCAGTATGCGTGTGAGGGTCAAATACGCATGAAGTCCCGCAAACCCCATACCAACAATGATTATGTGTTTCTTTGGGTGCACTTTCATAGATGCACCTATGATACCAAAATACGGCTTAATAAGAAGCTTTTTGGACACCCCTTTTTTGAGATAAAGTTTTTATAAAGTCCTCTTTTAAAAAACTGGACAAGAGGAAAGCTTTTGTGATACAAGGAACACTGTATGAAAATTCTGGTCATAGAAGACGAAGCCATTATACGTTCCGTCATACGATCGACCCTCCTAGACGAGTTTTTTACTGTTGATACTGCTAGTGATGGTGAGGAAGGAGCTTTTCTCGCCAAAACCAATGAGTACGACCTCATAATTTTGGACAACATACTACCCAAGAAAGATGGTATTTCCATCTGTCGTGAAGTTCGTGGGTGTGGCAAAACTGTGCCCATTTTGTCACTTTCTGTTCAAGGCGACACCTCAACAAAAGTAAACCTTCTGGATGCGGGGGTTGACGACTACCTTACCAAACCATTTTGTGTGGATGAACTCATTGCGCGAGTACGCGCACTCTTGCGCCGTCCATTTAAAGCCAATGAAGACACGTTGACCGTTGACACATTAACACTGGACTCGCAACGCCACACAGCACAGCGTGGAAAAGAAAAACTCTCACTCACGCGTAAAGAATTTATGCTTTTGGAATACCTCATGCGAAATGCCGACTACGCTGTTACCCGCGGAATGATTATGGAACATGTGTGGGAACGAGATGTTGACCCGTTCTCAAATACCATTGAGGCACACATACTGAGTTTGAGAAAAAAGATAGAACGGCCCGGACGTCAAAAACTTATTCATACGATTCCCGGGCAAGGCTACAAGCTCGCGCAGTGTATATGAAGACTCCCGAACTTTCTGACGGCGCACATCGCCGTTTTTTTATTAAAAAGACATCCATATCGACCCGCGAAGTGCCGGAAAGTGCTACGGATATTTTCACTGACATATCACACGCACTTCAGACACCACTCGCCTGTCTCGTGGGAGAATTAGAATTATTGGAACGAAAGACACCACAATCACACAAAGGACATGTGCAGAGATGCGAGAAAATAATTCATAACATGTCTGCACTCATTCATAACGCACTCTACATATCACGTCTTGAACAAACTGAATTTACAAAATTTATGAAGGATGTAAGTCTCAGTGAGCTCCTCCATGAAATTGTAGAATACATAGAAACCCTTGTCGGCGAACGACATATTTTTCTTCATGCGGATATCCAAGAAGATATTTGGGTACGAGGAATAAAAGAAAAAGTTGAAGAGCTTATTATGGCCGTGCTCAGTAACAGTATTAAATATAGTAAGCCACGTGGAAAACGAACACTTTTTATTACCCTTCACGGAAATAGCGCAAACACCATTATACATGTGAAAGATAATGGTATTGGTATTGCTGATGAGGACTTGCCCCATATCTTTAATAGATTTTATCGTACCCCACATGCAAGCGCACAATCAGAACGTGGGACAGGACTTGGGCTTGCTATCGCACAAAAAATTGCAGAAAAACACAAAGCATCAATCACTGTTGAAAGTACGCTTGGTAAAGGCACCCATGTACAAATCTTATTTCCAACACACGAAAGAGTCCTCTAGTGTGCTCCTTTTTGTTGCTTATCGGAAACAATCATTCCGTCTTGAATTTCAATAAGCCGGTCAGCGTAGGCTGCGTATTCTGGCTCATGCGTCACCATAACGATTGTTTGTCCATTTTTATTGTGCAATTCGTTTATAACACGCATTACTTCCTCACCTGACACACTGTCAAGATTGGCAGTTGGTTCATCAGCAAAAAGAATATCCGGTGTGTGGGCAATGGCACGCGCAATAGACACGCGTTGTTGTTCACCACCAGAGAGTTGACTAGGAAGGTTGTCATGGCGATGTCCAAGACCAACCGCATCAAGTGCAGTCATCGCTTGCTCGAGGGCGGCTCGTTTTTCCGTGCCAAGCATGAGAATAGGAAGCACAACATTTTCTACCGCGGACAATTCTGGAATAAGAGCGTAATCCTGAAAAATATAACCAAGTCGATTTAATCGAAAATCCGTGCGCTCTGTTTCGGTAAAATTCTCCGTGTTAATACCATCCAAAATAATTTGTCCGCTTGTTGGCATATCAAGAATACTCATTTGATACAGAAGCGTTGACTTGCCAGCACCCGACTTTCCTTGAATAGCAACGAATTCTCCTTTGGTGATGTGCAGGTTAATACCGCGGAGCACTTTCGTGACCACTTCCCCACTTCCGAAATTTTTTATGAGATTGGTAACTTGAATCATATATTTATCTACCAAGAATTGAATCAAGTGTGTTTTTCTTAATAATCATCCATGCAGGAATATATCCAGCAATGAGTGTTGAGATTACAAGAACAGCCAGTTTTATCATCGTACTTGAGAGTGGCGCAACCAAAATACCGTCGGAAAACGGGAAGTTAATTGGATTTGCATTAAAAAATGGGACGAGAAAACCATAAATAATGATAAGGGCGAGACCTGAGCCAACAACCGCATACATGAGTGACTGAATCACGTATGAAAACTCAATAGCCCCTGCACGAATACCAATTCCCTTCATAATACCGATGTACTTACGTCGTGTAATTGCGTTCACAAAGATAACAATAAAAATAGTGACCGAAGAAACAAGTAGGCCAACAGAACTAATACCGTTACCCAACAAATCAAATGTTTTAATCATATCGAGCAAGAACGTCGGTAAACCCTCACGTGAAAGGCGCACAAGTGCATTTGTTCCAATACCACTATCTAGAAGTGCTTGTTTTACTTTTGGTGCATCTGCAGGTGTCGTGGCCCTGATAGAAACTTCGTTCACGTTAAGATTTGTTCGTCCAGTAAACCGTACAAATTCTTTCTCAGGCAAAAAGGCACGGCGAGAAATTTCATCTACCTTTGTTTTGAGTATTCCCTTTACAATATATTCCTTAGTAGCACCATTTACTGTTACGCGGACACGTGAACCTATGTGCACATCTTTAACTGTCGGAAAACCCGCATCATCACCCTGCGCTCCCAACGGAGAGTACTGCTCCAAAAGCATTGAACCTAGCACAATATAATTTGTGTCGTCTGGCAAAATATACTCACCTTCAATAAGGTATTTTGAAATATGTGTGAGTGCTTCTTCAGACGTAGGATTAATACCCGCCAGATTTGTTCCAACAGTATCTCGCAACTGTTGTGGGTCACGCCGTATACGATAATTCGCCTCAATGGTGGAACCTTCTGTGTATCGGGCAGAGTAACTAGCAACACCCGGAATCGTATCCAGTGTTGCAAGCATGTCATTACTTTTTTCTATATATTTTTTTCCAGCAAGTGTTGAAACAAAAACGTCCCCAGTAAACTGGTCGCTGTATGCTTTCACAGATCCCTCAATAAGCCCGACAAGAATTCCTGAGACGGCAACGAGATTCAGGAACGTAAGCATCATGATGAAAATAATGAGCCCAGTCGTCCATTTACTTGCATGGCGTATTTGCCGTACACCAAGGAGAAATCCTATCTGTATCGTTTCTTTCCACATATCAGAATACTTATGAAGAGATGTGCACCCTGTCTCCCTCGGAAAGTCCGCTTAGTACCTCAAAAAACCCATCTGAGCCACGCAATCCGAGTGTTACATCTACCTCTTGTGTTTCACCATTTCCGCCTATCTCTGCAGAAACATACGGGGCACCATCTGTGCGATAGAGAATAGCCCTAGCAGGAACCGCGAGTACACCCTTTTGTTCATCAGTTGTAATGGTAACTTCTGCTGTCATTCCAGATGCAATGCGTTCATCTTGAACATCAAACGCAATGCGCGCCTCATACACCGACACGCTATCAACAATAGTTTCTGTCCTGTTTACCGAAACGACGGTTGCTGAAAAAATAGTGTCAGTGCCAAAAGCATCAAGTATCACGGACGTCTTGTCACCAATCTTCACTTTTATACTATCAATTTCTGGAAGATCAATTTCAACCCCAAAACCTCCTTGAGAAATGAGCGAAACGGCTGGTACGCCAACGGCAGCTGATTCGCCTGGATCAATGTGCACCGCCGTAACAATACCGTTGAAGGGCGCTACAAGTGTTCTCTCTCTAATCTGTGACCCAACACGTGTTACCTCTGCCTGTGCTTGGACCACTTCTGCTTCTGCAATAGATGAACCTGCGTTTTGTGCACGTAATTCTGCCTCCGCATCTTCTATTGCACGCTGGCGTTCATTGAGAGCTGTTTGGTACGCATTGTAATTTGTTGTGTATGAAACTCCTTTTTCGTTTGGAAGTGTCACAAACCATGTTGTGTTTCTATATGTAGAAATAGCATCTGGAAACGAAATAAAAAGTCCACGCGTACCAAGTGGGGTTGGCCCCGTTCTATTTATTTCAACTTCTTCCGTACTTTCTAAATCAAAAACGCGAAGTGTTTCTCTTGATTGTTGTACTCCCGACTCTATTCGTATTTTATATGTACCAGGCTCACCAACATATCGTCCTGTAATTGTAGGGATTGTCTGGGTAAATGTTGAACTCTGTGGTTCTGCTTCCACATCATCTGATAACATCTCACTCAAGGCATTTGCAACAAGAGTATCTTGTTTTTTCTTTACCGTATCTAAACTAACAGTGGTATTCGCAACCTGAGCTTTTTTAATAAGAAGACTTGCTTGGGCGGACTGAAGTTCTGCCTGAAGAGTTCCTAGACCAAGACGGGCCAGAGTGGCTCCCTGAAATACCACATCATTTACAGATACAAATACATCCCGAACAACACCGGATGCTTCAAATCCAAGATCGGATACAATATCTGCCTCTACTGTTCCTGAAAGTACCACCCTCTCAACCACATCTCGTTTTTCAATAGTAATAACCTCATCGGAACCATTGCCATTTTTTGCTACCCCAAACCAAATAGCAATAATACACACGAGTGCTAGTGGCACTCCGTAGAGAACTTTTTTGTTCTTAAATAATGACTGCATAGACATCCAGTATAGCACAAATACGTGATATCTAGACGTATTTTAGAACATAAACTCCTTCATCCAGTGTCGTACATTACTATGTACTAAACATTTTTGGAAATACTTTTGTAAGTAGTGTTGTACTGTGACCAGAGAGATTAAAGAGAATGACAAACATAAAAAGAAACAGTGAGACATGTACGTTAAGGAAGCTCACCAAAATTGCAATGCACGACATGTACACTGGAACGAGAATACGCAATGTGCTGTGTTGAAGTTGCACAGGATCCATTTCCATATTGCGTATTGTTGGAGATGAAATAATATACTGCCGCATCCAATACAACAACAAACCAATACAAATAATATTTAAACCATAGAGGGTGATGGCCGCCTGTGTAAAGAAATATTTTCCTAAAAGAAGCGTTGAAAATGGAACGAGCCCAACCAGTAGAAAGAAGAATGCATTAATAGTTGTCAGTTTTGCATCAATATTTTGTGCAAGAACCGAGGCAATAGAGTGGTGACCGCGCCAATAGGTAAAGAGGAGGAGAAAACTGAGTGAATAACTGAGGATATGTGGTGTAAGAGAGACAACCGCATACCACACAGAGGCATTGCCCACTTCCCCAACAAGTGCTGGAACACGAATCTCGAGTGCTAGAAGCGTCATAACAATTGCAAAAATTCCGTCAGCAAGATTATCAAAGCGTGTTTGTTTCATACGATTTCACAAAATCGCACCGCGCAATTGAAACATGACACAAGAGCGCGGTGGTATTTGTATTACATACATACAGTATACCCTGCGGTATGAATAGTTTCTATGTCTCCTATCCACTTTTCATACAATAGATGCCCAACAATGGCAACCGAGACAAAATCACGCTTGGAGGTGGTGGCCCCGAAGCGCGATTTTGTCGTGCGTACATTTTTTGATTTCAAACTACTTAATTGCGAGAAGTTCAACATCAAAAAGAAGTGTTGCATTTGGTGGAATCACACCACCCGCACCTTGTGCTCCGTAGCCCAATTCTGGCGCAATAGTAAGCTTCCTTTTTTCTCCAATTTTCATTCCAGCAACTCCCGCATCCCAACCAGCAATAACCTGCCCTACACCAAGTTGGAATTCAAACGGAACCCCTCGATCAACACTTGAATCAAATTTTGTTCCATCTGTAAGTGTTCCTGTGTAATGTACTGAAACAGCGTCTCCTGCCTTTGCCTCTTGTCCGCTTCCTTCCTGCAAAACTTCAACGGTAAGTCCTGGTACTGGTGTCATGGTTCGTATGATGCCCTCCTGTTGTGTTGTTGGCGTTTCTCCTTGAATAACAGGAGCCTGTGCCTTCTTACCCCACATCACGAGTGCAATAAGTGCTACTACAATAATAATTCCGACAACGATATTTTTTGTGTGCATAGTTATGGTGTTAATTCTTTTTCAATAGCTCGTAGTCTATCATACTTTACTTTTCTTTCAGGCTGGACAGGGGCACCTATCTTTATTCCATCTGCACCCACCCCGTACGCAAAATCAGCTATAAACGTATCGTCCGTCTCACCCGAACGATGTGACGCAACAACTGTCCACCCGTACCCACGCGCCGTGCGCACGGCTTCAAGTGCCTCACTCACTGTGCCAATTTGATTTGGTTTTATAATCACCCCTGTAATACTCCTCTCCGCATGTGCCCTTGCAATACGAGTGATATTTGTTGTGGTGAGGTCATCTCCAACAACCACTACATTTGGAAGCATTTCCTGTAATGTTGAAAATAAAGAAAAAGATTCTTCACCGTACGGATCTTCCAAGAATCGTAGTGGAAACGTATTAGACATTTCAACAAACAACGTGGTTCGCTCCTCATCTGTGTATATACTATCTGTTGCGGCAGCATCAAGTGCAAAAAAAACATTGTCTCCACTGTGTTTTTGCAACAACAAGAAAGGCTCTAGTGGATTCTGTGTTTGTAGTGCATACCCCCCCTCGTCCCCTCGTGGTGTTTCGGGATATAAAGTTTGAATTTCTTTTCCAACCTCCTTTAAAATATGCTCCGCCGATGAAAGACACGCATCCACTGAATCCTCTTGTGGAACGACAATATATTCTTGAAACAGTTTTGTGTTTCCTGTATGCGCCCCACCATTTATGACATTCACAAATGGACGCGGGAACAAACTTGGAAACGTATCTATATGCGAACTATCACGAAGATATCTCCACAGAGGAATTCCGATTTCTTGTGCATGTGCTCGTGCAACAGCAATTGAAACAACCAATGTCGTGTTTCCACCTATTTCTTTTTTTTGTTCACCACCAAGCTCACACAAAATAGTGTCAATTTCTTTTTGATTACCGCTATCAAGTCCAATCAGTCGTGGAAAAATTTGAGTTTTAATGACACTCACAGCAATTTCTGCAGGCACAGATACCGCTTCATGTGACCCCACACTTTTTCCCCTCGGCACCGAGGCACTGGCCGTACTACCACTTGCAAGTGTCACTGTGCACAAAACCGTTTCTTCTCCTCGAGAATCTTTGACTGTAGTACCAACAATAGTGGAAATACGACTCATACACCGGTAACAATATTTTGTGGCGCACCCTTCACAAACGCATCAATATTATCAATCGTTGTCTCTAAAATGCGCCCAACGGCTTCTTTTGTATTAAAGGCAATATGTGGAGTGATGATGACATTCGGCATATCAATAAGCACATGATTTGCGAGCACTGTTCGCAAATCATGTCCCTCACCTTTTCCCGAAAGGATAAATTGCATTTCATCTTGAATAATTCCCTCTTCTTCCAACACATCAAGACCTGCAGCACTAATCTGACCATCGGTGAGAGCCTTGACGAGTGCTTCAGTATCCACAACGGCCCCACGACTTGTGTTGATGAGCACAACTCCACGCTTCATTTTTGCGATTGATTCTGTATTAATAAGATGGTGTGTATCTGGAGTATGTGCAACATGAAGCGTTATCACATCACTTTTTGACAACAGTTCATCAAGAGAAACATATGAGAAACCGAGTTGTGTGGCCAATTCTGGTTTAGGAAAGAGGTCGTACGCAAGAACATTCATACCAAATCCCTTCGCAATGGCAATACTATGACACCCGATACGGCCTGCCCCAACCACACCAATTGTCTTTCCTTTGAGATCAAATCCCTGTAATGCTTCAAATTCAAAATCACCTTTTTCACGAATCTGTTCAAATCCTGCAAAAATCTTTTTTGATAGTGCGAGGAGAAGTCCAAAAGCATGTTCAGCAACTGTGTTTTCCCCATATGACGGAACATTTGAAACAATAATGCCCCTCTTTGTGGTGGCGGCAATAGTAATGTGGTCATACCCCGTTGATCGTGTTGCTATATATTTTAATTGCGGCAATTTTTGCAATTCTTCTTCAGAAACAGGAGAGGCACTGAACACGGAAATAATCGGTGCATCAAGAGCAAGGGGGAGCGTTTCTTCAGAAAGAATTTCTGGTACATAGACCGCCTCTATGGACATTCCACGTTCACTCATTCGCCGTACAAGATATGTCTCGTGTTCTTTTGAACATCCAAAAAATACTGCTTTCATAATATGTTAGTTTCTAGAGAGCGACTGCTCTGTTTTATAAATAGCATCTATAGTTTTAATCACCACATCAGAATTCAGCGACATACTTTGAATTCCTTCTTGAACAAGAAAACGCGCAAATTCTGGAATGTCAGATGGTCCTTGTCCACAAATGCCAATGTACTTTCCACGCCTCTTACAGGCAGAAATGGCTTTTGAAATAAGGTCTTTTACCGCATCGTTGTTTTCATTGCCAATATACGATAGTGTTCCTGCATCACGATCAAGCCCAAGGGTTAATTGTGTTAAATCATTTGAACCAATAGACATACCATCAAACATGTCTAGAAATTTTTCTGCCAAGAGCACGTTCGAAGGAATTTCACACATCATGTATACCGGAACCGCTTTTTCTGAACGTCGGTGTCCTTGTAGTTGTGCATACTCAGACACAAGTCCCTCATGTGCCATAAGCATCAGTGTCTGCTCACCCTCTTTGAGAGTTCGACAAAATGGAACCATGGGGATGACGTTATCAAACCCCATATCATCACGCACACGTTTGATTGACTTGCACTCTAGTGCAAACGCCGGAGCAAACCGTGCATCTGAATACCGAGAGGCACCACGCCACCCAATCATTGGGTTCTCTTCTTGTGGTTCATATGCATCTCCACCAAGAAGTGTTCGATACTCATTTGTTTTAAAATCAGAAAATCGCACAATAACTGGTCGCGGATAAAACGCGGCAGCAATTGTCGCAATACCATACGAAAGGCGGTCAACATAAAACGCCACTTTATCATCCCACCCTCTCGTCTTTGCATCAATTTGTTTTTTAAGTGTGCTTGAAAGTTTTTTGTACTCCAAGAGAGCCATGGGATGCACGCCCACAGAAGCAATAATAAACTCCTCACGCGCAAGCCCCACACCGGAGACTGGTAAAAACGACGCTTCAAATGCGTGGTCTGGAGAGGCGATGTTTACCATGACACTTGTTTTTGGTTTCGGTAGGTGCGCGATATTATGCTGCAGTGTGGAAAACTGCAAAATTCCCTTAAAGACGACACCCGTCGTTCCTGTGGTATCTACGGTGATGTCCATTCCTGTTTTTATTTTTCGTGTTGCGTTTCCTGAACCAACAATCGCGGGAATACCTAATTCACGTGAGACAATTGCAGCGTGTGATGTGCGTCCGCCTTTATCAGTTACAATTGCCGATGCAATTTTCATAATTGGTTCCCAGTCGGGATCCGTCATATCTGTCACCAACACCTCTCCTTTTTTAAATGTATGTGCTTGTTTTGGCGAAAGAATAACGCGTGCCTTTCCTGTAGCAATTTTACTTCCCACCGACATTCCTTCACACAATACGGGGGCATTTCCATGTCGTGTGTATTCAACAATAACCGCCCTGTCGCGTAGCGCCTGTACTGTTTCTGGTCGTGCTTGCACAATGTATAACTTGCCATCACGTCCATCTTTTGCCCATTCAATATCCATCGGTGTCCAAACACCCGCACGCGCTGTATAATGTTTTTCAATTTCAATTCCCCACTGCGCAAGTGTGCGAATCTCCATTTCAGAAAGAACCCACGAATCTCGTTCATTTTCTTTGGTTGCTACAACTTTTGTTTGCTTGATACTCTTACCGCCACCTGTTCCGTACAACATTTTTGAAAGCTTTGAACCGAGCACTTTGTTGATGATGGGCAATTTTCCTTTTGCTCGTGCTTCTTTGTACACAAGATATTCATCAGGAGTTACTTTTCCTTGTACCACCATTTCTCCAAGGCCCCACGATGCGTTAATAACCACAGTATTCTTAAAACCTGTTTCCGTATCAATGGTAAACATAACCCCTGACGCACCAACATCAGAGCGAACCATTTTTTGAACCCCTACCGAGAGCGCAATGGTTGATTGTTCAAACCCTTTATCTACTCGATATGAAATAGCACGGTCGGTAAACAAAGATGCTATTGCTGCTTGTACCGCAAGCACCGTACGTTCAATACCAATAATACCGAGATACGTGTCGTGTTCTCCAGCAAATGACGCACCTGGAAGATCTTCAGCGGTCGCACTTGAACGCACGGCAACACTTACTCCTTTGCCATATTTCTTTTCCATTTCTGTATAGGCAAACGCGATTTCACTTCGCAATTCCTTTGGCATCTTCGCTTTAACAATCGCCTTACGAATTTTTTCTCCACGCTTTGCTAAATCTTTTATATTATGCGTATCAAGTCCTTTAAGGGTTGTAGCAACAAAGGTGTCCATACCTGTTTCTTTCATAAAAAATCGATATGCATCCGCAGTTGTTACAAAACCTGATGGCACCATAATACCCTTACCACCTAATTCCTTAATCATTTCTCCAAGAGATGCATTTTTTCCACCAACGCGCGAAACGTCTGCAAGAGTAACACCGTCGAGAGGAAGAATGTATCGTGAGTTCATGAGAATATCATTTTAATGCAATAATAAGATCTGATACATTTGACCCAGTGTTACCTGTTATAATCTGGGACGAAACTTTTTCAAAAAAGAGAAAGGAATTGTGGGACGCAAGGTGCTCTTCGATTGAAATACCTTGCTCGTGTGCTCTCCTTTGGGCAACGGCGTCACCTATCGCACCCGCGATATCTGTATTATCACGCCCATCAGACGCACATGCAATAAGCGTCTCTCCATCACGAATATCCAAAAACCCGGCGAGAACAACCTCCTGATTTCGTCCGCCAACTCCGTGAGGACCTTCTGATATAACCGTTGTTTCACCACCAAACAATAGAACTGTTTTTTCTAGAGCCGTGTGCAGGCGATTTAGGGTTTCCTGCGCAATGTTGTGCGCTTCACCAGTGAGTGTTGTGGTAACAATCTCTGCCAAATACCCACGTGCCACGGCCTCTTTCTTCATCGCCTCAAGCGCAACTCTGTTTGAAACAACAACGATGTTGAGAGTGTGTTCAAAAACCTCTTTTTCTTTTGGTGTTTCAATAAGATATTCCGACACATGCTCAATAGTATATTTTTTAAGAATTGTCCGTGCGTCGATAGCTGTTGTTGTATCCAACACGGTCGGTCCAGATGCAATAAACGAAACATCATCACCGGGCACATCAGAAAAAATAAGTGCGACAAGTGTTGCGGGATGCGCATGCTGTGCCAAACCCCCACCACGGGCCGTTGAGAGATGTTTTCGCACTGTGTTCATTTCTTGAATCGTTGCTCCCTCATCCATAAGTGATGTAATAAGACGTGCCTCATCGCTAACCATCATGGACTGTGGTGGTTGAGAAAGAAGTGTTGAACCACCGCCTGAAATAACTACCAAAACAAGATCCCGTGATGTACACGAATCTAAAAATGTTAATAGCTTTGCAGTTGCATCAACATTTGCCTGTGTAGGAAGCGGATGAGTGCCAACAAAAAAAGAAACTCTCCCTGTTTGAGAGGTACCGGGCACAATATCTATAGCCATTCCGTCAGTCAATACGTCTCCTAGCACTTCTTCAAAAGTACGCACGGCCTCAACAGAGCATTTACCGACCCCTACAACACGCACACGATCAAAGTCAGAGAGTGTATATAAACCATCAGCAGCATGAAGCACTCCCCCTTCTATAAAAACGGTTTTCTGAATTACCGCTCGTGTATCAATCGCAGAGAGTCCGGCGTCTAAAATTGAAAGTGCGTCGGTTCGCTGTGGTGTGGTCGCTAATTGCTCAAAATTCTTTATTTTCATGCGATTTCACAAAATCGCGTCGCGCAAGTGTCAATTAAAGCGCGACGAATACTTGTGTGTACTCTCAGTGTACCAAGCAGGATCTAAAAATACCACGGATAGCTGTATGACCTCATATAATAGAAAAACCACCCCGCCTTGGCGGGATGGTTTTTCTTCACGACGCTTATGCGCGTGATACGTTTGTTGCTGCAGGGCCCTTCTCCCCGTCTACAACATCAAAGGAGACAACATCGCCAACCTTCAATTCTTCAAACGTAACGCCGTTCAATTCCTTAGAGTGGAAGAAAAGGTCCTTTGTTTCGCCTTCGCGAGAAATGAATCCAAATCCTCGATCTGTAAGAGTTTTGATAACTCCGTTCATATTGATTTGATATATTTAAGACTACTCAATAGCGAGAAACTCGACTTTATTTCTGCATCTCGCACCAGACTAGTGTATCTTATGTCAACACTTTTTGCAACGCCTTCTGTGGCTCGTCAATATGGCCTTATTTCAAGCCATAGTTAGTCATCTTGACCTGTGGCTATTCTATAAATGTTAACGCGTTGCCTGTTTTACTTCCACGGCCCGTTCGTCCTATGCGGTGGATGTAGTCGTCAAACGTCTGTGGCAAATCATAATTGATGACGTGTGTGATGTCAGCAATATCAAGACCTCGAGCTGCAACATCTGTTGCAACGAGAACTTGCACATGATTTTCTTTGAATGAGCGGAGTGCACGTTGACGTCGTGCGTGATTTTTATCTCCATGAATTGATTCTGCTTTAAATCCTCGTTCAATAAGTTTTTGTGAAAGTTTTTCAACGCCGTGCTTTGTGCGTCCAAAAATCAATACTTTACTGAACTCTTTTTTATTGAGGAGGTCATGCAGAATATCCAATTTGTCTGCACCTGGGGCAACTCGTATAATATTTTGCTCAACACCTTGGGCTGTTTCTTGTGTTTTTACAGAAATAGAAACAGGTTCAACAAGAAAATCTTTAATAAGTTTTTGAATATCACCCGAGAGTGTTGCTGAGAAGAAAAGTGTGTGGCGAGGTGTGGGCATTTTACCCATAATAAACTTCATATCATTGATGAATCCCATATCAAGCATTCGGTCAGCTTCGTCAAGTACCACTGTGGCAAATTGTGCAGGACTAATTTTTCCTCGGGCAATGAGGTCTTTCAAACGACCCGGGGTTCCAATAATCACATTGTGTTGGCGATGTAAATCAGAAATCTGCTTGCCGATGCTCATACCCCCAACACAACACACTGAAAAAAGTCGCATACCACGCGCAAATCCTTTAAACTCTTCATCAATTTGAAGCGCGAGCTCTCGGGTGGGTACCATAATGAGAATTTTTTCAACTGGACGAGTGCTTATTTTCTCAATAAGTGGAATGAGAAACGCTGCAGTTTTCCCTGTTCCTGTATTTGCAATACCAACGACGTCCGACCCATTAAGAATGTGGGGAATAATTCTATCTTGAATTGGTGTTGGAAATTCGTATCCTTTTGAGACGATGGCTTGTTTTAAAGCTCCTGAAATTTTAAAATCATCAAAACGGTGTTCTGGAATAAAGTGTTCTACCTTTTCAGTAATAACGGCCTTGTTGATGAAACGATTGAAATCAATTCGCTCTCCACGGCCACGACTCCCTCCTTGTGGACCGCGACGAAATCCTCCTTTTTGTGGAGGACGACCATAGGACACATGAGAAGAAGAACGCCCTCCTACACGTGGTGTGTATCCAGCTGGGCGTGGTCCATGTGCATGAGACGCAAAAGGACGAGCACCGTACTGGCGTGGCTCCTGAGAATATGCGGAAGATGACACACCGCTTGGGCGTGGTGCATAGTTGTGAGGACGATGTGGTGAAGGTGCAGATGCAGGACGCACATACAGATGACCACCTGTGCGGGCACCAGATGCACTTGGAGCATGTGAAGAGTGCCCTCCTGGACGAGATGTTGAAGGACGTGAAAATGAGCGAGTACGACCACCTACAGATCGAGAACCTCGCGGACGCGAAGAATTACTTGAGTTTTTTTGAAACATAAAGATTGCGATGACCAGTGTCTCGCCAGTTCTTTATGAGGTCTGTAATAAAAATAGTGACACCTCGCGTGTGGGACAAAGCCCTACACAAAACTAATGAGAATAGTTACCTGAGGTCACTATATCCTAGATACTCACCTTTGTCAACAAACACACCTACCGACGAGCTTTTGCTCGATCTAGTTCAGAAAGATATTGTTTGCGAATGCGAACGTTTTTGGGAGTAATTTCTAAATATTCGTCTTCATTGATGACCTCTAGACCACGCTCAATACTGATTTCCAGTGGTGGAAAAAGAATAATTGCCTCATCGGTACCCGACGCGCGCATGTTGGTGAGTTGTTTTCCTTTAGTTGGGTTCACTGGCATTTCTTCTCCTTTTGACGTGTTTCCAACAACCATTCCTTCGTACACCTCAACTCCAGGACCAATGTAGAGTACTCCTCGATCTTGTAAACCCCACAATGAAAAGGCAACTGATTTTCCTGATACCATAGAAATCATAGAACCAACGGCCTTTCGTTTTATTTCTCCAGCATACGGTTTGAACCCGAGTACATGAGAGGCAAGAATTCCCTCCCCTTTTGTATCAATAACAAACTGGTTTCGATACCCAAGAAGACCCCGTGTTGGACCTTCAAAAATAATTCGGGAGGTAAGACCTCCGTGTTCTTGAAGTATACCTTTCAATATGAAACCTCTATTACTCAAACGATCAATAACACTTCCTTGAAATTCATTCGGTACATCAATGACCACTTCTTCAAACGGTTCACTTTTTACACCGTTTTCTTCACGAATGATGACGTGTGGTTGAGATACTTGTACTTCATATCCCGCACGTCGCATATTTTCAAGAAGAATCGCAATATGCAATTCTCCACGTCCATATACTTTAAAACTATCATTTCCAGAAAAATCAATTTTCAATCCAACATTCACCTCAATTTCTCGTTCCAAGTATTCACGTATTTGTCGTGACGTCACATATTGGCCGTCTTTACCCGCAAAAGGAGAATTATTGACCAAAAATTGCAATACAATTGTTGGCTCATCAACGGCAATTGCTGGAAGTGGTCCAGCGTCAGCGTCTGAGGTGATAGTTTCTCCAATATCAATATCAGGAAGACCTGCAACAATCACAATGTCACCTGCACGAGCACTTTTTGCTTCAACTCGAGCAAGACCCTCAAAGGTAAACACGGAGGTAATCTTACCTGCACGTGTTGTCCCATCTGGTTTTTTAACAAACACATTCATTCCTGGCGCAATTTCACCTTCATAAATACGTGCAACGGCCATACGCCCAAGGAAATTGTCGTATGCAAGGTTAAATGACTGAAGACGAAGTGGGTGTTGGTTTTTTTCAGGAGACGATGCTGGTTGCACATGTTCAAGAATAACATCAAGAAGTGGCATTAAATCTTGAGAATCATCCTCTAAATTTTTCTTTGCAATTCCTGCTCGTCCAATCGCATACACAACAGGAAAATCAAGCTGGTTTTCTGCTGCGCCGAGCTCCATAAACAATTCCAGCACTTCATCGTGACAACGAGCTGGGTCAGCCGCTGGTTTATCAATTTTGTTAATAACGACAATTGGCTTGAGTCCGAGCTCGAGAGATTTCTTAAGTACAAAACGTGTCTGAGGCATTGGACCCTCCTGCGCATCAACAACAAGAAGCACGCAGTCAATGGAGCGCAACACTCGTTCAACCTCAGAACCAAAGTCGGCGTGTCCTGGTGTGTCAACAATGTTCACTTTTGTACCCTTGTACATCAGTGATGCATTTTTTGCATAAATAGTAATACCACGCTCTAGTTCAAGTGTATTTGAGTCCATGGAGACACCCTCTTTGGTGGCACCTGTTTGGCGCATGAGTGCGTCGGTAAGAGTTGTCTTGCCGTGGTCCACGTGTGCAATTATTGCGATATTTCTGATTTCCATATGAAAGTGGGTATTCTTTAGCGGGATAAAAAAATCCCGCCCGGCGGGTACTGCTACACTATACGCTCTTTACACCAATGCGTCAAAGCACCCTTTCTGTGGGTCCTTTGATAGAAACAAAAATACCCCGCCAAAGGCGGGGTATTTTTAGTTTGTTATTTGAGTGCTGCCGCGTCTTCCTTAGAGAGGAATTTGAACATTCCTGTTCCGCAGACCGCACACTTACCTTTTGCGGAATATTTTTTTGCTCCACCCTTTCCTTCCTTTTCCAAGACATTTATATCCGTCATTACTTGCATTTGGTGCTCCTTACCTTTTTGTCGACACTTCATGCAAAGTGCTTTAAGTTCTGCCATGTAATTGTTATTAGTGACTAATACTTCCCCAATAGTACCATAAAACCCATAAAACGCAAAACACCACTTTATTGGTTCTGTATACACTACCTACATGTTCTCCGGCAAGGGGTTGATACCAAGGATAGGAGCTATATAGAAGGTCACTACATACTCTTGTGGGTTGATACTAATGGTCGATTTTGGAGTGGGTGTAACCGAGAGTAGTGAGACGCGGTAGCCCGCAAAAGTGACCGGTTGCTCATTTTCTACCATGGTTACTGTTGTTTTTTCAGTTCCACTTTGGAGTGTGACATCAACAGTAACTGCGCCTGCCCAAATACACTGTACGTCGGTAGGACAACGGCTATCTGATACCACCTTATTGAGTGTCAGGGAAAGCCCCGCACCTTCCCCAGTCTTTCCTACCCCAAGCGCAACTTCTGCAGGTGCGCGAACTCGTCCGTCATCTGTATTTTGATTTTCATCTTCAGGAGTAATTGGTTCTTGTGTACGCGAAGAAAAAATCACATACGACACTCCAGAAAGAATTACGAGGCCAATAACAATGTAAAATATTTTTTTCATACGATTTCACAAAATCGTGTCGCGCAACTGTCCGCTAAAGCGCGACGTTAATTTTATTTTTATTTGTTAATGTTTTGCTCTAGATAAGTATACCCAACACATAGGGATTACCCAAACTATTATGTGCTGGGTTGTATTTCTTAATCCCAGAAAACAAAAGCCCCTCCACTGTGGTCGGGGCTTTTGTTGATTATACGAGATGATTAGTTGTCGTCATCATCGTCATCATCATCGTCGTCGTCATCATCGTCGTCGTCATCATCGTCATCATCATCGTCGTCATCATCGTCGTCGTCACCGTCACTACAATCATCAATACCGTCATTGACGCCGTTTGCCCACGTCTTGTCACTTGCACGACTTACGCGGTTCTCTGTTTCAATAACAAGCTCATCCTCAACTTGAGTAAGAGTTAGTGTGCTGTATTCCGCAAGAACATCCTCAATAATATCTGCTCGTACTGTTGAACTTGTTGTGAAGAGATCTTTTGTACCATTGAACTCAACCTTAATGAGAGTTTCATTGGTGTAGACTTTTGCTTCAAGTTCAGTAAGTCCTGATGTGTTTGTTGTACTCGTTGCACAATCATCATCTGAGTCATCATTTGAGTCATCATTTGAGTCATCATTTGAATTGTTTTCCCCTCTGCTGAGAAGTGCGAGTTGATTTGTCAGAAGTTCAATTAACCTCTGTAGCAACGATTCGAGGGTCTTTTGAAGTTGCTCAATATTTGCTACCGAATTTGAATTGTCCGACTCTGCGTGAACATACTTCACGTTCAGTGTACTAAAAAGACCAACACCCAAAATAAGTGCTAGTGCAAATGCCACAAATGCTTTTTTATACGATTTTTTTTGCATAAACAATAATATTATGTATAAATTAGTGTCCGCTAATATGCGGACTTACTACTAGTATATGATACCGCACTGGAAGCGTTACATCTAGTACGAACAAAAAATACGGGAATACAAAATATATATTTGTCAAAATAAAGAACTATTCTTGTACGCAGGTGTTGTGTGCTTTCACTTGCGCATTATACGTTGCAACGTCATTTTTTGATTGCTCAACAAACACATTGTACTGGTGCACGAGTGTGTTGTATACATCAACTTTCTGTGTATACACAGAACCGCGAGTTGGTTTTGTCGCCTCTATATCGTCAAGCATGTCCGATAATTTTTGTTCAAGCTCAGAAAGTAATTGCTGGCTTGCTTCAATCTGATTGTTGAGGGTGATGCTTACTTCTGGACAATCAGACGTTGGCCGACCAAATTCTTGCACCGCCAACCATACTGCTTCTCCATTAAATAGTCCCTTTTTAATCGCCACGCCAATTTCTGTATATTTTGAATTCAAAATATTCTCTCGATGCCCCGGCGAATTCATCCAACCTTCCACTAATTCAAAATCACTCTCATAATCACCGAGTGCCAGATTTTCCCCAATCATAAGATAGGCATACCCAACTGAGCGTGCCAAATCATCCGACCCAATACCCGACGGTGATTCATGTTCAAAATACTGACCAGCAAACATGTCATTTATCTTCATCTGCGCCGAAAGGGTTAAACGAGAATTCTGTAAAAGTTGTGATAGACCTTGTTGCTGTCGATACTGGTTTGTTTGAGAAATAGTTCCAACAACTGTTAACTGTTCAGATACATTTGTATTTTCATTTGTTTGTGGCTTTGTTGTTTCTGGTACAGCGGGCGGTGTTGGTTCTTGAGTTTTTGTTTGACTTGTGTTTTGTGTTTCTTCAGTTCTAGGTAAAAATACTTCAACAGTGTCTTTGATTTTATTTTGTACTGCCTCATTTGCAGAATGTGCCTTATTTTTTATTTCAAGAAGTATGCCTCCGACTTTTGTACCAACAAGTGGTTCAATAATGGCAACACTGTCTGCACGATACAAAAAGACCGCCAGAGAGAGCGCAAGAATAAAAAGAAGTACTAGTATGCGTTTGATTCTCATACACCAGTATAGCCAGCACATACCTATTTTGAAAGGTGTGTGCTGGCTATACCATTTCAAAAACAATGATTTACACTAGTAGTATGCAACAGTTTCCAAAAACGTTACGCACGGAGTTTGTGATATTTAAAAAAATCAATACCCCTGCAAAAATACAGGATTTTCTTGATACAATTCCTTTTAATTTTGAGCCACGTAGGAGCACCTGCCGTTCTCCGCGGGAAGCGCTCAAGCACAACACGGCACACTGCCTTGAAGGCGCTATTCTCGCGGCGGCTGCCTTGTGGTACCACGGGCAACACCCTTTTCTCCTTGACCTTGAAACGCCCAATAATGACACGGACCACGTGGTGGCACTTTTTAAAGAAAACGGTCATTGGGGCGCACTGAGTAAAACAAATCATGCTGTGTTGCGATATAGGGACCCAGTATATAAAACCGTGCGAGAACTTGTTATGTCCTACTTCAATGAATACTTTATTGATAGCGGCGCCAAAACACTTCGGAGATATTCAGAACCTTTTAATATGTTGCAATTTGAAGATGATTGGCTCACCTCTAATCGCGATATGTGGAATATTGAAGATGAAATCATTCGTTCACCACACAGTACAATTCTCAACAAAAAAATGATACACGCACTTCGACGTGCTGATTCTGTTGAAATAGAGGCGGGAAAAATAACTGAGTATACAAAACCAAAACGAAAATAGAAATTTATTTTTTGGTAATCAGCGCTAACTTACTACCTCGTGAAAATCTTTTTATCTCCGCTTCCCGAGCACGACCTTGTGCGAGTGTTTTGAATTTTTCAGAATACACCAACGTGACTGGCCTGCGTATTTTTGTGTAGTGTGCACCACCTTTTGATGTGTTGTGTTCTCGAATCCTTTTTTCAAGGTTATTTGTACACCCAATATACAGAGTTGAATCGGCGCATGTGACTATGTAAACAAAGTGCGTCATTGTGTATAGAATGCAAACAAAAGAACGCAGTGTTACAAATTTTTTTATACCGACACTGTGAGTATTTCAAGAAGTTTCTTCAATGAAACCCTCGCTCCAGCAACAATAGAATCTCCTCCTCCATAATAAATATACACGGTACCTTTTCGTACAACGGCGCCACACGGAAAAACAACACGCGGAACTTGCCCCTTCGTTTCGTACCATTCGTGCGGTTGTAAAATTGGCGCCGCAGTTCGTGATAGTATTTCAGTTGGATTTTTAGGGTCTAAGAGAACCGCACCTAAGCGGTATGTGTTTGACTCGGAGATTCCATGATAGAACAGGAGCCATCCTGCCTTTGTTTTTACAGGTGGTGCCGCGATACCCACTTTTTGACCATCCCACATTCCAGGACGGGGGGCTAAAATTTGTACTCGATTTGGCAGTCGCTCACTAATGGACGTGAGTGATTCAATAAAATCTGCAGATATCATATTGTCCATTCGATGAAAAACAAGATACTTACCGTCAACTTTTTCCGGAAAAAGACAAGCATCTTTATCATCTACATTCTCTAGTGTAATGATTTGTGGTAATGACCACTTCCACCGGTGAGCCAAAAAATCTGACTCTTGTATCTGTGTAATAGCAACGGACGGTGCTTGTATTCCATTGTACGCGGTGTAACACATGTAGAGTGTTTTTCCTATGTGTGTTATGCGCGGGTCTTCACATCCTGAATTTCCTCCAGGAACACCTTTTTGCTCAAATGATTCTCGTGGCACATATGCGGGCTCGGTCAATCGCTCATCAATTGTTTCTCCGTCTGTACTCGAGGCATACCCAATCACCGACGTATTATCATCCCCCATGGCGCGATACAAAATATGCGTCTTCCTTTTTATATACACCGCCGCAGGATTAAATGTTGCTTTCTTCTCCCATGCATTTTGTGACGGCGAGATAATTGGGTTTGAATCAAATCGAACCACAAGATTATCTGTGGCTCCATGTTCCATACTATTCAATAGATGCTTCAAGTTAACCGTGGCACAACAACACGTCGTATCAGTAGCACCGTAATAAATATGGAGAAGTCCTTTTTTGACGATAGCACCGGAAGGAAAAACAATATTCATAACCTGGCCATATTTTTCATATGTTTCTTCTGGTGTAATGAGCGGACCCTGTGTGTGCCCAAGTACCTTTCGTGGGTCTTTCAGGTCTAAAAGTGCGGCCTCAATGCCAAACACCATATTGTCTTTACCATAGTGTTGAATGTGGGAATAAATAAGCAACCACCCCTTTGATGTTTTAATGGGGGGAGCCCCGATTTCAGTGTGATCACCACTTCGGTGAGTCAACTCAATCACCCGAGACTCACTGTTTGCATTCCACGCCTCCCAGTATTCGGGAGACCACAACTCTTCAAGACGACTGCATGTGGCAATGACTGTTTTTGTTGGAGGACTATCGGTATGCGCAGAAAAAATAACAGCATACTTTCCGTTTATTTTTTCTGGAAAGAGTGCCATCGCTTTGGCATTAAACGGTGTGACGAGATGTTTTGATTGTATCGTTTTAAGATCTTTTGATGTTGCAACAGCAACACGGATACCGTCCGATGAAAAAGGATAGGTGCTGAGGGCCGTGTAAAAAATATAGTACGTTTGTCCGATTTTTGTCACCCGAGGGTCTTCACAGCCAAATTTCTCCCAGTCATGCTCGGGGGTAATCAGTTGTTCTCGAATAGGAAAATGTATTCCATCGGTGCTATGTGCTGCACCAATGGTTGAAATGTGCATGTGAGCACCCTCATAAAAAATCTTTTCCGACAGCGCTCGATAGAGTGCGACCGTTTTACCACGATATTCAGTTGGACACCAGTTATACGTCGCAAACGCCTCCCATGGATTATGTTTGATAGGGCTAAGTATTGGGTTATGCGGAGAACGTGTAACAGTAAACATGAAAATCTATCTCGAGGTCTTATTCTTTCGTGAAAGTGATGGTGTTCCTGTTGTCATGAGTGCTTTAAGAAACTTTTTTATATCAGCAACGGCAACACAACACACCGTATCTGCTCCCCCGTAGTATACGAATAAGAGCCCGTCTTTAATAACCGCACCGCTTGCATAAATAACGCCCGCCTTAAAACCTTCATTCTCGTACCACTCATCTGGTTCAAGAATTGGTTGTGACGAACGGTAGAGTACTTTTTCAGGGTTTGTAAGGTCAAGAAGCATTGCACCGAGCTTATAGCGATTTGGGTCATTCACGTCCATTGCGTGGTAGAGAAGGAGCCACCCGTGTTCTGTTTTTATTGGTGATGGACCCGCACCACGAATCCAGTTGTCCCACGACCTGCGACGTGCCCCACTCTTATATTCACTCTTGATAAACTTTTTTCCATCAAATTCATCGAGAGAATCTACATATGCAACAGACACCTCTGGAGAAATACTGTGTAAAATTGCCTGCTTACCATTAATTTTTTCTGGAAACAGTAACCAATTTTTGTGTACTTCATTTGGAGGAGAAATAAAAACAGGTTTTTTCCATTTCCAAATGCGACTAAGAAAATTAGGAAGTTCAAGCCATGTCATTCCAATACGGATAGAGCTCCAACCATCAAATGCTGTAAAGAGTAGGTACACACGGTCACCAATAAGTGTAATGCGCGGGTCTTCTGAACCTCCGCAGAATCCACCGCCGGACGAATATGGAATCTTGAATTCTGAATGATCACCCGCGGGTTTATTACGATGATAAAACGCTGGTTCAGGATACCGTCCATCAATAGTAAATCCGTCAGAACTGTGTGCATACCCAACCATAGACACATCACTACCGCCAACCGCACGGTACACAAGATGTACTTTTCCATCATAAAGAATTGCACTCGGATTAAACACCCACTTTGATTCCCAAAAATACTGCGACGGTGCAATGATAGGGTTGTTTTTGTGACGCACAAGAGTCAGTGGACTTCCTTTTTTCGCATGCACAACCTTTAGTACACGCTTTGCTGTACGTTTTTTTGATGTCGTTAGTTTTTTCTTTGGGGCCACACGACGCTTAGGCACACGCGACAAAATAGTTCGCTTTGTTTTTTTTGTTACTATTTCTTTTTTCTTATGCACGGCCATATTTATCTTGTTCACGAACAATGTCATTTTCATCAAACATACCGTATGAAATTTCCAAACATTCCACGTCATTATTAGATGCTGAGATTCTGTGCTCTGTGCCTGCGGGAACGTCAAATTCGTCTCCGGCATGCGCGTCTGTTTCATTTTCTCCGACGATAACATGCGGCGTTCCCGAAATGATACGCCAAAATTCACTACGTTTTATGTGACGCTGTAAGCTCAACTCTTCCCCCCGACGAACAAACAACAATTTCACGGTGACTGGTTCACCTGTTGTAAATTCACGAAATGAGCCCCACGGACGTTGTGTGTCAAATGGTTTTTGCATACCACTAGTATACCCTGTTATTTTAGTATATTACACAAGGTCGGTAAACCAGCCCTTGAGAAGGGCCTTCGTGTCGTCAAGACCTGGAATTGCAACGGAGGCTGTCCGGACACCGAGGGACGTGACCGAGGAATCATTACCGCCAGGAAAAAGAGCGTCGCCGACATATAAGACGTCTTGTAGGGATATGTGGAGGTGTGCTGCTAAACGAGAAAGTCCCATTGCTTTTGTGATTCCTTTACGAGTGACGTCAATTGACGTCGCACCCCCCATACTGATTGAAAAACCCGAGAGAAGTGGAGTTATAACTGCAACCATTGCTTTTCGTTTTGAAAAATCAGGGTCCCACTTCATTTTGAGTTCAAGGGGGCCGTTGCTTCCAAGGGCTGAAAAAGTTATCTGTGACCCTCGATCTTCAATAATTGGTCCTCGTGCGTCTGGGTTTTCTTTTTCAAAATGAGTAGCAACAAATGCTTGCTCAAATGCATCGAGAATAGATTTTTTTTCTTCGAGCGTTAGAAGCTCTTCATACACAGCGTGCCATCCGTCTGAGTATGTATAGAGCGCTGCACCATTCGTTGGAATAATAGAAACATTTTGTAACTCTTCTGGTGTACATCCTATTTTATTCACTACTTGTTCAAGACATTGTGACAACGGAGCTCCAGATACAATCGCGATACGTTTTTCTTTCACAAGGCGCAGTAAAAGCCCCGCCATTTCTGTATCAATGGTTGTTTTTGATTCTGTAAGTGTTTGGTCAATATCAAACGCGATGAGTTGTGCTGGGGGCATGGGTGTTTATTCTTTTGGAAAACCAAAATATACCTTAATAGTTTTTTTACCGCTGATGGCCAATGCAATAGATCGCATACATCCATCATCAATATCTCCCTTCAGTCGTCTTTGTAATCCTTTCCGCCCTTTTGTACCTGTTCCATGTTTAAAAACAATTGGTAGTAAGTATTTTTCTTTTTGTAGAAGATGCGTATTTGTCTTTATCATATTTGGAATACTGTATCGCGACCTCTTTTTCAGAAGTTTTGGGTTATGATTCAGTGCGTACTTTACTTTTCGCGCAGTTTCGGCAAGAGAACCACTTGCCCACGATAATGGTAAGCCTCCAGCTTTTTTCCATACGCCCATTTCACTTGTTTTCATTTCAGCTAGACACCACGTGCTTGTGTCGTATGCGACAAGTCTTTTTTTATACTCATTTTTTATAATTCTATCAAGTTGAGCTTTTTTTAGTTTTAACGCTTTCTTTTTGGCATTTTTTAATTTCTCTAGAAAAATACTTTGTGGAACATGCGTAAGGTGTTTCCTCCTGTCCTTTTTTGCACTAATAAAATCGGAAACAACAAATGCCCGCTTAACCTCAATACCTTTAACGACTTTTTTTATTTTCATACACTAATTGTATCAAACAACTAAAATCCTACATACTTTTGACTTCGATGTACAAACATCTTGAAATATGTGTCATAATGGTATGACAATGAAAGTATCAAACAAAGTATGGTTTAGTGCATTGCTCCTTTGTGTTTCTGTGATTGGAAGTAGTGCACATGGAGAAACTCTCTCGCCCGTCCTACCCACAGTAGGTGTTACCTTTGCACGTGACTTAACTGTCGGAGCATCTGGAACTGACGTATCTGCTCTACAACAATTTTTAATTACTGGAGGTTTTCTAAAAATTTCTACCCCGACCGATTACTTTGGTCCTCTGACAAGGACCGCCCTTAGTGCGTGGCAAGCATCATTAAACATTTATCCTTCAGTTGGTTATTTTGGTCCCCTCTCACGAGAGAGTATGAATATAGCTCTACTACAAAATCTTATTGACAAACTGCGCTCACAAATCGCTCTTGGAACAACGACTAGAACAACGACTGCCCCAACACAAACACTAAACACACCAGCCAAAACAGCAACCACGAACAGAGAAAGTGGATTGCCGGTACGTCTCACCATTCCAAAACTCAATGTTGATGCTGGTTTTCAATACAATGGTCTTACCCCCGATGGAGCAATGGAAATACCAAACAATGTTGTTGATATTGGGTGGTTTACGGGAAGTGTACGTCCTGGGGAAAGTGGTGTTGCTGTTGTTACTGGACATGTCGCCCAAATACGCGGAGGTGTGATGACAAAACCGGGTGTGTTTTATACGCTGAATGAGTTGCGTGTGGGAGACACGCTGTCTGTTCTAAACGACAAAGGAAAAACCACCACATTTGTTGTTCGCAAAATCCGCAATTATGATCCATCAGCGGACGCTACCGATGTTTTTACCGCGACCGATAACGACGCTCACCTTAACCTCATTACCTGTGACGGCACATGGATTGCGGGCCAATTAAGTTTTAGCCAAAGGTTGGTGGTGTTCACTGATGCTGTGGAGTAGTATCAACCGTGATGAGTTGAGTTGTGTGGATTAAACTCCATTTCGATGTGCGTTTCGGTTTCTCCGGTTTCTTTGAAACCCATACGACGATACAGATTCGCCGCCTTGTTTTTTTTCAAGACCTGAAGTCGGACGGGTTTATGTTTCGCCCTTACCTGTTCAAGAGATTCCTTCAGAATCTCACTCCCTATGCCTTGCCCCTGAAACTCTGGGAGTAGTACTAGCTCATGAAGTTGAATTGCATCATCGGTTTCGTGCATCGAAAAATATCCACAGGGCTCGCCGTTGCAATAAATGAGCTCATGAGGAGAACTTTCCCACGCTGACCGAAAGAATTTGTCCTGCTTTTGTTCATCCCAGCTGCCAAACTGCTTTTCTACAACATCGCGATAAGAGGCATGGTGGACTTGACGGGCAAATTCATAATCTTGTTCTTCGGCAGGACGTCGTTTTAGCTGTTTTTGTTGTATCTCTTCTGGTGTAGAAAATTGCATAAAATTGGGGTCAGGCACCTTTAATATTTGTTCCGGGATAGGGACTCGAACCCCAATACTCAGGACCAAAACCTGATGTCCTACCATTAGACGATCCCGGAGTTTTATTCAGTTGTATCCTACTACGACTCGGCCAAAGGCCTCGCTTGCACTGCGATTTCAACAATCTCTCCGAGATTAAGAAATCGGGAGCATTAGCCCGACCCAGCAATTGAAGACACTATATCTTTTAAAACCTCTTTAGCCAAGTCTCTGTGCGTATGCACAACAACTTCGCTTCACCAATGATGGTCCTTCAAAAATAAGTCCTGTAATCATCTGGACCAAATCTGCACCAGCATCAAACTTTTCTAATGCCAACTCGGGAGACAAAACTCCTCCGCATCCAATGATGGTGAATCGATTACCAAATCGCTCACGTGTTTTTTGAATCAGCTCTGTTGAGAGTTGTTGACACGGCTTCCCACTTAAACCGCCCACATATTTTTCTGGTGCCTCGTCCCTATGTGTCAACGAAGTATAGTCTTTATTGACGTTTCCTATAACAACACCCGAAAGTCCAAATTCGTCAATAATAGTAAGGAGCTTTTCAAAAAGATGCCACGGAATATTGATGGGCATTTTTATATACATTGGCTTTGAGTGTTGAATTGTTTTCAATTCCGACAGAAGTGCTCCAAGAAGTTCTGATGTGGTGAATGTTTCTCCACCAGATGCATTCGGACATGAAATATTAATTGTGTAATAATCACCAACGCCTGCGTGAACAAGTTGTTGTAAAGAATACACATAGTCAGCAATGCCGTCTTCAATACTTGCGGCCTGCTTGTCATTTGTTCGAGCAATACTTATACCAATCACGTACTCTTTTTCGCGTGGACAAGATTGTAGTCGTCTGATAATTGCATCAACACCATCATTGCGAAGTCCTTTGTTTACCAAAATACTTTGTGAACGAATAAGTCGTGTGAGTCTAGGTTTTGGATTTCCCTCGCATACTCGGGCAGTAACCGAACCCACCTCTTCCCCACCAAGTCCAATTGAGGGAAGAATGCGCGTGAGACGACCGTTGTAATCAAGGCCCGCAGATAAGAGGAATGGGGTTCTATATACGATGCCATCTACCGTCTTTGAGATATCCGGGCCCCTGTAGCCGTATATACCACGCACCAAGGCCCGAGATACGTCAAAACGACCAAACCACTCACCGAAAGCAACCATGACATCGTGGGCCCTTTCAGGGTCAAGTTGAAAAAGTATTGGTTTTAAAAGTAATTTATAGAACGACATACACCAGCTAAATTATTTTTTTGTGGAATCAATAATCGCAAGTTCAAGTGGTAGGTGTGGAAGATACGCGCGGGAGATAGCCGTGTGTACATCAAGAAATCGCAAGAGTGTTGCTGATGTAATATGCGGAGGTTGTGCATTAGCACATTCTTCCAAAAGAGTGATGTCTTCCGCCAAAAATTCTTCACCAAACTGTTTTTTCATATCTGGGGCATACCGCAACAATAAAACTGCACGTAATTTCTCTAGTAGAAGTTTGCTCAATACATTCATATCCACACCTTCATGTGATGCTTTCTGTAATGCATCAAGTCCTTTTTTGGGATCGCCCGTGTGAAGTGACAACACAATATCATTTACATACTCACCACGAGGAGCTGATGTAATGAGCGATACCTCTTTAACGCTCACTTTTTTGTCTTTGGAGGCGTACAAAATTTTCTGCAGAATGCCATTCGCGTCACGAAACGATCCTTCAGCAAGAAGTGCAATCAAATCCCCTGCTGCATGTTCAAGAGTAAAGCCTTCTTTTTTTGCAATGGTAGCAACATGATCTTTCAATATCTGACGCGTTGGTTGTTTGAAGGTGTGTACCTCACATCGAGAAACAATCGTATCAAGAATTTTATGGAGTTCCGTTGTTGCAAGAATAAAAATAACGTGTGCAGGTGGTTCCTCAAGAGTTTTAAGTAAGGCATTTGATGCTTCCTTCGTAAGCATGTGTGCTTCATCAATGATGTATACCTTGTAGGGAGAGTTGAATGGGAGTGTGGCAACCGCATCTCGAAGAGCTCGTGCATCATCAACACCGCGATTACTTGCTGCATCAATTTCATAAAGATCTGTGTCCTGTGTCCCCACCGCACGAGCAAAAATACGCGCAACGGATGTTTTACCTGTTCCCCGTCCACCTGTAAAAAGATAGGCGTGTCCAATGTGTTTTTGTTCAAGGGCACCCTGAAGTGCCTTAACCACATGGTCTTGCCCGCGAACCTCCTCAAACTCTTGTGGGCGATATTTTCTATACAGGGCTACATTGTTCATATATAGAGACATTATACCAGTGTTTTAAAACCGCACACCCCCGTACTTTTGTCGTCTATTTTAAGTACTATATAAAAATCTTTTGTTCGATAATTCTATAGATTTATAGAATTTTAGAATTTCTTTAACTCTGGCATAGTTAAATAGGCATCATCAAAAATATGATTGAGTACGAACAAAAAATAAAATATCTGGAGCTATTAACTCGTGGTCTTGCTCACCATCACCGCATTCGTACTCTTTTGCGATTAGATAGCATAACTGACCAGACACTTGAAGAAATTGCTGAGTATCTCAATACTGACTACAAAAATGCCAGCCAACATGTGCAAAAAATGCATCGTGCAGGGCTTGTCTCAAAAAAATATCAAGGACACACTATTATCCACTCCCTTACAAACAAGGGAAGGGAGTTTCTTTTGTTCTATAATTCAATAGAATTATAGAACTTGTGTGGGAGGGTGGGCTTATTTTAAAAACTTTTGTATTACATCAAGTGCCTCACCGGCAGTTCGAGCATCCATGAGTTTGAGAAGAATTTTTTTGTCATATCCGTCACCCTGAAGATATGATTTGAAGTGTTTCTTCATCAACGCAAAGGATTTCCTCTTGCCACATAATTCATCAAAAAGTTTTGTATGCTCGGCAAGAACAGTGAGACGCTCAGACAACCCTGGCCGAGGTGAGTCAGACCCAAGCCATGGATTTCCAAAAATAGCACGACCAAACATCACTCCGTCAGGGCCGTACGTAATTACTTTTTCTCGCGCATCGTTCATATCAACCACATCTCCATTCCCAATAATAAGCGTCTCGTGTTTGCTTTCCTTTTCAAACTCATCTCGAATTGCAACTGCTTGTGCAATAGTGTCCCACCGTGCTGGTACTTTTGACATTTCCTTTTTTGTGCGGGCATGAATGGTAATTGCATCAATGTGTGTTTCAAGAAGTGTCGGCAACCATGTCTCCAATTCATTGGTTGTGTATCCTATGCGTGTTTTTACCGACACAGGAATATCTTTTGCCCCTTGTTTGAGAGCAAGAATAAGTTCTTGGGCAAGTTGTGATTCCTTCATAAGTGCGGCACCTGCGCCTTGCTTACACACACCATCATCAGGACACCCCATGTTGATATCAACACCATCAAACCCGAGCTCGCGTGCAAGCGCTCCAGCCTTTTCCATATACTCAGGCGTTGAAGTGAAAAATTGTGCAACGATTGGTCGCTCACCTTCTGAGTACTCAAGATCATGTACCAGCGCATCATATCCTCCACGGAATAACCCGTCTGCAGAAACAAACTCGGTCCACAAGACATCAAGTTTTCCATACTTCCCAATAATCCGCCGGAACGCGGGGTCAGTTACATCCGCCATTGGGGCAAGACAAAAGAATGGTTGTGGGAGTTTTTTCCAAAAAGACATATACAAGAAACCTATCACTTGCGAGCATGTCTCACAAGGAGTAGTATTTCCAGCAGATTTATGGAGAGGAGATTCCGATGGATTTATCCGAACTACCCTCTTGGGCAGTTGAGGCCGGTGACAAGCACTGGGCGAAGTATCACTCGGGCGATGGGCTTGCTCTTGCAATATTCAGAGCAATACCAAAAAGTGAGGCGTCAGGCCTTGATCCGAACATCTGTCAGTCTTACGCGGCCATCTACGCGCGGATGAAGCCGAAGGGTTGGGCTGAGCAAGAGCTCAAGTAATGAGAGCTCTGCCGCCGGCACATACGTGTGCCGGTTTTTGTTTCCCAACCATGGCATTGCCTACAGATGCCTCAAATGGTACAGTTTTCAATTGCCGTTCTTTTTTGTTTCAAAGACGCTCGTTTGTGTACTACACACCCCAATAACGAGGTGTGAGAACACGGGAGACAGTTGATAATGGGTTTCAAAAAATCGGGGAGAGAGAGACGAAAGGAAATTGACGAGGCACGCACCAAGAAGGAGAAGAAGGCCGCAGCGAAGGCCAAGGCCGCAGAGGCGCTTCGGATAACCCTAGCCAGGTGCCGTCTCCATCAAGGAGTTCTCGGAACACGCTAACCGACCCCACAACGCACACCAAACCCAGAGGCCCTCGCAAGAGGGCCTTTCTCTATGTTAGAGAGATTGCAACTCTGGAGTAACTTCTAACAGAGACGGAGCTTGTTCCTTGTGTTCTTTCTCTTTGTAAAAAACCTTGTTACCAAAACGAAGATCTATATATTCAACACCCATAATTCCACCTGCTTTTTTAAAATCATCTGATTCAATAATTGTTGTGAGATTAGTGAGCACTTCGTCATATGAGTTACTTCTTTTTACCAACAATCGAAGGGTGTCTCGATGTGGCGTCGTAAGTGATACTTCAATATCGTTTCCTTCTATACGAAGATGTGTAACACGCATAGATAGTTTTCCAAGAGCTGTAATGAGTGAGCGAAAGAGAGAAAATTCTTCAAGTGTAAGGGCATATGTTCCGAGTGGCACCGCCATCATGTTCAACTCGTAGGTAATATACGATGTGCCTGAAAAATGAGGGGCTGTGATAAACACAAACGCAGTGTCATCAATAAAATAACATTCTTCTGTTGTGGGTGTTGGTACATCACCCACTAATTGGCACACAACAGCAACTCCTTTCCGTTCTTCAAGGTGAATAGCGAGTTTGTGCCCATTCTCAACACCAATAGACACCTTTTTTAGAATAGGAAACCTGGTAAGTATACTTTTTTGTATTTCTGCGCGTGGATACAAAAAAATATTTCGTTTTGAAAATATGTGTCCGTATGCGCCAGTCAAGGTATCACTCACCGCACCAAACACATCAGCACGTGCTACTGTTTTTGCTCCTTCAATGGATACATTGTTAATTTGGAGAAAGTTCGCGTATGACAGTTGCCAAAGAAATAAAAATAATGAAAACACCAGAAGTGTGTATATAACTGAAAACACAACAAAGCGTTTGCGCCGAAGCTTCCGAACACGTTCTGATGTAAACCGCCGAAACATACACTACGCTTTTGAGATTTTTTCCTTCCCGTTCATATACGGACGGAGTACTTCTGGAATAGTGATTGAACCGTCAGCGTTTTGGTAGTTTTCAACAAGAGGAACAAGAATGCGCGGAGTTGCAAGTGCGGTGTTATTGAGCGAGTGAGCATACTGCAATTTTCCATCAGCATCCCGATATTTGGTATTCAAACGACGTGTTTGAAAATCGTGGAAGTATGAAGATGAGTGTGTCTCACGATACTTCCCTTCACTTGGAACCCATGTTTCTATATCATATTTTTTAACCTGCCCAAGACCGAGGTCACCACTGCAATTAATCACCACATGGTATGGCAATTGTAATGCCTGCAGGAGCTCTTCAGCGTTCGTGGTGAGTGCCTCGTGGTGTTTTACAGATTCCTCGTGACTTGCCTCGCACAACACCACCTGTTCAAATTTAAAGAACTCATGCACACGAACAATGCCGGTCGTATCTTTTCCATAACTTCCCGCTTCTCGTCGAAAACACGGAGAAAAAGCAAAGAACTTAATTGGCAATTCTGATCGTTCAACAACTTCGTCCATGTAGTACGCCATTGTTGGAACTTCGGCTGTACCTGCCAAATACATTTCATCCTGTGCTTTGTATAAATCTTCTTCACTTTGAGGAAGATACCCCGTTCCTACAAATGGCTCACGCTTCACAAGAGATGGTGCGATGATTGGAGTAAACCCACCCTTATGCATGAAGTGGTTAAACACGAATTGCCAGAGTGCAAAAGATAATTCTGCTCCCGCATTTTTCAAAAAATATCCACGGAATCCCGCTGTTTTTGTTCCACGTTCAAAATCAACCATGTCCAGATTTTCCATGAGCTCAATGTGTCCTTTCGGTTCAAAATCGAATTTTGGTTTGTCACCCCACACACGAACCTCTTGGTTGTCAGCATCAGTATTCCCTTCTGGCACAGACATATCAGGAACATTGGGAACTTGTAACATAAGAAGTCGCCACTGTTCAACAACAATTTTTATTTCTTCTTCTTTTTTTTGAAGTGTTTCTTTAAGAGGCTTCATTTGGGCAATGAGTTCTGCGCGCTCATCGACTGATGCGTTTGGCATTTTTTCACTCACTGCGTTTTGTTGCGCACGCATGTCATCAATCTCTTTGGTTAAGGCACGACGTGAATCATCGAGAGCAAGAAGTACCTCAATATCCACCTTCACGTGCTTTTTTTGTGCCCCCGCAATAACGACGTCTTTGTTTTCCCTGATGAAGTTGATATCTAACATATATAAAGAAAGCTACCTGATTAGTGTTCATATCGTACCACAATTTAGGTTTATTTTATGTCCATACTGTTAGGATTACCTGATGGAAGGGACGGGGCACTATCCTGCCATACAACTGAAAAAAAAGGTCTTTCCTGAGCTCTTGCAGGAGATAGCCGATCCGCCTAAGACACTTTTTATTCGTGGAACACTTCCGTCACCAGAGTACAAAATGCTCTGTGTTGTCGGCTCGCGAAAATATTGCTCGTATAGCCAGACGGTCTGTCAAAACCTTATATCTTCCCTAGCAGGATATCCAGTTGTCGTTGTCTCTGGACTAGCCCTTGGTATTGATAGTGTGGCCCACGAAGAAGCACTTTTGGTTGGTCTACCCACAATTGCAGTTCCTGGTTCTGGAATAGATGATTCTGTTTTATACCCACGAATGCATGTTGGACTCGCTGGGCGTATTCTTAAAGCTGGTGGCGCACTTATATCGGAGCTCGAGCCCACGGAAAATGCAACCGTCTGGAGTTTTCCAAAACGAAACAGAATTATGGCCGGCATGTGCCACGCCACACTCATTATTGAGGCGCACGAAAAATCAGGAACGCTCATCACTGCACGTCTCGCAATGGAATACAACCGTGATGTTCTCGTTGTACCGGGAGCAATTACCTCTCCACACCACATGGGTTCAAATAAACTCCTGCGAGAGGGGGCTCAAGCAATCACCTGTGCTGAAGATATTCTTCAAGCGCTTGGTATTCCTCTACGAGAAAATACACAAAGCAGAACATGTAATGATTTATTACCCGATGAACAAATAGTAATAGACTATCTCACCGAACCTCGCACCGTTGATGAAATTGCACAAGAAACACAGAGGCCCATTGCACACATTAACGTCATTATTTCTACGCTCGAAATAAAAGGGTATATCACCACACGACTTGGCAAAATCGAACGAACAGTATAGAGTCATACACATTTGTGCTACACACCATTTGCTTTTATATCACATTTGTAGTATTTGTTGCACATATATATGAAACTCGTCATCGTTGAATCACCAGCAAAAGCAAAAACGATTGAAAAATATCTCGGCACTGGATACACAGTGAAAGCCAGTGTTGGACACGTGCGTGATTTACCAAAGAGTAACAAGAACGCCATTGATGTTCCCGGCGGTTTTATTCCGCACTATCAGATTGTTCCTGAAAAAAGGGAAATTATCGCCGACCTTAAAAAAGCGGTCAGCAAGGCAGATGAAGTATTACTTGCAACTGACCCCGACCGCGAAGGTGAAGCCATTGCATGGCACTTGGCACAAGCGCTCGATTTGGAGGGTACAAAGGCACCCTCCTCTGCTAAAGCTACGGCGGGCAAGAAAAATAAAAAAGTAAAGAGAATTGTATTCCACGAAATCACCAAAGACGCTATTCTTGAAGCAGTTGCCCACCCACGAGACATTGATAACCACCTTCGCGAAGCACAGGAAGCACGACGCGTGTTGGACCGTCTTGTAGGATACGACCTTTCAGGACTTATTTGGAAAAAGGTTCGTTATGGTCTTTCTGCTGGACGCGTTCAGTCCCCTGCCCTTCGTATTGTTATGGAACGAGAGCGAGAAATTCGTGCATTCATTCCAGAAAATTATTGGGTGATTACAGCCGACGTACAAACAAACCAGCCTGCCGGCAGGCAAGGAAAGAAAGAAAAATTAACGCTTACATGTGAAGAAGAACCGCGGGATGAGAAAAAAACCAATACAATTGTAGAAAAAGCACGTGCTGGAACTTGGAGCGTTGCTTCTGTAAAAGAAACAGAAAATCAACGCCAGCCACGCGCACCGTTTACCACATCAACAATTCAACAATCTGCTAGTACTCGGCTTGGATTTTCTCCTTCCCGAACCATGCGCGCTGCTCAAAAACTCTACGAAAAAGGTTTTATCACCTACATGAGAACAGACAGCACCAATCTTGCAGCACAAGCTCAAACACAAATTTTAGCGGTCGTCACAAAAGAATTTGGAAAAGAATTTGCACGACCAATGGTGTACGCAAGCAAAAGTAAAAACGCCCAAGAAGCACACGAGGCCATTCGTCCAACAAATGCCGAAACTCGTGTCGCAGGAAGTGATGATGACGAGAAAAAGCTCTATGAACTTATATGGGCTCGCGCAATCAGTAGCCAAATGGCACCTGCAAAACTTCTGCAAACAAAAATAACAACAACCATTGGGGACGAGTCCGTTCCTCCATTCTCAGCAACAGGTTCACGCGTATTGTTTCCTGGATGGCTTCTTGCAGATCCCGATTCTCGAGGAGAAGATGTTGAGATGCCAAAAGTAATCGAAGGAGACTCATTAAACCTTCTTGATGTTACAGCGCTTGCAAAACAAACACAGCCACCATCGCGATATTCTGAGGCTGGACTTATTAAAGAACTTGAAAAACGTGGTATTGGTCGCCCATCAACATATGCCTCTATCATCAGAACGATTGAGGAGCGTGGATATGTAACACGAGAAAATAGAACCCTCACACCAACAGACACCGGTGACGTGGTGAGTACTTTTTTGGAAAAACATTTTGCAACATACATTAGCGATTCATTTACGTCAGAAATGGAAAATGAGTTGGATGAAATTGCTCTCGGCACGCGCGAGTATGAAAAAACACTCCGTGCCTTCTATATCCCCTTTGCAAAGGATGTTGCTAAAAAAACAAAGGAGGCTGAAAAAATAACCAACATGGGTGATGCACCAAAAGAGTTTGTATGCCCAAAGTGTGGAAGTGCAATGGTAATGAAACTTGCACGCAATGGAAAATTTATGAGCTGTGGACGATTTCCTGATTGTGATGGTGCACGCTCTGCTGATGGAAAAGAGGTAACCGACCCAGAAGAAATTGGATTTCACCCTGAAACCAAAGAGCCCATCTTTGTTCTTGATGGGCCATATGGACCTTATGTTCAACTTGGACTCAAAACCACAAAGAATAAAAAACCTCGACGTTCAAGTATCCCAAAAGAAAAAGATCCTGTATCAGTGACCCTTGAAGAAGCAGTTATCTACTTGAGTTTGCCGAGAGTGCTTGGGCTACATCCTGAAACAAAAAAGGATGTTGTTGCCAATGTGGGTCGTTTTGGTCCATATATTGGACACGACGGAGATTTTCGTTCCCTCAAAACAGATGATGTGTACACAGTAACTCTTGAGCGTGCCCTTGCAATTCTCCAAGAGCCAAAAAAATTCCGCGGAAAGAGACGTTTTACAAAGAAAAAATAGTCCTGCCTCTTTCTACTGTACCATACTCAGCACTAAACAAAGGTCTTAGTGCTGAGTATACTACATACACCAAACCCCATGAAAATACTTACCGCCCAAAACATTATTTCCGCATCGCATAAAAAGTTCACTGAAAAAGAACAACGAGGTATTGAAACTGCTTTTTCTTTTTCAGAAAATATACACAGAGACCAGAAACGTGAATCGGGAGAACCGTACTTTGTCCATGTTGCAGAAACAGCACGCCACCTCGCACGTATCGGGGCAGATGCAACAACTATTATGGCCGGACTACTTCACGATAGTGTTGAAGATGTTGAACACATCACCATTCAAGAAATTAGAACGCAATTTGGAGACGAGGTTGCCTTTCTTGTTGATGGTGTAACAAAACTTGGAAAGTTAAAATACCGCGGACTCAAACGCCATGTCGAAACACTTCGTAAACTGTTTCTTGCAACGGCGCGCGACCCTCGCGTTATTCTTATTAAGCTTGCCGACCGACTTCATAATCTAGAGACAATCTCCGCACTCCCTCAAGAAAAACAACAACGCATCGCGATGGAAACGCTTGAAATATATGCACCAATAGCACACCGACTTGGTATTGGAAACCTTAAAGGTGAGCTTGAAGACGTTGCGTTCAAAACTGCGTATCCAAAAGAGTATGCGGAAACGTATGCGCTCCGTGAAGAAAAAAGTAAAGAACATGTTGGACAATTAAAAAAACTCTCCCATGAAATACGAGCACTGCTCGCCCAATCAGATATCGTAGTACATGCAATGGATTATCGTATAAAACATATTTATAGTCTCAATAAAAAGTTGCAAGAAAAAGAAATGAATATTGATCGTGTCTACGATATTGAAGCGTTGCGTATTATTGTAGAAACCGTGGAGGAATGCTATCTCGCACTTGGACTCACCCACAGTAAATGGAAACCGCTTCCTGGGCGCATTAAAGATTATATTGCAACGCCAAAACGTAACGGCTACCAAAGTCTCCACACAACCATTTTTACCGGCAATGGTGCAATTGTTGAAATTCAAATTAGAACACAGGCGATGCATGATGTTGCTGAGTACGGAATTGCATCCCATGTGGGGTATAAAGAGAAGACAGGTATCACAACGGATTCAAGTGCACTGTTGGTTGAAAAATTATTTGGAAGAAGCACCCTCAACACAAACAATACAAGTCCAATGACACAATGGCTTCATGAACTGACCGAAACTCAAAATGATGTGGAGCACTCGCTTTCTTTTATTCGAAATCTTCGAAATGATTTCTTTAATGATCGTATTTTTGTATTTACACCAAATGGAGAGGTTGTTGATTTGCCTGTTGACGCCACACCGATTGATTTTGCATATTCAATTCACACCGACCTTGGAGACCATGCGTCAGGAGCTCGTATAAATGGAAAATTTGTCGCACTTTCAACAAAATTGAATCACGGCGACGTTGTGCTTATTGAAACACGAGACAACAGTAAACCTTCCCAGAAATGGCTCACATGGGCAAAAACAGGATTCGCAAAAAAGAAAATCCGAATAGCACTTGAAAAAAACTAAACGGAGAAATGAGTTACTGAATACAAATCGTCATCTTTTCCCTTTGTTTCATTTTCTGTGGTAGCTATTTCTGGCACCACATCAGTTACTTCTTCTGGGGTCGTTGATGTATTTTGAGATAGTTCGTTGAATGATGCGACTTCACTGTTGAGAACTGCAAGAATTTTTCGTAAATCTTCCTCAGAACCAAAATCAATAAAAATACGCCCACCGACTTCTTTTGGTTCTACACGAACACGCGTCCCAAGTCGCTCTGATGCACGTGTTTCAAGTTCAATAATATCAGGGTCATATAAACGATCATGTCGTCGTACCTTCTCAACTGCAATACGACGAGAAATTTGTTCCGCATCACGAACGGTGAGTTTATTTAAAATAATTTCCTTAAAGAGAACTAGTTGCTCTGCTGGCCTGTCTATAAGCATGAGAAGCGGTCGTGTGTGCCCCTCACTAATTTTCCCTTCAGAGAGCGCTTGTTGCATTTCTACAGGCAAAAGGAGGAGGCGGATGGTATTTGAAACATACTCTCGACTTTTTCCAACCTTGTGTGCTATTTCTCCGTGCTTCAAACCAAAATGTTCGGCTAGTTGTGAGAATGCACGGGCACGTTCTATAGGATTAATATCTTCTCGCTGAAGATTTTCAATAATGGCGAGCTCAAGCTTCATCTGTTCACTTTCTTCATCATCTCGAATGATAACTGGTACAAGAGACAGACCTGCCATTTTGGATGCGCGCAGACGCCGTTCTCCAGCAATGAGTTCATACTGAACAGAGATGCCTCCGTCTTCTCGTTGGTGTTCTCGTTGGGTTACTACCAGTGGTTGCAATACGCCATACTGGCGGATTGAGTCGGAAAGGTCTTTGAGTTTTTGCTCATCAAAAAAACGTCTCGGCTGAAATGGGTTTGGAACAATTTTTTCCACCTCGACCCAAAAAATTGCATTATTGTGAAAGCTCATAGTGAATAGAATATTGAATGTAGTATATGGAACGTAGGAAGACAGATATAGTTTAGCAAAAAAAGCGATACTTTGGTAGAATCACCTCATTGCCGGGGTGGCGTAATTGGTAGCCGCGCACGACTCAAAATCGTGTGTCGTAAGACATGAGGGTTCGATTCCCTCCCCCGGCACAGCGGAAAATGTGGACATACTGGGTGTATGTTTATATTTTGCGCCTTTGGGGAATCGAAGGCCGGAGCACGACGGTGCGACCCAGTAGGTCAATGTACTCATTGAGACGGGGACAAAAGCAAACTGCTTTGCTTTTGTCCGAACGAAGTGAGGTGGACGCGGAACTTTTCACCAGAAAAGTATTCGTGACCGATTCCCTCCCCCGGCACAACATGAAAAAACTACAAAATCTCGGATTAAGTGCTCAGTCGTGGCGATACCTCGTGAATATGTGGACTGTCTTTCTTTTTGTGATTATTATCTGGGATTTTGTGACCAACAACGGACTTGGAAATATTATCGGGGCTGTTGCGGCAATTTATACAGGTGCACTTGTCATATACAGTGCAGAAAAAGAATTTGAACGGTGGAGTGATAACCACGCAGGGCGCCACCCCGGCGAACTGTATGTCATCGCATGGACCTGTTCTTATGGTACTCATCTTCTCCGCAGAAGTTATTCTGCGAAAACCATACACAGTACCACATGAAATTATTGCAACATACATCGCAGTCATCAGCATTCTTGCTATTACCAAAAAATCGAAGCGGTACTACTTTCGAAAAAAGAAAATAACCCCTTTGGAGTAGTTGTGTAATTTTCACAACATGCCAACAAGAATACGTGTCACAAGAACCCTGATGACTAAGAAGTACTCTTTTTTTCCTCTTCAGCGGCCCTCTCCTCATGTTCTTGTGCGGCAACTCTATGGGCTTCGGCAGCCTCAGCTTCTTTTTCGCGCGCTAACCTGTCTTGTTTCTCCGCTTCTTCGTCTTTTTGTGTTATATCGTCTGTCATATTTTATGTTACTACTCTTGGTTATTTAATTTGACCGCAGCTTCATGTGTGGAAACCGTTTTTCCCATAACAAACATTTTGATAATACCTATAGCTATAACCCAGTAGACCAACATCGCAAGAAGGGTTGTCCATTCAAAAATACTTCCCTCAAGAAGATATGAGGCACGGAACACACTGATAAACGGCGTTGCAAAGACATAGGTTATCCCGTACACAAAACTACTAAACCCAGCTTCTGGGTTCGCACCAAGTAATTTCAAAGCAAATCGAAACAATAACAATATCTCAACAAAACCAAGAATGTACCAAACAATTTGTGTACCTCGGTACAGTGGTTTGGTTGTGGGAGAGTTAGATGAATCCATATATTTTTGTCTGCAAAATGCAGAGATGTTACGCTTGTAATACAAGTACTAATAAAAATAAACCATAAGGTGTTGTTCGTGTCCAGTATACCACCTGATTTCACAAAATCATATCGCGCAACTGTCGACTAGAGCGCGATAATACCTAGATTTTATCTCCAAAATGTATTGTAGGGGTTTCTTTTTGATATTTTGGTATTTGTTATGAAACGACCCAACACACTTCTTGTTATTGCACGTAGTGTGGTTATTGTCCGACTTTTATCTTAATGAGTTTCCATAGAAAACCCTTGCTAAGATGGGCTTAGGTGTGGTTGTATACAGGTACAGCACACCATGAAACCAAAACTCATCGTTATCCTCGGACCGACCGCCACTGGAAAAAGTGATGTGGCCGTTCGTCTTGCACAAAAATATGGTGGTGAAGTGGTGTCGGCCGATTCACGGCAGGTATATAAAGGACTTAATCTCGGAACAGGAAAAGTGACCGAGAAAGAAATGCGGGGTATTCCCCACCACCTACTTGATGTGGTCTCACCACAACAACAATATACCGTTACCGATTTTGTTCGCGATACAAAAAATGTGTTTGTACCGATATATCGGTACAAACACATTCCAATACTTGTTGGTGGTACAGGACAATACATAGATACCCTTGTTTTTGGACTCCAAATTCCAAACGTTCCACCAAATAAAAAATTGCGCATGCAACTTGAAAAACTGAGTGCAGAGAAACTTTTTTCTCTCCTGCACAAAAAAGATCTTGCTCGTGCAAAAACCATCGACAGACACAACAAACGACGACTTATTCGCGCACTTGAAATTGTTGATACTCTTGGAAAAGTGCCGAAAACAAAAAAGAAATCTCTCTATTCCCCGCTCTATATTGGCCTCACCCTTCCAAAAGAAAAGTTGCATGAAAATATTCACAAACGACTCATCAAACGGCTGAAATTGGGACTCGTTGCAGAAGTACAAGACCTACACAAACATGGACTCTCGTGGAAGCGAATGGAGGAGTTGGGGCTTGAATATCGTTATATCTCACGTTTTTTGCAAAAGAAAATTACAAAAAAAGAAATGCTCACACAGCTTGAGCTCGAAATTCAACACTATGCAAAACGACAAATAACATGGTTTAAACGAAACAAAAATATACTCTGGTTTGACCCAAAGAAAGACGTGCAAAACATCGAAGATACGGTGAAACGGTTCCTAACCACATAATATGAATGCTTTGTTTCATAAAAAAGTGAAAACCCTCTCGGAAATAACCCCCAGTTTTTTCTTTATACAAATCGGCGCGAAAGGTGGGGGGTGGCCCGACCCTATTCGACGGTATGTTTTAAAATATAACTGGCAGGGGATTTTCGTGGAACCAATTCCCTATTGGTTTAAAAAACTCAAAAAAACCTATACCAATGCGCTGAATGTTTCTTTTGAAAATGTTGCAATCGCGGAAGAAAATACAAAACGTGTTTTTTACCATGTGCGAGAAAGTAATTGGTATCTCCGCCTTATTGGCGGATCTTTAAGCTCGTTCTCTAAAGAAAATATTCTGAAGCATGTGCGGTGGTGGCGCCCGCCAGGACTACGTTCAAATATTATTGAAAGCACACTCAACTGTTTGTCTTTCAATACTCTCCTACAAAAGTATGGTGTTCAAAAAATAGATCTTCTTGTTATTGATACCGAAGGATATGATTTTAAAATACTCGCACAGGTACCTTTCAATAGAATTAGACCGTCTATGATTTACTACGAGCACAAACATCTAAGTGCCGAAGAAAAAACGGCTGGTGAAATACTTTTGAAATCAAACGGCTACCAATTTAAAAACGGGGTTCGAAACACGTTCGCTTGGACTAACTAATCACACTCTTTTCTTATCTTGGTGTGTGTTAAACTCGTGTTTACGGAGGCGTCGCATGGCGTCTTAGTGTGCAACGATTGTTCCCGATTTACACACGAGTAAACCGAGCGTATTGTAAATCACAATCCCAGATAAAGCGGAGGGTTCGCATAGTGGTCTAGTGCGCACGCTTGGAAAGCGTGTGTGCCGCAAGGCACCATGAGTTCGAATCTCATACCCTCCGCTTTGTGTGGGAGAAAGCGTGTGTGGGTCACACCACCGAGAGTTCGAATCTCTCCGCCTCCGCACCTGATGCAAAAATACCCCGCGAGGGGTATTCTTTGTGTCAGGAGGACGAGATTCGAAAGGCGGAACATACACCTGCCGAGTGTGGGAGAAAGCGGCACAGTTAATAAACCAAGTGTTCAAACAATCCAAAAAATCGCCAGGTCGTTAGGCGTTCCAATGGAGGAATTATAAAATAATTTTTATTATATGTTGGTAAAAATTCACGTAGAGATAATTATTAATAATACGGCAAAAAATATAGCCGACTACGCCTCTGATCCAGTTAACTGGACTGCCTCTAATCCAAAAGAGCACTTGGGATTGAAGTTTTATAATGACCAGAATCGTCCGGAGACAGGTGTAGAATTTTATCAGAAAGAAATGGTTGCTGGACTCTACAATGATTTGAAGGGCCACATACAGTATGCGGATTTCCCTTCAATAACAGTTTGGCGGGGGCTCGCCAAATATAAGCTACTCGGTTCTTTTATAACCTTTCACTTAGCAGAGGGCGGCTTAGTAAGAATCGAAGAGAATGGTGGCGTCTCAAAAATGAGCCATGATTATTACATTGATTTCCCTGATTCAATAATGGGCAAAATCCTTCACTGGTACTTTAATAAAAAAATGCGAAAGAGAAGCTATTTACCCATGGTGATAATGAATTAAAGTTTTTCAAAAAAGTATTAGACAGAAAATGATAGAATTTTTGAAATAATCTAAATATTTTATGGATAATGCATGGCTTTCAATCTTACCCCCGATAATCACCCTTGTTGCTGCGATTTGGTCAAAAAGAATTTTACCTTCGCTTCTGCTGGGCTTGTTGGTTGGCGGCTACCTGTTAAATCCTTCGATCGTAGGAGGACTGGAAACTGCCTTAGAAAAGGTAGTAGAGATATTATCTGATAAAGATAATTTGCAGGTGATATTGTTTCTATATCTGTTCAGCGGATTGATTGCTCTTATTAGAAAAGCGGGGGGCATCAATGCATTTTCTATTTGGGTCAGTAAATATGTAAAAAGTGAAACGGGAGTCTTTTACACTTTGTGGGCTTTGATCCCAGCTACTTTTATTGACTGTGCATTTAGGATTATAGGCACAGGTTCGATTATACGTTCGCTTGCCGAAAAAAATAAAGTCGTCAAAGAACGGTTGGCTTTTATGATTAACAATACTGCTAGTCCGGTTATTGAGCTTATTCCAATCGCCACCACTTATGTAGGGTTTAACATAGCCAACATCGGTCAGGGACTAAAAGCTGCGGGAGTCTTTGAAGAACAATCCGCATACAAAATTTTACTTCAAGCCATACCTTTTGAGTTTTTTAGTATTGTGGTTCTGGTCATAACTTTTCTTACCATATATTTTCAGTGGAAAAAGCCTTCTACCGAAAGACAAACAGACCACGCAAAAAAAGAAACCTCTGACGGAATGAATATGAATATGGAAGACGTCATGCCGGAAATAAAGCCACGGATAATTAACCTTGCAATTCCAATGCTAACAGTAATCTTTTTTAGTTTCTTTTTCTTCTGGTACTTTGGAAAAGCAGGGGGCGGAACAGTCTCATCTATCATTGCCACCACGGAACCCAACAAGGCAATGTTAGTGGCTTTGTCTATCTCAGTAATCATTACCGGCATTATTTACTTTTTCCAAAAATATTCCGTAAAAAAAATGACAACTGACATAATCTCGGGAGGGAATGAACTTATGAATATATTGGCTATCCTTATTGTGGCATGGTCTTTAGGAATGATTTCACAGGAATTAGGTTTGAGTAATTTCATTCAAGGGCAACTGGGGGGTTCCCTGCCCGCGTGGAGTATTCCTGTATCGCTCTTTGTTGTGGCCTCTGCCGTTACATACTTTATCGGCGAGGGCTGGGCTGCAGCTTCTTTAATTATGCCTTTTGCAATTTCTCTTGCCGTAACCGCTGGAGTAGGAATTCCAATTTGCGTAGCGGCGGTTATCACTGGGGGGACATTTGGAGATGTTACTTCACCTGTTGCTGGAATGACTAATATGTCATCCGATATAACTCGTGCCGATCATATTAAATATTTAAAATATGCCAGCCCGTATAATTTTACATCCGCAGGAATCGCCGCAGTTCTATTTTTAATAGCGGGGTTTTTTATTACCCAATAAGTCGGATGTTTCCTTCTGGCAATAGAGAATAGTGGCTTTTAAAAACATAGTTAGATAAAATTACAAAAGATCGAAATAAATTTATCAAAATTAAAAAAATAAGAAATATGAATTGTTGTGGAAATTTAAATAAATCAAATAGTGTGGAAAATCAGGTAGTCTGTCCGATAATGGGAAGTCCGGTTGATAAAGCAGAGGCGGAAAAAAGAGGGCTTGTTCGTGAATACAAAGGTGAAAAATACTATTTCTGTTGTAATGGTTGCCCGGAGAAGTTTGAGAAGAATCCAGAAAATTATACTAAAAATTAATTTATTAACTTCAAAAGAATGTTAAAATAAAAACCCCAGTCCGAATCCCGCCCGCATTCCTCCTTACAGGAGCAGTACACCTTTTGGATATTTTGTCTCACTTCGTTCACAAAATCTCTCAAAAGGTCTTGCAAAAGTGTCCCACACTTTCTCACCCCAGACCAAAAGTATTTTTCTACTGAAAAATCTTTCAGTCCTGCCTCGCCCCGTCGGGCTCCGGCCTTGCGAAGCTACGCTTCTCACCCTCCTGCGGGCGGAAAATCAGCCGAGGCAGGGCGAATCCATTCCCCCAGACAAATTGTTTCGCCCCGCCGAGTCCGCTTTAATCGTTTGGATTTTGCTCGAAATAGTTTCGAACTTTGTCCAACAAACACCGCACTTGACTTAAAAAGGTGGTGTACTAACATTGGGTTATGTCTTGTGGCTCGTTTTCATTTATTAGTATTTTTTAAACCCCTCTACTATATGCTTACGACAATTGCAATAATTTTAGTGGCCCTATGGTTACTTGGCTTTCTTGGTTTCCCTGCTCTTGGAGGTTTTATTCACATACTTCTCGTGATAGCAATTATTCTGTTTTTGATTCGTGTTATCCGCGGAGAAAATCCTCTTAAGTAATCGGTCGATAGTCACTCATTACTATTTACTATACTAATTAAAAAAACAATGTATGGAAAATCAAACTAATTATCCACCTGTGCAACAAGAAAACAGCTCTGGAGCAAACACGGTATTGATTGTTGTTGTTATCCTTATTCTCGCAGGTTTTGGTTTCTGGTGGTACAAAAATCAAAATAGCCCAACACCTCCTGCTGATCCAGGTGTTACTATTATCGACGTGAATCTTCCCCCTACTACTCCAGATACCACAACACCCTAAACAAAGCAGCACTTTGAGTTTATAAAATGCACTATTTAAAGTAGTGCATTTTGTATTTTATGGAGCCGTGTTTCAAAAATCTACAAATCCGCAACTCGTTTTTGGTATGCACGCCAACCTAGATAACATCCGAACGTAAGAATAAGTGCACTTATATAAAACGCGATATGTTGTTGTGGTTCTAAAAAGTACCGAGAAAATTGCACTGCACCAAAAAGACCAATCAATCCAAGAAGAATATCAAGAATGCGATTTTCATCCATTTCGTGCACACCGTTAAAAATTTCCACAATTTCCCAAATAATCATTCCAGTGAGTGTGACAAAAAAGAGAACTGGGGTTGAAAGCCCTAGAAACGAATTGGCAAAACCAATCGTGACACCGGAGAAAAGGTGTACCACCATCCATAAATCCCATACCCTACCCTCGCGCCATGTTTTTGAAATAAAAGGAATTCGTGACATATGCTAGTTTTTTCCAAGAAGTGCTCCGATTCTTTCGGAAACTGGCGGGTGAGTCAAAAACAACTTTCTCCAGAAACCAATTTTTTTCTCGTGTCCTCCACCAAGCGGACTACTAATAAAAAGATGTGCTGTAGCTTTGTGTACTCGCTTCATGGGTTGTGTATATGAGGATATCTTCGAGAGCGCTCCTGCAAGCCCTTCTGGATAGCGCGTAAGCAATGCCCCCGATGCATCTGCTAGAAACTCACGTTTGCGTGAAATAGCGAGCTGTATGCACAGACCTGCAATTGGCGTCAGAATAGCAAGTACAATGCCGGCAATAACAAAAAGTGCGTTTCCTCGATTGTCATCACCCCCTCGAATATGACGCGACGTACGCAAGAAAAAATCAGAGAGCAGACTTAAAAAACCAACAATAATCACAACAACTGTCGACAAAAGGATGTCCCAATTGCGTATGTGTGAGAGTTCGTGGGCAATGACACCCTCAAGCTCTGATCTATCTAACATATGTAGCAACCCTGTTGTTACGGCAATTGTTGCATGCTCTGGATTTCGCCCAGTCGCAAATGCATTCGGAGCATCATCAGTAATCACGTAGATTTTTGGCATCGGAATACCTGCAGTAATGGAGAGATTTTCTGTAACGGTGTATAAATCAAAAAACTCTTCACGTACTGCGGGGCGTGCACCAGACAGAGAAAGTGCCAATTTGTCGGAGTACCAATAGCTTCCTATATTCATCACCAAACTAAAAATAACAGCCGCATACACAATTTCTGGTGCGCCATATACTTGTCCGAAAAACCAACCAACAACTACAATAATGCACAAAAAACCAACCATAAGAAGCCATGTTTTGGTAATATTATTTTCTTTATTGGAGTATAAGGAGCTCATGTAAAGTACGAAATCCGAATATCGAAACCCGAAATAATGTTTAATTCTCTAAATTCAAAAACTTTAAACATAAGAATTTGTTGATTTTTTCGAATTTCGTATTTCGAGTTTCGGATTTTATCTTAGCGTGGTTGATTTTCTGCCATGAGGTCACCCATTTGCGCAACCATTTCTTGATTTCTCATTTCAATTCTTTGTATCAATAAATATGCACGCCATGTCACAATCACCATCAACACAACAACAATAACCACAATATACCAAACCGAACTGACGTTTCGATTAAAATGTGAATAGACTGATTGCATAGATAAACCTACTTTGTACGCGTTTTTAAGATTGCATCAACCTCTTGTATTTCTTCAAAAATACCCGCAATAAGGTCAAGCTCACGCGCTTCAGTAAGATTCACCCATTTATACTCTACGGCATCTTCGTCAAGCTCAACATCTCCAGAAAGATAGGGTGCGTAGTAACTCAAGACCAACACAGGTATCCCATCGGGACGAATAAACGTCATATCAAGTAAATACTCAACTTTACCAACTTCCACACATACTTCTTCTTGTAGTTCTCTTCTGAGAGCTTTTTCTACTGCTCCGTACCAACCCGCATTTCCGTGTGTCTGTGGCGTATGTATATAATCGTCTGTTTCCAGACCACCCCCAGGAACGGTCCATTTGTTTGGATGCACCTTTTTAGTTGGACTTCGTTTTGTAACAAGATATTTTCTCTCAGTGTTATAGATAATACACGTAATCGCAACACGGTGGAGTTCCTTATTGTGTATCTCAACCATAGCGGTTAAAACTGCACTTTTACTGGTTCGCGCTCACTTTCGTCGGCGTCAAAGAATGCACGTTTTACAAAGTTAAATGCACGAGCAATAACATTACTTGGAAATGAATCCACTGCGGTATTGAGGTCGCGAACATTTGTGTTGTAGAAGCGTCGTGCTGCTTGAATTTTGTTTTCAGTGTCGGACAGTTCCCGTTGAAGTTCAAGGAAATTCTGGTTTGCTTTGAGCTCTGGGTATGCTTCTGCGATAGCAAAGAGTGATTTCAAAGTTCCTGCTAGAGCATTCTCTGCTTCTGCGTGTTGTTCAACTGTTTGTGCGCCCATAGCAGCGGCACGCGCCTTGGTAACGTTTTCAAACGCCTCTCGCTCATGAGTTGCATATCCCTTCACCGCCTCAACGAGGTTTGGAATGAGGTCATACCGACGTTTGAGTTGTACATCAATATCTGACCACGCCTCATCGGTTCGATTATTAAATCGAATAAAACGGTTGTACATAAAAATCGCCCAAACAACAACGAGTGCAATAACTATAAGAAGCAGTGTAAGTGGTGACATAGAGAATAAAAATAAAGCTTATATATCAAAAAGTATATCACTTTTTGATGCTAAACACCTCAAAATTCCTTCCTAGTACTCCATTCCGCCCCCGTGTTCATGAGGTACTGGTTTTTCTTCCTTTGGCTCTTCAGCAATCGCCACCTCGGTTGTAATGAGCATAGCAGCCGCAGAAACTGCGTTTTGAAGGGCCGTACGTGTTACTTTCACTGGATCAACGATTCCTGCTTCCAACATATCATTCACAAGTGTGTCATCTGTCGCATTATATCCAGAGTTCTTTCCACTTTGTTTTACTTTTTCAACAATAACGAGTCCGTCTTCTTTTCCAGCGTTAATGGCAATTTGTTGAAGTGGGGCGCTCAGTGCCTTCACCACAATGGCGTATCCGATACTTTCTGCGTCTGTTCCCTCTTTTCCAGTTGATAGTTTTTTAGCAACTTTGACCAATGCACTACCGCCTCCAGGAACAATTCCCTCCTCGATGGCAGCTTTTGTCGCATTTACCGCATCTTCAATTTTGAGTTTCAAGTACTTCATTTCGGTTTCCGTTGCAGCACCTACACGAATCACCGCAACACCGCCCGAGAGTTTTCCAATGCGTTCTTGAAGTTTTTCTTTATCGTATTTTGAATCTGTGTTTTTGAGCTGTGTCTGAAGTTGGGCAACGCGAGCATCAATATCTGCCTTCTTTCCTTTTCCTCCAACAATCACTGTTGAATCCTTTGTAGACACAACGCGTCGTGCTTTTCCAAACATTTCTACCGTTGCTTTTTCCAACTTTATTCCCGTTTCTTCTGAAATAACTTTTGCACCAACAGTAATGGCAATATCGGCAAGTACTTCTTTCTTCCTATCACCAAATCCTGGAGCCTTAATTGCCAACACATTAAACCCACCACGCAGTTTGTTAACCACAAACGTCGCGAGTGCTTCCCCATCAATATCATCTGCAATAATCACCAATTCTTTTGTTCCACTCTGAGCAAGCCCTTCAAGAAGTGGGAGAACCTCTTTGATGACCGAGATTTTTTTGTCCGTTACCATGATAAACACATCACGATACTCTGCTTCCATACGCTCACTGTTGGTAACCATGTACGGCGAAATATATCCCTTATCAAACGCAAGACCCTCAACCACCTCAGAATCAACACCGAGCGTTTGTGATTCTTCAACAGTTACCACCCCGTCTTTACCAACAGTATCAATTGTTTCGGCGATAATTTTTCCTAACTCTTTTGATTCTGAAGAAATCATTGCAACCTGTTGTATCTCTTCTTTATTTTTTATTGGTTTTGCAAGAGTATGCAGGGCCTTCACCACATCCTCACCTGCGCGCTCCATACCATGACGAATGGCCATAGAATTCACACCAAGTGTTGTGTGTCGCAGTCCCTCATTCACAAGTGCCTGTAAAAGAACGATGGCGGTTGTTGTGCCATCTCCGGCAATATCATTGGTTTTTCCAGCAACCTCCTTTACAATTTCCGCGCCCATGTTTTCAAATCGATCAGAGAGTTCAATCTCTTTTGCAATTGACACGCCGTCATTGGTTATCATCGGTGCACCATATCCTTTTTCCAAAACAGCATTGCGTCCGCGCGGACCAAGGGTGACGCGCACTGCGTGTGCAACCTTATCAATACCACATTTCAATGCTTCTCGCGCCTCTGTATCAAAAAGAATTTTTTTACTGGTCATGGTATTGGGAAGCTCAAAATTCAAAGTCCAAAGCTCAAAAGTTTTTGAAGTTTAAAATTTTAGTTTTTTTTGGATTTTGTGCTTTGAGCTTTGTGTTTATTTTATCACTGCTAATATAGAATCTTCTTTTAAAATAAAGTATTCAACACCGTCTATTTTAATCTCATCATATCCATATTTTGAAAATACAACCGTGTCGCCAACCTTTACCCGGACAGGTACTAGCTTTCCGTCACCATACCGCCCCGGACCAACGGCAATAATTTTTCCCTGCTCTGGTCGTTCTTTGTCAACGGTTTCTGGAATGATGATGCCCGAAGCGCGTTTTGTTCCATACTCATCTGTTGAGAGAGGTTTGAGAAGTACGCGGTCACCAAGAGGTATGACGCTTGATTTTTTTTCAGTTTTTTTACTTTGTTTTTTCTTCATATCCAAAAACTATTAGGGGCTTATAAAGCGCCCGTAGTATACGCTTTAAAAAGGTGTTGACACAAGGGTCACTACCCTTTCTTGATATGAGTCATTGCGTATCCAAGTGTGCCGGTCGGCTGTCCAGCGCGCGTTGAAGGAACTTTTTTTCCGGGATTAAAAATTCCCTTTGGATCAAAGATTTTTTTGGTTTTTTCAAATAGTGCGTACATATCATCACCAAATTGTTGTTTAAGAAATGGTGTACGGATAATACCGTCATTATGTTCTCCTGTAATTGAACCTCCATAGGAAAGTACGAGGTCATACACACGACGAGACAGCTCGGGAATTATTGCACGCGCTTTTTCATTGGTAAGGTCCATAAGTGGAATGATGTGGAAATTGCCGTTACCAATATGACCAGCTATGTTGTGAATCATGTACTGCTTGTATTCCTCAAGAATGGCATATAGTTTCGGGAAAAAATCAGTCAGCACATCTGGTGGAACAACAATGTCGTCAATAAACGGCGCCGTTTTCATTCCTTGTACTTTGTGGCGCAATAAGTTAAAGCTCTCTCGGCGAATTAACCAATATTCGGCCATTTCTTTTGAACTACTCACTACTTCACTGTACCGTGGTGAAAGTGGTGAAATGTCGTGCACTAATTGTTGTGCCTGGGAAAGCAATACCGATTCATCATCCCCATCAAAGGTTACTTGTAATACAAGCTTTGGAATACCGTGACAAATCATTGACCACCCCTCACCAAGAGAATTAAACAGCAGAATAAAAATATTTCGTACACCGAGGCGTTTTATAAACTCCCAGAAAAATCGCAATGCAAGTTTGAGCGTTTTATCGTCATACGACTCAAATGTTGTAGGTTTATGTGTAAGCGTCGTTGCCACATAGGTCCCAATAGTTTCAAGAGAGTCAAGGAACATAATGACCATGACTGAGTGCTTTGACGGGCGAATCAGCCGAAATGTTGTTTCTGTAATAAGTCCTAGTGTTCCTTGAGACCCAACAAAAAGCTTTGAGAGATCAAATGTGTCATGTTCACGGTTGTACACATTCCAAAGGCAGTATCCTGCGGAGTTTTTTGACACTTTTGGACGCGCTTTTTGAATGATGTCTTGTGAACCAGTGACAAGCGCGTACATTTGTCTATAGATGTCACCTTCAAAATCTCTCTGAAGTAGTTTTTTTTGGAGTGCGTCATGAGAAAGTGGCGCTAGTGTGTATTCGTGCCCGTCAGAAAGAACAACTTTTACTTGCTCAACATAGTTTTCAACTTTTCCATATCGCAATGTTAGTTCTCCCCCTGCGTTGTTCGCCGTCATACCACCAACCATACATAGTTCACGAGATGCTGGATACGACGGCATGAGAAAATTTCGTTTTAGTGTCTCTTTTTCAAAATCACGATAGAAAACTCCTGGTTGTACAGATACATGTCCCGTTGTTCCATCTGCATCCGCAGTAATCGTCCCAATAGTTTTAAAGTATGTCCCAAAATCAACAACAACACCCTCTGAAAGTGCGCCACCATCCATACCAGTCCCCGCAGAACGCCCCGTCAATGTTGTTCCGTGAGTATCGGCATATGAAACAAGAGTACACACGTCCCGCACTGTGCGTGGCGATACTACTACTTGCGGTTGAACAGTAAAAAGAGACGTATCGGTACTATACGTCTGCAAGGTTTCATCATCCGTATGCACATCTCCTGAGAGTATACGTGCCAGTTCTCCATATAAACCTTCTGTCATATATATAGAGAACAGTGTACGTCAAGTATTCATAAAAAAACAGATATCTGTGTACACTTCACCTGCACACAATGATATGCTATAGTGGGTTTTCTAAAATAACGACACCATGGCGACATTCATTCCCTTCATTCAAATTGGCCTCGCACTACTTTTAATTGTGTTTATACTTATACAGCAATCAGATGCTGGTCTAGGAAGTGCGTTTGGAAGTGATGACGGAGGCATGCGACGAACACGGCGCGGAGCGGAGAAAATGCTTTTTACAACAACTATTGTGATAACTGTGCTTTTTGTAGTTTCAGCCATCGTAGCACTGCTTCTTCAATAGATATTTTTTGTCTCTCATTTCACCATACTTATCTCTATACGACATGGATCGAGAATTCCATATACCCGGAACGGGACACATTCATAGGGCTATATCGTCGTTTTCGTTTCTCGAAAAGGCGCTTGTTTCAGTTCTGTTTACCATTTTCATAGTAAGTGCGGTATGGATACTTGTGCGTGTCCACAACAACATCACCGTTACTATTCCAGCACCAGGGGGAACGCTTTCTGAAGGCATTGTTGGCACACCACGATTCATTAACCCACTCCTCGCTCAAACTGAAGCGGATAAGGATTTAACAATTCTTGTGTATTCGGGACTTATGCGCGCACAAAGTGGCGGAGAACTTATTAAAGATCTTGCCGAGTCCTACTCTATCTCTGATGATGGAACGGAATATATATTTAGTATCCGCAAAGACGCACGTTTTCATGACGCGACTCCGCTGACCGCCTATGATGTAGTATTTACCGTCATGAGTGCTCAAGACCCCCGCATTCAAAGTCCAAAACAAAATATGTGGGAGGGAATTACAGTGGAAGCACTTGATGAGTATACCGTTCGTTTTACTCTCTCTAAGGGATACGCTGGATTTCTTGGTAATACAACCCTAGGTATTCTTCCTCAACACATATGGGGGGAAGTTGCTGCTGAAGATTTTCACGGTTCTTCATACAATGTTCATCCTATTGGATCTGGACCATACGGCGTGGAAACTGTGGACATCAACAATGACGACTCTGTTCAGACATACACTCTTCGCTCTTTTGCGTACAACACTCTCGGTGCGCCGTACATTTCACGTCTCGTTATGCGCATTTTTGGAAATGAAAAAGATTTACTTGATGCATATGAGCAAGGAAAAATAGAAGCGTTCCATGGTATAGACGCCTTTGTTACACAGCGCGTTCTCAAAACAAACGACTCTCTCCTTCCGTACCCACTCCCTCGTACATTTGGCGTCTTTCTCAATCATAATAAGAAAGAAATTTTTACAAATGTTGCTGTACGTAAGGCGCTGTCGCATGCACTCGACAGACAAGAAATACTCAAAACAGTACTCGACGGTTTTGGAACTCCTTTATACGATCCATTACCACCGTACATTACCAACTCAATAGGTTCTTCAAAGACACACACTGTGGAAGAGGCGCGTGCCTTACTTGAGGCGGATGGATGGAAACGAGATGCTGAGTCTGGTGTGTATATGAAAAAAGATACATCTTTGTCGTTTACCATCAAAACCGTCAATAGTCCTGAACTCAAACTTGTTGCTGAATTCATACAAAGCCAGTGGAACGCTCTCGGCGCCTCTGTATCAGTTGAGCTGTTCGATCTCGGACAACTCGACCAAATGATTATCCAACCACGAGATTATGATGCACTTTTGTTCGGTCAAGCGTTGGGCCGAGACGCGGACCCATACCCATTCTGGCACTCTTCACAACGTAATGCTCCGGGACTCAATATTGCCCTCTATACAAACGCAGATGTTGATGCTACACTTGATGAACTACGAGGAACCCTTGATGTAAAAGAGCGCTCTGCCTTATACACATCATTTCTTGATGAATGGCGTTCTGATGTCCCAGCTATCTTCGTCTATATTCCTGATTTTTTGTATGTTCTTCCTGAACACATCCGTGGTGTTACTTCCGGACCAGTACAAGAAGGGGCCGAGAGATTCTTGGATGTCAACACGTGGTATATAAACTCACAAAACGTATTTTCTTTTCTTATTACAGGAAACACCTATTAGCATTTCATTAATCACAAAACTCATAACATATTCGTATGGAACGGCACCAAGGTCACAGACCTAGTCGGTCTCGCATTCGCGTCATGCATTCAACAACAACTGTTGGCGCATCAGCACCCCAGCAACGCGTGAGCACCGCACAAAAACAAAACCCAGCACAGCCACGACAACGTCGCGTGTACAGCCCGCTCATGAATACCGCACATCCCCAACACCCGCAACGAAGCGGAGTAGCTTTTACCTCTTCAACACAGAAAAAAAGCCCATCACCACACAAGAGACGTGAGAGCGGTCATGGAGGAGGACACCGTGGCCGAAAACCAATGCAGACAAGAATTAACCGTCAGCCCGAGAACACCGAGAAAAAAGGTCCTGTTATTCCACCACCAGCACTTGGTGTATTGCGTGTTATTCCCCTCGGTGGTACAGAGGAAATTGGAAAGAATATGACTGTTTTAGAGTATGGTGATGAAATAATTGTTGTTGATGCTGGATTTCAATTTAGCGAGGCTGAAACTCCGGGTATTGATTTTATCCTTCCAGATGTCACCTATCTCAAAGAACGCCAAGAGAAGGTAAAGGCTCTTTTTATCACACATGGTCATTATGATCACATTGGCGCTATTCCCTATCTCATTGAAGAGATGGGGAACCCGCCGATTTATTCACGTGAATTCGGCTCGCTCATCATTCAAAAACGGCAGGTTGAATTTCCTGATGTGCCACCGCTCACCATTCGCACCGTCCGCGGGACCGAGACCATCAAGATCGGCAATAATTTTTCCGTGAGTTTCTTCCCTATTTCACACACCATTCCCGACGCCATGGGATTACTTATTGATACCCCCGTCGGCACGGTAGCATTTGTTGAAGACGTACGCGTTGACCACGTTGACGGCGTACCAACGGAAAAAGAAAAGGAGCACTGGAAAGCATTCAAAGACAAAAACATTGTGCTCTTTACATTGGACTCCACAAGCGTTGAGAAACCGGGGTTCTCACTCCCTGAATCACACGCCATTCAAACAACCGACCAAATTATGAAGGAGGTCGCGGGTCGTCTTATCATTGGAACATTCGCATCAAACGTTGAACGAATCATTCAGTTTATTCAAATCGCGCACAAGTACAACAAAATGATTGCCGTTGACGGTCGTTCTATGAAATCAAATGTTGAAATCGTAAAACAATTACAATTAGTAAAATTTGATAATGTCATTCCTATAGAAGAGATTGATAACTACCCTGCAAATAAAATTGTTATTCTCGCAACTGGAGCACAGGGTGAGGAGTACTCGGTCTTTGATCGTATTGCGAACAAAACGCACAAGTACATCACACTCTCTCGTGCGGATACCGTCGTATTTTCATCATCGGTCATTCCGGGAAATGAAAACTCCATCACAAAACTCAAAGACAATCTCTATCGCCAGGAAGCGCGTATCATTACGTATCAAGATTCCGCAGTGCACGCATCAGGACACGGCAACCGCGATGAACTCGGCTGGATTCACCAACAAATTAAGTACAAATTCTTTATACCACTTCACGGACACCACTATATGCTCCGTATTCATGCGGAACTCGCTGAAAGTCTGGGTACACCGAGAGAAAACATTGTCATACCGGATAACGGGTCAATTATTGAAATCAGTGAAAATGGAACAAAAATTGACGTCCGAAAAGAGAAAGCGCCGTCTGGTGCAATTATGGTTGATGGATTTTCTGTCGGAGAACACCAAAAGGTGGTTATTCGTGATAGACAAACACTTGCTGAAGATGGTATTTTTGTCATCGTTGTTTCAGTCAATCCGCGCACAGGAAAACTTCGTAAATCTCCCGATATTATTTCCCGTGGATTTGTGTACCTCAAAGAACAACAAGAACTTATCTCTGGCGCACGAACCCTTGTAACTAAAACGGTTGAGAAAACAACGCATGGTATGCAACCCATCAACTTTGATATTGTTAAAACTGTTTTAACCGATGACGTGCGACGATTTCTCTTCCAAAAAACAGGTAAATCACCTATAGTTATTCCTGTAGTTATTGGAGTCTAATACACACCGTCAATGAAACGCCAGACACTCTTGAAGAACACCTACCTCTTCACTTTTTTTCTTGGACTCCACGGGTTTCTCTTCTTGTACATCAATTCAAGTATTCTTGAGCAATTTGTTTCTCAAAAACAAGTTGGTTTGTTGTTTGCCTTAGGTTCTCTCCTCACCATTCCCGTACTCCTTTTCCTTCCGCACGTACTGAAAAAATTTGGAGATGTACGGATTACCCTTGCGACACTCGCTCTTGAAGGTGCGGCTCTTTTTTATTTTGTCAGTAGCACAAACATTTTTGTGGTTGTGGGTGCTTTTTTTGCACACACCATTCTTTTACGTATTCTACTACTTGACGCTGACGTGTTGATTGAGAGTGCTTCGCATGATGCAACAACGGGGAGCACCCGGGGGATTTTTTTAACTGTCATTAACACATCACTTGTTCTTTCTCCCCTTCTGGTCGGCTTTCTTTTACAAGACGGTAACGCATATATGCGCGTTTTTGTTATAGCACTATGTGCTATTATCTTTGCATTTTTTATACTCCTACACTCCTTTAAGCACTTCACAGACCCCCACTACACCCACATCACTCTCGCACCAACACTACAAAAAATGTGGAAAACCCTGGCCCTTCGTCGGATATTTATATTAAACATGGTACTTCGTATGTTTTATGCGGTTATGGTGGTCTATGTGGGAATATATTTACACACAACACTTTCCCTACCATGGGGTAGCATCGGCATTATTTTTACCATTATGCTTATCCCCTTTGTCCTTTTTGAGTTCCCTCTTGGCTACCTTGCAGATAAACATTTTGGTGAAAAGGAAATGCTTATTGTCGGCCTTATTATCACCGGCACTGCAACAGCGCTACTTCCCTGGATAACAACCATCAGTATTGTCGTCTGGAGTGTGGCTCTTCTTGTGACACGAATAGGGGCAAGTACTGTGGAAATAATGACCGAAACATACTTTTTCAAGCATATTCAAGGGAAAGACCTTGAAATGATGAGTTTATATCGCATTGTTGAACCAGTTGCGTATGTAGTGGCTCCAATACTTGCCTCTGTGTTCCTACTCTTTTACGATATTCAATACATATTTCTTATGCTTGGTGTCGTGGTCCTTTGTGGTCTTATTCCAGCATTCTCACTTCAAGATACAAAATAGTTAGAGATTTTTGACAAGGTGCGTGGTGTGGTATACTTTTAACCCTACTATTAAAAATCGACTATCCATATGGAGCAAACAAAAACTGTATCTATTTATTCAACTCCAACGTGTCACTTTTGTCACATGGCAAAAGAGTTCTTCGGTGAAAAAGGAATTTTGTTTACAGATTACAATGTTGCCGAAGATGCACAGAAACGTAGTGAAATGGTTACTAAAACTGGCCAGCTTGGAGTTCCTGTCATTTCTATTGTCAATCCATCTGTTCCTGAAGGAGAACAAGGTCATGAGGAATTGGTTATTGGTTTTGACGAGGGCCATATTCGACAACTTCTCAACATTGCATAATTAAGAGGTCGGACCTCTGTAAACAAAAAATGGCTTAGTTGAGCCATTTTTTGTATCTTTGGTTTTGTTGTCTTTTTATTCTCCAACGGTACTGGACGCTGGCCCTTCTTCTGGGTTTTCAAAAACAACCGGTCCCACGTTAATAATGACATCTTGTTGCGGATCAAAGAGAATGGCGCGTGAAATACTTGGATAAATAAGCAGCACGTCACCATTTTTTGCTCCTTGATAAAAAGGTTCATTCTGCAAAAGTGATGCGATGTCTGTCACTACTCCAATATTCGGTTTTTCTTCTGGAATCCGGATGTGTCTGCCTACCATTTGTATAATATTTTCCATATCTTTGGCAGATAAGGCTACTGCTGGATCATCCGAAGAAAGGTTTGTCGCGCCGTCATTCACTTTAAAAAAGAAAATGGTAATGAGAACAATGACGACAACAACAAGAAGTATGAATATTTTTTTTCTCATGTGGAACAGTTAACTAACAATTATTTTTTTAGGAAGCTTTCCTGTTTTTTTAATAGTATCAGTGGTGGACACCGTAACACTTATTACTCCCTCACGAGAATGTACTGTAGAGTTCTCTGTAGATGTAAAAACCTCTGCGTTTTTTGTTGGTATATTTTGAATGTTCCTCTTTGTACGAGTACTGTGCCATCCAATTAAGCACCCAATCATCACTGACAGTGAAATGAGAGCAACCTTAACAATAAGGTGAATATCCGCTGTGTACAATAGTTCTTGTATATACATATGTAGATACAGTATATCAAACTGGTCTCATTCTAAAAAGAGGTGGCTGGTAATATTCTTGCAAGAGATTCTATCTTTCCTGAAAATACGAGGGTTGGCAGACCTAAAAAACAGTTATGTTTGACATCTATTGCTGCACCACCAGAATTTCCTTTCTCTATCTTTGCAGAAGTCGTATAGTATTCCTCATCAAATCCAGAAATAATACCCTCTGTTGCGGTCACAGACTCTTTTGCACCAATAACGGGATACCCAAGAATAAGAACGGTATCACCAATACTTGGTTTTTCTGCACACTGTTGTAAAGAAAGCATGGCAGGAAAACTTTCTTTGATATACCCATATCCAAAATCAATATCTTCCGAAACCACAACCTCTGAATCATCAATAACAATTTCCACATCACCCTCCAGGGTTGAGAGCGTGCACTTTGTAAGACGAGCGGAATCCATCTGCAATACGTGTTTGTTGGTAATAAATCGTATGCCCGTTGACATTTGTTCAAGTACTGCGGAACCTTTAGAGGTTTGTGTCTCTCTAGTATCTATATTTTTGAAGGAACATGTCATACGGTATACAAACATCCCCCACTGTGTCACCAAACCACTCACGTCTGTTGTTTCAACAATCTCCTTGATTTGTGTTCCTTGAACATCAAGATTTCCAGAAAGTGTTCCCAGCTTTTCTTGAAGAAGTATTTGTTCTTTTGCTCGATCTTCGTCGCCCTGTGCGACATTTGTACGAAGTAATTCAGCATCCCCAGTTAAAAATATAAGTCGCTCTTCGAGGGTGGCAACTCGTGAGGACACATTTGAAAGTTTTTCAGTGGTGGTGATAAGGGTGGGGCGCATCACATACATACCAACAAGAAACCCAATGCCCAACACAGTGACCGCAACCGCTGGCAAGATGATTTCTATAATATGTTTTTTTGTAACACGAAATCTCACAACAAGATTATTTAAAGATGACTGGAATTTCAAGCGCCGCATCATTCTCAGAAAGTCCTGATGGATTATCTTTCTGTAAAATAAGCCAGCCGTTTTTTCCATAGACGGGCTTGATAAATTCCAGCGTGCCCGCAAACGGAACAAACTCCTCCGTCATCCACTCGCTTTGCGCGGTCGCAAAACCCTCGGCAATAATAAGTCCATCCCAATCTACCAACACCAGTGGAAATGACCCCTCAAAAAACCATGTTCCACGTGCCCGCCCAGAAACAATCAGTGGGGAGAAAACTTCTGTATTAATACGCGGAGATTGAACCTCAATCATATTAGGGATACTTGCAACAAGTGAACCACCCACACCCCTATCAAAAATAAACCAAGCAGCAAAGAGCGAGAAAAAGAGTATGATGCCAAAAAGAAGTACTTTTTTCATATAGTTATATGGATTCTTACGTTATACGTTTAAAAACGACCCGACAGCAACACCGATGATAATAGCAAGGCCACCAATAAGTGCTACTGATAAACCTTTTTTAATGAGTGAAATCTTTGCATAGTGTCCGATAATTGCACCTACACCAAAAAGAAGAATGAGGGCGACGGTGACTGAAACCCAGAATGCTGAAGAAACTGGGAGAAGTCCGTATGGGGCAATCACAAATGCCCCAGCAACAATATATGAAAGAAACATAATGAATGCCCACGCACGCGACGCTGCGTATGGAAGTTCTTTATGTTCAGATACTTCAGCGACAGAATTTTCTGAGATAAGAGCGCCGACCCCCATAGAAAACCCTTCTACAAGAATAAGAATAAACCCAGAGACTAAAATTTCACGTCGTGGTAAACCAGCACTCACAATGCCGGAGATAAATCCAACCGTAGAAACAAGGCTGTCTTCAACTCCGAACACAAAGTTGCGAACGTTTTCTGAACTTTTAAAAAAATTGAACATAAGGTATTGGTTAGAAAATAAGAGCAATAACAGCGTATCCAGTAATTGCTATACCGAGGCTATTCATTATAAACAAAATACAAAAAAGTTGTGTCTTTGAGATGTGATTCACTCCGATAAGTGCCAATCCTAATTCATCGGGTAAGGGCGAGGCGATAATAAGAGCGCCGACAAAAAACGACAAACGATGGAAAAGTCTCGTTTCAAAAATTTTTTTAAAACGGCCAAACCGTGGTTGACCAAGAAGGTATTTTGTTTCTGCATCAACACTTTTATGAATAATGACTAAAAGTAAAATATCTCCCAGGGCAGCGCCAAATCCTCCTATAAGTGCCACTTGCCACACGGCGGTTTCTCGCATAATTTCTGCAAGAACAGCTACTGCCGGTGCTGCAGTAAATACTGATGTAAAGAAGAATCCTGCCACAAAGCTTCCAAGTAATTCAAAATTTTGGAGATACAGAAAGAAAACATCCGTGGCATCTGTTTTGAGAATATACACAGCTACCGCAATACTTATACAAATTCCAATGAACTTTAGAGATGCTCGCATATCCTATTTTCTTACAAAGAGATTTTCTGGTTTTTTGTTTGTCTTTACTGCTTCCTTAATAATACGAGATGTTGTGGGCATCAAGGGGTTGAGCATTCGACCGATACGATAGAGTTTCACTATAAGTTCTGCAATAAGCGCCCTTCCTTTTTCTGGGTCTATTTTAATTACCTTGAATGGCTGCGTTTCTTGTATAGATAAATCACACTCCGCAATCTCAGCCCATACCATATCGCACGCATCACTAAATTGATATACATCAAGTAGTTTAAAATACGCACCAAAATCTTCCCATTCTGGAACCTGGACAGGTGTGTCAAGGTGGTCTTCGGCCATCTTCATAACACGCGAGACAAGATTGCCAAGTCCATTAGCAAGACCAGCATTATAACTTTCAACAAAACGTTCTCGAGTAAAATCAGAATCTTCAAAAGGGTGAACGTGTCGTAGTAAAAAATAACGCACGGCATCTATACCAAATTCCTGCACTAATTCCGCTGGGCTTATCACATTTCCCACTGACTTACTCATTTTTTGTCCCCCACTCGTCATGAAACCGTGATACATAACGAGGTCAGTTGGTTTAATGTTTGCAGAAAACAGCATCGCCTGCCACATGAGTGACTGGAACCGCACTTGGTCCTTCCCTGCCATTTGTATGGTGGTACTATCAACCCAAAACTTCTTAAATGTTCCCTCTACATCCTCGGGCCAACCGAGTGTAGAAATATAGTTTGTAAGGGCATCAAACCACACATACATCACATGCTCATCATCACCAGGAACTGATACACCCCAGGACATGCGGTCCTTCTTTCGAGAAATTGAAAAATCTTCCAATCCTTGTTCAATAAACTGTAATGCTTCAATCTTGCGTGTATCTGGAACAATGTGAGTACCTAATGTATACGCATGAAGTTGGTCAGTATATTTTGAGAATCTGAAAAAATAGTTTTCTTCTCGCACTGTTTCTGGTTTTAAATTTGGATGAATGGGGCATTTTTCATCAACTAAGTCGCGTTCGACAAGAAAACGTTCACACCCAACACAATACAATCCTTCAAAATCTTTTTTGTAAATATCACCAGAAGCCTCACACCGTTTCCAGAGTTCCTGTGCCGCAGCCATGTGGTGCGTGTCAGTTGTACGAATAAAATGCAGCGTGTCCATGAGACCTAGTGTGTCTTTCAGTGTTTTGAAATGCTCTGCCCACTCATCTACATATACCTGTGGCTCTTTGGCCTCTGCACGTGCCTTTTCAAAAATTTTCTGACCATGTTCATCTGTGCCTGTATTGAAAAACACTTCATCACCCTGAAGTGTTCGAGAGCGGGCATATGTATCCGCCTGCACAATTTCAAGTGCAAAACCAATGTGTGGTTCAGCATTCACATATGGCAAAGTTGTCGTAATGTACGTATTTCTCATACCTCTCCAGTATAGCAAAATAAAGGCCCTTTTGGGGCCGTGGTATCTTACTAAAAAAGAGATTGTGGCTTACGCTTCGGTTGTAGTACCGTCAAACTCTGGACCATCAGCAACCGCCTCCGTTTTTGTAGCTCGCTCAATACCGTCTTTGTGATGAGTGGGTGCATAAATGGTATACAGCTTAAGAGTGTCTGTTGCAGATGTGTTGAATACATTGTGTTGTGCTCCTGCGGGAACAATAACCGCATCACCATCACTAACATTGTATTCTGTTTCATTAATCACCACCTTCCCTTCCCCTCTTTCAAATCGAAAAAACTGATCCCCGTCTTCGTGTACTTCCGAACCAATCTCTTCACCAGGAAGAAGCGACATGAGAACTAATTGGCAGTGTTGTGCGGTATAGAGCACTTTTCTAAAAGAGTTATTTTCAACAGTGAGTTTTTCAATATTTTCCTTGTATCCTTTTTTCATGGTTATATATTTAGATATGTAATAGTATCTTAATTATACCCCCATTAAACGAATAACACCGTACATCACACCAATACCGAGGATGGTTGCAAATGTTGTCCATTTCACAGGATGTGCGTGGTGACTCTCGGGCAGTAAATCACTTGCACCGATGTACAAGAAAAATCCAGAGAAAAGAGCAAGAAGAAGTGCAAGTGTTGCATCCTGAACCGAAAAGAAGAGGGTTGAAAGAACACCGAGAACGGGCGCGCATGCATCAACGAGGAGCCATCGCAGTGCTTGTTTTCTATTTCCACCATTTTTGAGAATAAAACCAACGGTGTTGATACCGTCTGAAAAATCATGCGTCAAAACCGCAACAGCAACAATCGCACCAACTGCAGGAGAAACTTGAAATGCTAAACCAATTCCAACACCATCAAGAAAACTGTGCAATGACAAACTTCCTGCACCAACCCTCCCCCTCCCTTCATGTGCACAATGCTCGTCGTGTCCGTGCATCAAAAATAATCTATCGAGCAACAAATACAACACAAAACCAACCGCCATTATAGTGGTGATAAAAGATGCAGAGTATGTCATGCCACCCAATGAAATCGCTTCTGGAATTAAATCAAAAAACGCTACACCAATAACCGCACCGGCACTAAATCCTAATATCAAATGAAGACGATCTTTGAGGTGTAGTGCAAACAATCCACCTAAAAGTGTTGCTAAAAATGTTGCAATAGTAATTATGACAATAATCATGTACCAAAGTATATAACCTATAGGAAAGCAAGGGAACACTGGGATTCATGGAGTCTACTGAACTTTTCTGCTAGGATGGCATTAATGGACGCAAAAACCCCATGGGATGTAATTGTAATCGGTGGAGGGCCCTCTGGCATGATGGCAGCGGGTACCGCAGCACAAAATAGTGCTAAGGTTCTTCTCATTGAAAAGAACGGTAAGCTTGGAGAAAAACTTCTCATTACGGGTGGTGGTCGGTGCAATGTCACCAACTCAGAATTTGATACTAGAAAATTTCTTGAAAAATTTAAAGAAAATGGCAAGTTTCTTTTTTCTGCGTTTGCACAGTGGGGCGTAAAGGAAACATTGGACTTTTTTCACACCCGAGGTATGCCGACGAAGGTAGAAGCAGAATTGCGTACATTTCCTACATCAAATTCCGCACAGTCTGTGTGGGGTGTCCTCGTTAAAAATATACAAAAACACAACGTAGAAATACTCTCCAATTCGCCAGTCACCGATATTGTTCGTGAAGATGGAAATATTGTCGGTGTCCAATTACAAAGTAAAAAAATAGTCCGTGGAAAATCTATCATCATTGCAACAGGAGGAACGTCTCGACCAGAAACAGGTTCTACGGGGGACGCATATGCGTGGCTTCAAAAAATTGGGCATACTGTGGTATTGCCTACTCCATCGCTCGTCCCTGTGGCGCTTAAAGATGTATGGGTAAAAAAACTTGCTGGAATTACATTGTCTGATATCAAAATAACGGTGTTTCAAAATGAAAAAAAATATTTTATAGCAAAAGGTAAAATTTTGTTTACCCATGTAGGTATCAGTGGACCAACGGTACTCAATATGAGTAAAGATATTGGTGAACTTTTGAAATATGGAGATGGTGAAGTTGTGTGTGCTCTAGATTTGCTCCCTACACACGATTACGGAAAACTAAATACTGCTCTCCAAGAACTCTTCAAAGAACACGATAAGAAAAAATTTCAAAATGCTCTTTCAAATCTCATCCCCAAAGCACTGGTTCCTATAATTATAGAACTCGGGGGTTTTAATGGAGAAACACACTGCAATAGCATCACACGAGAAGAGCGTCTTAAGCTTGTGAAGACACTTAAACACATTCCACTACACGTGAAGAAGTTACTAGGCACTGAAAAAGCAATTATCACGAGCGGAGGAGTTGTTCTGGATGAAATAGATTTCAAAACAATGCGCTCTCGTCTCTTTCCAAATCTTTATATTATCGGTGACATGTTGGATGTTGATAGACCTTCTGGTGGATACAGTTTACAGCTTTGTTGGACGACTGGGTTTGTTGCTGGACTGTCAGCATCAAAACAGGCATAAAAGTACACCCAGCACTCAATCTTTGCTTAAAAGTTGAGTGCTGGGTATACTGCCTTATTACCTACTCTATATGGAAAAACCTCTATTCCCCATGCGGATTAACAAGTATTTGGCGCTGAAGAAGCACTCTACACGACGTGGTGCCGATGAACTCATCAAAAAGAAGCAGGTTTTTATTAATGGAAAATTGGCTGTTCTTGGCGACAAAGTAAACGAAAAAGATGAGGTGGATGTACGCTACCGTGGAAAACAAAAACCATACCTCTATATCGCCTACAATAAACCACGAGGTATCATCACACACTCTGCACAAGAGGGTGAGCAAGAGATTAAACAAGTTGTGGCTGTCAAAGACGTGTTCCCTGTTGGACGTTTGGATAAAGATTCACATGGTCTTATTATCCTCACGAATGACGGACGTATTACTGAACGACTTCTTGGTCCTACCTATGCGCACGAAAAAGAGTACCTCGTCAAAACAAAAAATAAACTACGACCAAATTTCAAAGAAAAAATGGAGGCGGGAGTACAAATCGAAAAAGAACACACCGGAAAGTGTAAGGTTCGTATTCTTAACGATCATACATTTAAAGTAATACTCACCGAGGGAAAGAAACATCAGATTCGACGCATGTGTGTTGCTCTTTTTCAAGAAGTACAAGACCTCAAGCGTGTACGCATTATGAATGTTGAGCTTGACGACCTCACCGAAGGAGAACACCGCGAACTGAAAGGTGAAGAACTCCGCACCTTTTTACACACACTGGAGTTGGCGTAGTTTTGAGAAATCTATTTTTCCAAATCAAGAATATCGTCAATACGAATTTTCTCCACAAATTCGGGTACGTGAGACACTAACACCATCGCTCCTTCATACTTGTTGAGCGCTTCAGCAATAACAGGAATGTGACGGAAGTTGATATGGTTTGTGGGCTCGTCAAGAATGAGAAGTCCTGGTTTTTGAAGTACGAGTCGTGCAAATGCAACAAGTCCCTTCTGCCCCTCTGAAAGACTACCGATTTTACTTTGAATAAGTTCTGCATTAATAAGAAATCCCGCAGCGGTTGCACGCATAGTTTCTTCTACACGTTCCTTCATCACGCTTCCAAGGGACTCATAGACAGTGTCTTCAAAATTGAGTGTTGAGAAATCCTGTCGATAGTATCCGACGGTTGCACCTTCTAAAATTTTTGAACCGTCCGCTGTCCCCTTGGCAATTGCTTCCAAAAGCGTGCTTTTACCAATACCATTCGGTCCTTTTAAGAGAAGGTGCCAATTTTTGCGCACGGTGACATTCGCCTTTCGTTCTACAAACTTGTGTGTTTTTGGACTCATCGTCTTAAACTTGGTAATCGTGAGGATATCTCCAACCAGCCCTTTTTGAAACGGAATAATAAACGGACGAATAGTTTTATCGTCTTTCCGTGTGTCCACCTTACTTTCCTCAAGTTCTTCGGCTTCTTCACGCATACGCCTTGCAACTAAACGCATTTTTCCTCCTTTGTGTGCAAAAAAGTTTGCCTTGTCTTTGTTGTCTTGAATTTTTTTAGCAAGTTGTGCATTTTTTCGATTCTCTCGCTCCACTTGAGCAGCAATCTGCTCAACCACATCAAAATAGTTTCCAACGTACTGTTGCACTTTTTGAGTATAGATATCCAAGTACAACACAGCATCAGTAAATGCATTTAAAAATTCCGAGTCATGCGAAATAACCATCAGTGTTTTTTTATACGCTCTCAAAAAATCAGTGAGGTGTTCAATACCCGCTTTATCCAAATTATTTGTCGGCTCATCAAGAAGAAGTAAATCTGGGTCTTGAATTAATGCAGACGCAAGAAGGAGCCGTGCCTGCTGACCTCCAGAAAAAGAACGTATGATTCGTTCGTGCATTTTTTCGTGCCCTTTCAAGTTCACCACCTCAAGCACATCATCAATCTTGGGATCAATGTTGTGAATTTTCCCAATATCTTTTCGCAAACCTGCTTGTACGGAATCTTCAAATGCTTTTACAAAAAAATCTCGCACCGTCAAACTAAGTTCATCACGAGGAATAACTTGTCGAGCAATCGCAATTGTAAGTCCATTCACTCGAGACACCTCACCGTCTTCTGGCTCCACTATTCCTGTAATAAGCTTAAAAATAGTACTTTTTCCACCACCATTTTGTCCCATGATGGTCAATTTTGAATTTCGACGTATAGAGAAAGAAACCTCATCAAGTATGGGTTTTGTGGGCTCGTACGCAAAACTGAGCTCTTCGAAACGCAGTATTATTTCATCTCGGGACACGGGACATGCACAATAGCACAAAAAGGCCCTATTCGGATACCTCGGGCTACAGAAGAATGAAATTCCCAATCACCTTATCATCTAAAGATTCAGCAAGTAGAGATGCTATAGAAAAATCATCGTGATGTGTATATTCCGACGGTATTGCACAGACCTTACACCCTGCAGAAACACCAGCCTTCACACCATTAAGAGAGTCCTCAAAAACTAAACACTCTTCGGGAGAAACACCGAGTTGTGCAATGCATTTCAAATAAATTTCAGGATCTGGCTTACCCCTTTCAACCATATCTCCAGAAACAATAAACTCAAACTCACTTTCAAGATTAAACTTTTTAAGAAGCACGCCCACCAAAAAACGTCGTGAGGATGTTCCGATACACTTTCGAATACTGTGTTCATTCAAAAAAGTAAGTAGACTATCGAGACCTTTAAGTTTTTCCACTGACTCACTATATATTCTCACAAGCTCAGCATCTTGTTCTTTAAAAAGATCTTTAACGTTTTCATTTTTCCCCCAATATATATTGAGCCCCTCTATAACCTCGGAAGCACGTTTCCCCATGAAACTATTTTTCAATTCTAGCGTGTACTCTTTTCCACGCTTCTTTGACATAGCACCGTGCACAACAGAATATGCCGATTCTGTATCAAACATCAGCCCGTCCATATCAAAGATAGCTACTTTAATCATGATAATTACTCATTAGCCAGAATATACGCGCGGGTTTTTGGACCAAAATATCCTGTCGCAGGTGAAATGTTGTGTGCCACTTGGTACTCAATAAGGGAGCGTTGTGTGATAGGGCCAAAGTAGCCCGTTGCTCCCGCAGATGCCAATGCAACGGCGGATGGTCCGGTATTTTTTGCAATAAGAAATCCTTGAAGTGTAGCAACAGGAGGTCCTTGTGAATCAAGTGTGAGGTCTCCTACTGCCGTTGCTCCCACAGGAGTAGATGTCGGAATAGCCTTGAGTTCCTTTTCTATATCACTAGGAAGTTCAATACCTGCACCCTTTGCTTGCCACAGCTCACTTTGATAGTGTTCTACAACAAATGAAATAAATTCGTCTTCATCATCTACATCATTCAAAGCATCTGTAAGGAACTCTATTTTATCTTTGAGTGAAAACTCGCGAGTCAAGCGTGGAAATGGGTCAGTCGCCTCTCGACCGTCACGAATTTCAAGATGAAGGTGTGCTGCCCCACCAGATGCGTTACCGGTATTGCCAACAAGCCCAACGAGCTCACCTTCATCAAGCTCGTCGCCGTTTGAAACCGAAATTTCACTCAAGTGCATATACACGAATGTTTCGCCTCCCGGATTCGCGGTAGTGACATATTTACCTGAGCTTGAACCTGTACCAGTACGGGTAACAACGGCCTCCGTAGGAGATACAACAGGTGCTCCTTTTGGTGCCATAATATCCTCTCCTTCGTGCTCTCTCGTCCCCTCTCCACGCGGATCGCCGAAGTTGGGCCATAGCATGCCGGGTGTCACACCAAAAAGAACTGGAATAGGAAGATGCTCAACCGCATCGTCGTCCAATTTATTGATTTTGGTACGATAGGAACTTGACATGCGTCTACTATATTGAGCATCCACAGACAGCGGTATGCATACACTTAAAATAAAAATAAAGAAACCGAGGAAAAGAGCGATGCGAGGAGGTAATTTATTCATATCTTAGTATAGCAAATAGACATGGCACAAAAAACATCCCCGCCGGCGCTAGTGTGCGCGGGCGGGGTACGGTGTTGCTCCCCTTCATGGGGAAAGAAGAACTGTGGCGGGTGGTGGAAAACACTTTTTAGCCTCCCCCATCTGCTCATTTGACATCTGAAAATTGGCGGATGACACCTCGTTATCGACGGATGCCATCACCACCAACGGGATTGTGGCGGTCGCGTCGACCGTCAGCGTCACGTGCGAGAGCGCAACAACCTTCAGAAAGACACGTCCGCCTGCAGAATACCGAAACATGACACTTGGCCCTTGCGGAGTACTCCTTGTAAAGACGAAGAAGTCTCCACAGCGAACTTCTCCGGTCGATGTCACAACGTCTGCAACCGACACCAGTGGGTACTTTGGCTGTGCTTGTGCTGCACCGGTAATGCATAGCGCAACGAGAAACATCCCTAGCTTTTTCATGTTCTACCCCCCTTTTCGTTTGGCCACTCTGACCGTATTGTGCACCTCGTAGTTTTGGAATGCAACTGTGTTGCTTTAAGGTGTTCCTGTAGTTGAAGAAGTGCTACTTGTCGCATCTGCTGGTGGCACTCCAGTAGACGAGGTTGTGGTAGAAGAAGTGGTAACTACGGTAGTGGTCGCACTTCCCGCAGAAGATGTTGCTACTACTGCCGACGTGGAGGCGACGGGTGTCGTCCCCACCACCGTTGATACTGTTCCCATTCCCCGGGGTGTTCCTGTTGTTACGGTTACCTCTGTCGTTGTTGTTACTTCTGTTGTTGATGTCGCCGTTGGTTCAATAAGACTCGGTATTCCATTCTGACATACATACGAACCATACCCCGCTCCCGCTACACCACCGATAAGAAGTGCTGCAAAAAGCAGGAGTATGTTTTGAATGGATGGGCTCAAAACACCGCTTGTTGTTTTTGAAGATAGTTCCTTTTTTTGTGATTCAGATGTATTTTTTTCATCCTCTGCGTCTTTGTCTCCATCATCCGTGTTTATCTCCGGCAACTTTAAAAAGTTAAGCGATGCGGAATTGATAACATACCGCATTTCTTTTGTATCGTCATGTATTTTTTCTATTGTGTATCCCAAATGACCACTACACTCTTTGCATGTTACTTCGCTCTTTCCGGCCGTTGTGCCATCAGGGATGAGAACTACGTCTTTTATGTTGATTGGACCAGTAAATGTCGGCCATCCATTTTCTGCCTCACATTTTGAAAGCGATGCAAATAAAGCAGTGCCACAGAAGGCACATGTGTAGACACCGTGCTCATCATGGTCCCAAAATTTGCCAGAAAAAGGACGCTCGGTGTCCTTCTGTCGCATGACGCGATACTGCTCTGGATTTAATTTCTTTTTGAAAGCTTCTTCGTCCATATCCACCATATCACTCACACTATTGTACCGCGGGGTACAAAGTAAATAGTGCCTTAATGCCCGCAAGGTTTCGTTCCCACTCGATTGTCTCGTGTGTTTGAAGTTCCACAGTAACAGCAGGAATGTTGATAGATGCAAGCCATCCTTCGGCGTCACCAGTAATCGGATATGCGTCAAATATTGTAACAGCGGGATATCCTGAAGCACCAGCATAGGCATTCATCACAGAAAGTGTCTCGGGAAGAATCCCCTTCTCACACTCTGATGCATAGACCGCATTTGACTGACTGTGCCAAAAAACAACTGCAGACGGTGTATCTTTCAAGATAAAATCACGGAGAGCGGTGGTTTCTGGTTCAGAAAATGCTGATGTTCCTGCAGAAACTATTTGTGAACGCCACGTACTTTCGCTCTTCCATTTACAATCAAAATTACGATTCAAATCAACACCGTGCGCATTGAATCGCCCCGATGCGGCAACCTCTTGAGACGAGGAAACATCTGCACTGGTAAAACGTCCATCTTTACCAACTACCTTAAAGACACCGTCGGGATTGGCGGATGGAATAACGGTAATGGTTAGGTTGGTAGGAATAATTGTGGGGTTTGCCGTGAGAAAATCCATGAATTGATATGCAAGAAGTACACTATTCCATTCATATCCGCCATGTATTCCGCCCACAAATAATAGGTGTATCGCTCCTGTCCCGTATGTGTACGCATCAATAGTACGGCCTTGCACAGACGTACCAATCACCTCATGTGTACCTACATTCTCTGTCTTCTCATCTGGTATTGGTAGTGGTTCGAGTGTCTTTCCACGCAGACTGAAAAAGACAAATACACCTATACCAAGTACAGCGAGAATACCAATAACTGTGACGATTCGCCTCAAAGAGAAAGATCGCATTACTCCAAATTAGTCAGTTTTATTTAGTGTAGGCCTTAAAGAGTGCCTCGATACCAGCCTTGTTTTTTGCCCACTCAGTGTCGGTGTGGTTAGTGAGAAGAACGCTGATTGCAGGAATGTTGTTCTTGGCCAACCAATTCACCATGTCACCTGTTGTCTCGTAGAAATCAAAGCTTTCGTATGCAGGATATCCAGAAGCTTTTGCATATGCGTTTGTCACCGCGAGTGTCTCTGGAGGAACGGGGCCATTACAACTTGATGCATAGACACCACCAGCGGCGCTGTACCACACAACAACTGCAGTAGGATCAAGTGCGTTTACATAATCACGGACAGCTTTACTTTCTGGTTCAGAAAATACGCTCGTTCCACCGGAAACCGATTTGTTCTGCCATGTACCTGTTGCTTGCCAGTCACAATCAAAGTTTCGATTGAGGTCAACATTGTTTGCATTGAAACGACCAGACACAGCAACTGCTTGTGATGGTGAAACATCTGCTGATGTAAAACGTCCATCAGTACCCACAACTTTAGTAAGACCGTCTGGGTTCACTACTGGAATAACACTAACCTGTATGTTTGCGGGGATAGCAGAAGGATTTGCTTTCAAATAGTCCATCAATTCATATGCAACCTGAACCGTGTTCCATTCATATCCGCCGTGTATACCTCCAACAAAGAGAAGTTTTGTACTACCTTTGCCGTAGTTGTAGGCAAGAATGTCGCGCCCTTGCACAGACGTACCAATAACAACTTGGGCCTTATCACCCTGGTCTTCACCAGGAGGTACAACCACCGTGGTTGTAGTCGTAGTTGTTGTTGCAACTGGATTAGGCACATCTACTGTCTTTTGTTTCATCAAAAAATAACCACCAACAATAATGAGAATAATGACGACGAGTGCAATGATTGTTTTTTTCATCTTATGAGAGACCTAGCGTCTAATTATATTTTTTATAAATACCACCTAAATTCTATAGGGCACCGCCCATTTCATCACTTCCCGTCAATCTCTAACGGGATTCATATGCCATATAGTATACGGCAAAAACTACCTACTAGCCAACACCCCAAAATCCCCTTATGTTGTAAGGCTTTCTTGGTTCCATTGACCCAACAATTTATACAAAAAAGAAAAAAATGCTGTGACTATACTTCAAGAGATATTCTCCAAAGAATACGTATGTAGCGACAATTATGGACTCTCCTATACAAATACCGAGAATAAACTTGTGTACATTAACCCGTAGTGTCCCACACACGTAACAAATAATATCCGTTGGTAAAAATGGTGACACCGCCCAAAAAATAATAATCGGCAGCTCGTTCTTTTCAAGCGCACTTTTTATTTGCGCAACCCGTTCATGGTGGTGTTTTTCAAAAAACAAATCAAGGTGCAGGAACTCTGAAAAATAATACACACTCAGAGAGGAAACAATAATACCTGCCATTATAAGTATGAAGAGTGGAAGTGGCTCAAAAAATAAGAGTCCAGCAATAATGAGATATGTTGATGGGATGAGCGTAAAACCGCGTAGTGATCCTACAACCAAAAGTATCGCATACCCGAGATAGACTGATACCCCCATCACACGAGCAAGCTGCCCTTGAAAAAAGGTTGGATGAAAAAAATACATATACAGCCCCCCGAGAAGCAAGGTAAGCCAGAGAAGAACAAAATATGCTTTTGAACGAAGAAAAGACATTGGTATGTTTAAAAATTATGGGTAGTTTCTACCGTCTCCGGTTATTGGGATTTCCTCCCCCAGATATTTTGGCTCTGTATGAAACATGAGATCAAGTACTGCCTTCTCATTGGCAAAAACCTCGCGAATAGTGTTGCGGAAAAGAATATTTCCAACATCCGCATTTACCCCATACGCTTGTATTCCGAGTCGGCGTGCAATAAAAACAGAACGAGGTAAATGGAACGACTGTGTGGTAATGAGCACGGAAGAAACCCCAAAAATGTCACGCGCACGATACATGGTGCTATAGGTATCAAAACCTGCGTGGTCAAGAAAAATATCCTGGTCGGGAACACCCCTATGTATAAGATAAAGGCGAACTGGATTCACCTCATTGTGACTCACGGTGCTGTTGTCGCCAGAAACAAGAATTTTTGACACCTTTCTTGCTTCATACAATCTAATGGCCATTTCAACACGGTCTACAAAAATAGGTGAGAGTGTACCATCTCCTAAAACAGCCGCCCCAGGAATAAGTGCCGCCTCGGCATCTGGAGCAGATGTAACGTCACTATATATGTATGGTTTAGTCCCTACATAGATAACACTATTGGTGACAAAAATAAAAGCAATTAAAAAACACAAGCTCACCAGAACATACAGTTTGAAACGCTTCATTCCCTAAGTATACGCTACTTTGAAATCTTCCTATCAAGACTTTTTTAAACCAGCTAGGAGAAATACGAGACCGATTGCAACCCAGAAGGAAACCATAGGCCAATTGCGGGTCTGAATTGCTTGGATGACTGCAACTCCAAAAAATAAAATAAATATCGTAATGTTTGTACCTACTGTATTCATGTGTGGGTGTATTTCAGAGTGCCCTTCCCCACGGAGTACCCAGTTTCGGCAAAAGATAACGGTCTATGCCAATGTAGCCAGCAACTTTCCATGCAAGAATCAATCCGATTGAAAGGGTGAAGAGTACGGGGTTTGAGCTCACCGTGCCTGCGAGCAGATAGTTCAAATTCATAAAGAGACCAAAGAATGCCGCAATGCCCGTGAAAAGACCAAGAATAAGTGCTATGCCGACCACCAATTCTCCCCACGCAACGAGGTGTGACCAGAAGACCGGGTATGCGAGCACAACATTTTGTAGAAAGTCTGCATACCATCCCTGTACGTCAGGATGTGCGCCAGCCGTTTTAGTTAGAGCCTTGGTAAGAAAACCGGTAATAGCACCTCCGGCGCCAGACCCAACCCACGCATCGCTGGTAACTTTGGCCCAACCAGCTACAAGCCATTCGTATCCGACATAGAGTCGTACAAAAAGCCAGAACCAAGCAACTTTCGTGTTGTTAAATAAAAAATGAGAAATCGGTGACTCCTCAATGTGGTAATGTTGCATAAAAATGAATGTGGCTAGTAATAAGATAATTGTACCTCAAAATATGGTTGCTGGCTGTGTGCCTCGCCCATAGGCTACGGCCGGGGGGGGACGATGTTGGAACCATAATAACACCGAATTAACCTTGCTCCGCTAGTCCAGCGAGTGCTTTTAATTTACTCCTCTCTATCTTATTTAAGAAAAATAGACTTACTACCAGAAGCAGAGCAAGCGAGGCAAGTCCTGTTTGATATCCTCGAACATTCTCTCCGACAACAACAAGAACAATGCTCCATATAGCGGGACCAACAAATGTTGCAAACCTCTCTGCAACGACATAATAACTAAAAGAAGAAGCTACGAGGTTTGGTGGAGCAAGTTCCCCTACAAGGGCTCTGCTTATCCCCCACACTGGACCAAATAATATCCCAGCAAATAGAAAGATTGGGACGAGTATCTTAAAATCTGTGACCAACACCATCGCCAGAAAAATGAAACACCACGTTATAAGAATCATTTTCAAAACCTTTAGATTTCCTTTTTTGTCAGCAATTTTACCAAAGAGAACTGCTCCTGCGGCCGCAAGAACAAGAATGCCTGCGGTAAGAATAGATTTTACAGTGTCAGTTGTCTGATGCACGGTTTCTAAGTAAAGCGGAAAATTATTGGCAAATGTAAGCATCACATCACTGAATAAAAAGTAGGCAATCAAAAGAAGCGCCAAGGGTTTATATGCAAAAACTTCTTTGAACAAAGACACGAGGGTTGGTCGAGGTTCAATACTATTCTTAATCAAAACTATATTTTGATCCTCTCGATAAAAAAGAAGCATGGGCAATGCAAGTAATCCAAAAAGGATTGTGGCGGGCAACAAAGCCTGTGCCCTTCCCGGATCACCAAATAACGTAATTCCATTTACAAAAGGAAGAGTAATCAAAACTCCTACCACCTGACCAAGTGAGTTTGCACCTTGCCCTATTCCTGATTTCCATGAACGATCAGTACCATTCGACAAATCATTTAACATCGGAGTAAAGTACAAGAAACAGGTAAGGTACGTATACGTTGAAAGTGCATATACCACTGTAACCAAAGCCTCTGCGCCATCCGAAAGCATCGTGAGTAGAGCCACTACTAAATATCCGATGAAAGTAAGAGCGGTCCAGAAGCGAAGCCCTATAATTTTTACTTTTAGGGTATCAATTTTCTTACTTATGATAGGTGCCGTAAAAATAAAAAGAACAGAGGCAACAACGAGCGCAATGTTATACCACCAAGCGGGCTTCCCCTGATCGATAACAAGCCATTGTGAAAAATAAAATAGAAATCCCATTAAAACTATGGAATTTGCAAAATCGTAGAGGGACCACAAAAACAATTTTTTATTCATTTTCAGTTGTTGACCCTGTGGGATGATGGTGGAACCTTTTTTATAAACTCAGACTGCTAATTATTTTCTTGAAAAATTTGCACTAGGGTTTTGTAAAAAAGAGACAAAACCACTGTTACTACAGTAATCACTATTTTTGTTAAAACACTAAAGTCCGTATAAATAGATACTGATAGGGCAAGGATAAGTCCCACAAGAACCGCAGAATAGTTTATTTCCTCTCTAAAATACTTAAATATATAAACACTCCAATCAAACCTTATTATATTGTGTTTTCCACATCTATTACAGATAAGGACTATATTACGAATTTGTTGATGGAAAACATTCGTAGCCAACACCTCATTGCAATTTCCACACTCAAAGTCGTACCCATCTTCATCACCACCTCTCATTATGACAGAACCTTCTTGCACTTTTAAAATTGCATGACTTTGGGCGTCAACCTCAGAAATAACGGATAGCTTAATGATATTCTTCATCTTGATTATTTATTCTTTAGTTGCTCCTTTTGCGTACTACTAACTATAAATATCGTGTTGCTGGACTAGAACTCGGTCACGAGTTACTAAGTACCCCCAACCCATCTCGATCTAGCCTTGTTTTATTCCATTCTGTCGAAAGTAAACCATCGCAACTTCCTTACCGGAATCCCATACTTCTCCTCAATAACCCAAGCGGCATTGTTGAAAATCGCATCTTTCCAGTCATACCCAATTTTTAAAACCACCTTCTTTAAATCACCCTCATTTTCAGCTTCGAGTTCGACATAGGTCGGAATACGGGGCCATGTGTCAATGTCGAACGTAACCCCATCCAACTCAAGTGTGTGGCGCTTTTTCTGCTGATGACGGTACGGTACAAGTCCCACCTTCTCAAAGAGTAACTCAGCCTTTTTATAGTCACTTACATCAAACTCTATTTCATACGCACCATCTACCGCATGAGCATTATGTTCTTTATATGAAAGCTTTACCCTCTCTCCCGTTTTCCTTATCCGAACAAAACGATTTGCTTCCTTCCACTTAAGAGCTTGATCGTAAATAATTGTTTCTTCGAGCATCACTTCACCTAAATCTTTTGCGCCAAGACCAAGCAGGATTTTAACCAACTTATCTTTATCTATCTCCAAAAATCTGCATTCTATTTCTTTGTGTTCCATGTTTTTCAATTTTAACTTAAGTATTCATTTTTCAATAAGCAAGTACCTTCTTTTGAGGCATTTCAATCACCTGACTTAGCATAAGCGTGTTGGCTGAGTCAGTCTGAAACCTTGCCCAACAAGACCGTTGAGGGGTTTCTGAGACGATTTCAGTATAGCAGAACGAGGCCTCTCAGTCGGGTCTCGATAGATACGATAGACAGTAAAAAGACTGGTGGGGTGTCTATGTTTTAGTCCTGATGAAACATCCCCTTGGACACCCCTTCGTTTCGGATTAGTTCATAAAACATCGTTAAAACTTTTGAAAAAGAGTGTCGAGGAAGCTGGCGTGCATCAAGTGCAGAGACGGTGGCATGTTCCTCTTCCATTTTTCCTTTCCATCCAATTTCAAATGTCGTTCGGTGAACAACGGAATCAAACCGATCAATTGACTTCACAGCTTTTGCTTCTGGTGTTTCTTTTGCTTCACACTCTTCCCACAGTTTTAATACTTCATCTCGAAGATCGTCTGGAAGTTTTGTTGTCATGCTATGTATCGCCGCTCGTTCTTTTTCCTCTTTATTCACTCTCGAATCGGTATCCCACGTTTTTGTGTCACCGGTCTGTATCTCTGCAAGGTCGTGTATGAGTGCCATCTTGAGCATCTTTTCACCGTCTAGTTTTGTTTCAAACTCCTTTTCAAGACGAGGTTTCAGGAGCATGCAAGTTACTGCAACAGACCATGAGTGTTCTGCGTCGTTTTCGTATCCACCGTTCGGTTGGGGTGTGAAACGATAGGTATGATGAAGTTTCCTTATCTCCTTAAGAAAGTCCAGTATCTGTCCTATATCTTTTTCCATATTTTTATTCTATCACACGCCATATTCGAGATAGTGAGCTATACCTCTCAATCACCTAACGTAGCATAAGCGTGTTGGCTGTATGGGACGATGGTAGAATACTTATTTTGAGGTCAGGATACCAAGATCTTTAAAAATTTGAGGCAATTCCTTAAAGCCATCATCCTCTGTTATGTGACCAGCATTATGAAGGACAACGACCTCCGTTCCCAATTGTTTGAATCCAGCAACGTTTTCTTTAAAAAATCCATAAGGATCATTGTCCGAGATAAGAAGGGCTGAGCGAGATATTACTCCCTTTATCTTTTCTTTACTAATTGGGGTCTCTATCCATGGTCTCGCAATTTCTTTTACCTCATCGCCTTCTAGGTTTGCTAGATTAAACCAACCAGCAACAAACACTGCACCACCAATCGGAGTATTGATTGACTCTAAATAACGGAGAATCGTCTGACACCCAATCGAGTGACCAATGAAATATGTATTTTCGTCCGGTGTTCCAACTGCAGATGCCAAATGATTTACCCAGCTCTCGATAACGGGGGTATCTGTACTTGGCATTTCAAGAACAAAAACCTCGTAACTCTTGTTTTCTAATTCTTTTTTAAGCCACGGTCGCCAATCATCACTTGCGCCCCCCGACCATCGATGAACAATAAATGCGCGTTTCATAAAAGTGTTTGTTGCTGGGCTTGGATTCGAACCAAGGTGACGACTTTCAGAGAGTCGCATCCTACCGCTAGATGACCCAGCAATACATAGTTGTGTCCTACTACGACTCGGCCAAAGGCCTCGCTTGCACTGCTGTTTGTATTCAATCGCTTTGCTCTTGAACAAACAGGGAGCGTTAGATGACCCAGCAAAGTAGCTACACAATGCCCTATTTTGGGGCTTTTTTCAATCCCCTTTCGTTAGCACGGCAGTGAGCGTACACTTTATGTATGATAGTACAAAAATACATTGAGTATCTTAAAGATAATCCTGAAAAATACTGGTTCAAACGAAAAATATTTGGGTGGGGTTGGACTCCTGCAACGTGGCAGGGTTGGCTGATACTTCTGCTCTTTATCGCTTTGATAGTTGGCAATGCGTACCGAACAGATACCCAATCACTCTCTGGTGATGTACCCGTCGCATTTCTTGTGCAAACATTCATCCTTGTGATTGTTCTTATTGCAATCTGTTACAAAACTGGAGAAAAACCACGATGGCAGTGGGGCTTTCCTAAAAAAGACAATGACATCCCACGCACTTAGGCTTAGACAAACTGATACAGGTATTTTTGAAGAAGTGCGTAGTGGTCTAAAAAGTATTGAAACGCGCGCGGGTACACCTCGACATCAGAATATCAAAGTTGGAGACGAGTTGATTTTTGTGTGCGGAAAAAATCGGTTCTCAAAGAAAGTTACCAAAATATATCATTGGCCGAGCGTTGATGGTATGGTCAAGGAAATTCCTTTCAAGAAAGTGATGCCGAGTATTTCTTCGATTGAGGAAATGAAAAAAATCTACAACTCCTATCCGAACTACACCGAAAAAATAAAAGAGTTTGGTCTTCTTGGTTTTGTGCTTGTATAGATATTAACTTGCGCGAGTTGTTCGTACCTATATCTAGACTCAACATCGCGGATAAGATGTGTCATAAAAAAAATATTTTTATTTGGTTTTGGTATTGGCGTTTCGGTTATCAAAGCACTTACACACCATCTAGCAAAAGACTCTCCTCTGCGTGAAATTGTTATTGTGACAGGTTCAAGAGATGAAAATGACGTTCTGTACAAAGAGTTTTTTGAAGATGTGGCACAAAAGAACACGAACGTCTCATATACATACACCATATCTCGTCCATCTGAACACACACCTTTAAAACACACAGGGCACATTCAAGACCATATTAAAAACCTACAATTTGATATCAGTGATGTCTATGTGTGTGGTCAAGAGAAGGCATGCAACGATCTTGTGGAAAAAATCCAAATGACAAAACCAGAGGACTGTGTCTTTTTCGTGGAGGCCTTCCATTAACACCCCTCGGACACCAAATGACGTGTTTTATGTTTTTCTTTTTGTCTCTTTTTTAAAAGAGTGTCTTTTTTGGTCAATGTAAGAAACCTTTTTTGAAGTACCTTCTGGACCTACCTCCCATTTCGTGTCCGTGCACTTTTTCCACAGTTTTTTATACCCGTTCGTGGGTAGACACGAGTATAATGCATACACCTTTATAAAGTAATTCTTTTATCCTATGTCCCGAACGAAAAGCGCCCTGCTCACTACCATTCTTAAACGAAATGGTTCTCAAAAACCTTTTGATTCTACAAAAATTGCTCTTGCGGTTGAAAAGGCAATGAAAGCAGCTGGAGAATTTCGTGACGGAGCACCGCAAACGATAGCTGAGGGTGTTACCAAAAGACTTCTTGAGCGAAAAATGCTCAACAAAATATATACACCAACCGTTGAGAACGTGCAGGATGCTGTTGAAACAGAGTTGATGTTCCACAAATTTGGCGCAACAGCAAAAGCGTATATTTTATACCGAGCGGAACGTGCTCGTGTACGCGCTGAGCAAGGAGATGTGCCAGAACATGTGCGCGCACTTGCCTCTGAGAGTAAAAAATATTTCCATAACAACGCACTTGGTGAGTTTGTATACTTGCGCACCTATGCACGATGGATTGAATCAGAAAATAGACGCGAGACGTGGGTAGAAACAGTGGACCGCTATGTATCGTTCATGAAAGAAAATCTTGGCGAAAAACTTTCCGCTAAAGAATATGCTGAACTACGAGAAGCAATACTCAAACAAGAAATTATGCCGTCCATGCGACTCATGCAATTTGCGGGAGAAGCAGCTCGTCGATGTAACACGTGCGCATACAACTGCACATTTACCGCACCAACAAAACTGGAGGATTTCGCTGAAATTATGTACCTCTCTATGCAGGGATGTGGGGTTGGGTTTGCAGTTGAAAGTCAAAACATTGAACAACTTCCCCAGATACAAAAGCAAGGTAGAAAAAAATTGCCATCCCACGTCATTGTTGACTCAAAAGAGGGTTGGTGTGACGCCTTGACGTTGGGATTACAGACATGGTACTCCGGTCGCGATATTGAATTTGATTTCTCACAAATCCGTCCAGCCGGTTCGCGTCTTAAGGTTATGGGTGGCAAAGCATCCGGTCCAGAACCACTTCGTTCTCTTCTTGCATTTGCACGCGAAAGAATATTTAAACGACAAGGTCGTCGCCTGCGACCAATTGATGCACACGATATCATCTGTAAAATCGGTGAATGTGTTGTTTCAGGAGGTGTACGCCGAACAGCAATGATTAGCTTATCTGACCTTGATGACTCTGACTTGCGTGATGCTAAAAAGGGGCAGTTTTTCAATACAGAGCCGTACCGTTCAGTGGCAAACAACTCCGCTGTGTACGAAACAAAACCGTCCAATACAGAGCTCATGGAGGAGTGGGTGGCACTCATGAAAAGTAACTCTGGAGAGCGCGGAATATTTAACCGCGGTGCACTTGCAAATACAATGCCAAAACGACGAGTTGCATATTTTCAGAAGGTTGGTTTTATTAATGACGATGGTGTAGTGCAGGGACCGATTGGACCCAATCCATGCGGAGAAATTATTCTCCAATCAAAACAGTTCTGTAACTTGTCGGAAGTAATTGCTCGTGCGGATGACACACCCGAAAGCCTAGTTCGCAAGGCACGCTTGGCTTCCATTCTCGGTACGTATCAAGCATCACTCACCAACTTCAAATATATTTCAAAGGACTGGACCAAACATTGTAGGGATGAGGCATTGTTGGGCGTTTCTGTAACTGGTCAATGGGACTGTGAGGCATCACGTCAACCGGAAACACTGCGTGCTATGCGAGACACGGCAGTTAAAACAAATGCAGTGTATGCAAAACGCTTTGGTATTAAGCCATCAATGTCAGTTACGGCAGTCAAACCATCAGGAAACGTTTCACAAACATTTAACTGCTCATCGGGTATTCATCCTCGCCATTCAAAGTACTACATTCGCCGTGTACGAATTTCCATAGCAGACTCACTCTTCAAAATGCTACGTGACCAAGGAGTACCTTATTACCCGGAAGTTGGTCAAACACTTGAGAATGCAACAACGTATGTACTTGAGTTTCCTGTTGAATCACCTGAAAGTTCCAAATTCAAAGACGACTTTACGGCATTGGAACAACTTGAGTATTGGAAAAATGTAAAACTCAATTACACGGAACATAACCCGTCTGCAACCATTTCTGTTGGTGAAGATGAGTGGATTAGTGTTGTAGATTGGATTCAAAAAAACTGGGAGATTATTGGCGGACTTTCCTTTCTTCCACGATTTGATCATGTGTACCAACTTGCACCATATGAAGAAATAAACAAGAAGCGATATGAAGAGCTTGTTGCTGCCTTTCCTGATGTTGATTACTCCAAACTACTTACCTATGAACTCACCGACGGAACGGAGCAGAAAAAAGAACTTGCGTGCGTCGGTGGTCTCTGTGAAATTGACATGCCAACTGAGACGACAAAATCAGTAAGCGCGTAACACAACTCAGTTAATATGAAGGTGCTTGTTCGTGTGCGCCAGCCCTCCATGCTGCATATCGTGCGAGTGCGTAGAGCACGCTTGAGAGTCGGTTGAGATAGATACTTGTCTCTGAAGATATGAGTTTTTGGTGGTGTGCAGAAATAACGCGTCGCTCTGCTCTGCGTGACACCGCACGAGTAAAATCAAGAAGACCTGAGAGTTCTGTCCCCCCAGCAATGAGAAAGGTTTTTGGACTCCCAATAAGTGCCTCAATGTCCCCTGATACACCCTCCAGCCACACCACGTGCTCGTGAGAGATGGTTTTATCTGCCCCAGCAAGTTCTGCTTGTACGATAAAGAGGTGCTCCTGAATCTGATGGAGTATGGATGCAAGGGAAATTGTGCCAGTGTCTTGTGTGTGTGCTATCGCAAAACAAACACCGAGCAATGAGTTAAGTTCATCAACTGTGCCAAGCGCCTCAAAAAGAGGGCTATCTTTAGAGAGACGATCTTTTGTTCCAAATAATCCCGATGTACCATCATCACCTTTTCTTGTAAATAACATATGTGTATTAGACGCTCTTAGTTTTTTTCAAGCGTCTTTTTGTTGCAGCTATAATAAAAGCACTGAATAGCGGGTGTGGGGACGTCGGCCGTGCTTTAAATTCTGGATGAAATTGTGTACCAAGAAAAAAAGGATGGACTGATTTTGGTAGTTCAACAATTTCCATGAGTTTTCCATCGGGGGAACGTCCAGAAAAAACAAGTCCCGCCCTCTCAAGTTCTGATATGTAGTCTAGGTTTACTTCATAGCGATGACGGTGTCGTTCAGAAATTTTTAATGTGGTATATGCACGAGCAGCAATACTTCCTTTTTGCAAATTCGCTTGATACGCACCCAATCGCATTGTTGCACCATAGTGCCCTGCTTTCAAAAGCTCCTTCTGCTCTGGCAAAATATCAATAACGGGATGTGTGGTGTTTTTAGCAATTTCTGTTGTGTGTGCGTCGTTCCATTTGAGAATATGTCTTGCTGATTCTACAACAGCCAACTGCATTCCATAACATAAACCAAAAAACGGAATGTGGTGTTCCCGTACATACTTGATAACAGCGATTTTTCCCTCAACACCAGAGGAACCAAAACCTCCAGGTACGATAACACCGTCAAAAGAGCCCACTTTTCTTAATAATGAAACATCTTGTTCAAAATGTTTTGCATTTAACCACGTGAGCTTTGGTGTATATCCAAGCGTCCACGCCGATATTTTGATTGCCTCAATAACTGATATGTACGAATCAGCAAGAGTGAAGTCACCTGTATCAAAATACTTTCCAACAATAGCAATAGAAATTTCTTTTTTTGCGCGATTTTTTTTGTGCACGAACGTCTGCCAATCACGCAAGTCATTTTTCTTGTGGGACAACCCGAGATGTTTTAAGAGTAGATTGCCAATATGGTCCTTATCAAAATTCAAAGGAACATCATAAATACTTTTAACATCTGGTGCTGAAATAACGTGCGCCGGAGGAATCATACATCCCGCAGCAAGCTTCTCTCGTCGCTTGGTGTCCATAACAACATCACTTCGCGCAATAATAAAATCTGCCTGTACACCGTATGAATTTAATGCCTGTGCAGCGATACGAGTAGGGCGTGTCTTCATTTCACCAATACTTTTTGGCATTGGTACGTAACTAACAAGAACAAAGACGACATCGTTGGGATGCTCAATTTTCATGACTCGGGCAGCTTCAATAAAAAGTGTATTTTGATAGTCACCGATTGTTCCACCAATCTCAACCACAGTGACATCAGACCGCCCATGCCGCTTTGCGTGGGTAATTTTGTCTGTTATTTCATTCACGATATCAGGCATTGCTTCAACACACTTCCCCCCATATCCAAGAGCACGTTCACGTGTTAATACGTTGTAGTACACCATACCACTCGTTACGTAATCCTCCGTGACAGCGTCAACTCCTAAAAAGCGTTCGTAGTTCCCCATGTCTTGGTCCGTTTCAAGTCCAGAATTAAGTACAAATGTTTCACCGTGTTCTGTTGGATTCATGGTGCCAGCATCAACGTTAAGATACGGGTCAACTTTCATAAGATTAACCCTATACCCTTTTCCTTGAAGGATTTTACCAATGGAGGCAGTGGTGATTCCTTTACCGATACCCGACATGACACCCCCGATAACAAAAATATATTTGTGTCGGTGACGGAGGGTCATGGTGTGTTATGCACGAAGATACCGACGAACAGCGAGATAACTTGAGATTGCACCAAGAAAAATTCCAGCAGCAAGAATAATGAGAAACATCTCTCCAAAATTGCTTACGTAATATTCAAACAAGTTCATTGCACCAAAAAATTCTTTGGTAAATGGCCCAATCCAGTACGTCAGAGGGTAAAAGAGTGCAAGGACAAGTATTCCAGACACAATACCATACATAACACCCTCAACAACAAATGGTCCACGCACATACATATTTCCAGCACCGACAAGGCGCATAACTGAAATCTCTTCGCGTGCAGTGTAAATCGCAAGCCGAATAGTATTGAATGTAATAATGAGGGAGAGAACAATAAGAATCACACTGAGAGCAAGTCCGAGTCGTTCTGCTGAATTAATGATATTACTTAATTTTTCTATAACCACCTTATTATCGTTATAGTTTACTTTTTGAATGATAACATTATTACTACTTCCGAGAGATGCTGGACTATCTAAGAACGCCGCGACAGCCTCATATTGAGATGTCTCCTTTGCGCGAATATTAAATACCGCACCAAGTGGGTTATCATCCAACTCTTGAAGTGCGCCGAGAATTGTTTGGTCGTCTTTGTGTCGCTCCTGAAATGCTACAAGAGCTTGTTCGCGTGTAACATACCCAACGGTTGCCACCTCAGGAAGTGCTTCAAGAGCTCCTTTAAGCTTTAAAATATCGGTCTCTGTGGCGTCCGTCAAAAAGTACACATTCACATCAACTTTTTCTTTCAATTGCAGCAGTGATGCATTCAATATTGCTCCAGAAAAAATAACTGCTCCGAGAGTAAACAGTGTTACCACCATAATCAGGACAGAGGCGAGCGACACAAAACCGTTGCGCCAAAAATTCACAAATCCCGCTTTCAGTATTCTTTTTGTGTTAATCCAAAACATAATAGTTACATTAAGCACGAAATCCGAATGTCGAAATCCGAAATAATATCTAATTTTTAAATTTAAAATTTTTAAACATTTGGATATTCATACATTTTTATTTGTTTCGATTTTCGTGCTTCGATATTCGAATTTTATAAGACGTACCTTCCCTCCTTATCATCACGTACCACACGCCCTTTCTCCATTGTAATAACGCGCTTACCCAAACTATCAATAATGCCTTTGTTGTGTGTCGTCAAAAGAACTGTCGTTCCTAAATCATTAATCTTTTTCAAAATCTGAACAACTTCATACGAGTTGAGCGGGTCGAGGTTTCCTGTTGGTTCATCTGCCACAAGCACGTCTGGTTGATTCACAATTGCCCGTGCAATGGCAAGGCGTTGTTTTTCTCCTCCGGACATTTGATTAGGAAATTTCCATGCTTTATCAAGAAGTCCAACGAGTTCAAGTGCGTACGGCACATCGCTCTCAATATCTACATCATTACGTCCTGCAGCTTCCATTGCAAATGCAATATTTTCAAATGCTGTTTTGTACGGAAGGAGACGAAAATCCTGAAAAATCATTCCTATTTTACGTCGTAGGGCACTAATCTCACGACGAGACAACGAATGAATATCAACGTTTCCGAAGGAAACTGATCCCCCTGTTGGACGTTCTTCGGCAAGCAAAAGTTTGAGAAGCGTCGTCTTTCCCGCCCCCGAGTGTCCCACAATAGAAACAAATTCGCTTGGCTCTATGGTAAAAGTTACCTCTTGGAGTGCCTTTGAGTCATCCGAGTATATTTTACTAACATTATCAAATGAAATCATGTGCATCATATATGGGTGAAATTAAGCAACCTGAGAATTCGTTTGCATCTTTTTATGAGCATCAATGAACTCATCGATATCTCCGTCTTGAAGCACTTTGTCGGTATTGTTGACTTCAACGCCCGTTCGGTGGTCTTTTACCATTTTGTAAGGATGCAATACATACGAACGTATTTGATTTCCCCACTCAGCGTCCGTTGTTGCTGAAATTGAAAGTCCGCGCGCGCGCAACAACTTCTCTTCCTGCTCCTTATGATACAACTTTCCACGCAAAATTTCTAGTGCATAAGCACGATTTTGCGCTTGACTACGTTGTGTAGCGACATGTACTGCTATTCCTGTTGGCCTGTGAACGATACGCACAGCGGTTTCCCGTTTGTTGACATTTTGTCCACCCGGTCCTCCAGCACGTGTAAATTGAATATCAATATCTGTCTCTGGAATTTCCAGTTCGTGCTCATCTTCAAGCCTCGGCAATACTTCAACCATCACAAATGATGTGTGTCGTTGTTGTTTTGCATTAAAGGGCGAGATACGCACCAAACGGTGCACACCTTCTTCGTGTTTGAGTTCACCATATGCTCCCTTTCCCTGCACTTCAAACGTGATATTTCGGATACCCCCGTGGTCATTTTCATTTTGGTGCATCACGACATGGTCCCACCCATTACGCCCCAGATAGGCAAGATACATACCTGTGAGCATTCGGGCAAAATCTTCCGCATCAAGGCCTCCGGCACCAGAAAAAATCGTTACAATAGCGTTTCCGTTGTCGTGTCTTTCCTTTCCCTCGACTTGAAGTTTTAATTCTTGATACTCCTTGAGCACGGCTTGGGCGCTTTCTTTGTCATTCCAAAAGTCACTACGTTCCATCATTGCCTCAATACCTTCTATTTTTTGTTTGATTTCGTTTTCGTCCATATTTTTACTGAGCCGCCTCCCAGATTTGAACTGGGGACCTACGGTTTACGATACCGTTGCTCTACCAGCTGAGCTAAGGCGGCAAGATGCTTCTTCCAACTACCAACCTCTCACTCCCAACTTCTAACTTCCACTACTTTGAGCCGATGGCCGGGATTGAACCGGCGACCCCGTCCTTCGTATACACCCTCATTTAAAAACACACACGTATTGAGGGACTAGACTGTATCTTGTACGTGCATAATAGCGACGCATCCCTTGTCAGTCGTTCGAGCCTCCACCTCATGTGGATGCTACGGTCTTGGCCTTGTGTGTAGGTTATTAACCGTTATTCGGGATACAAAACGCGCATTTCTACGCGAACGGGCAGAATTTCTCCACCATGGACGTGCTCTACCATCTGAGCTACATCGGCTTTATCCTGTTAAGAGATTACCTTATTTTCTTCATTTTTTCAATCTCACCGACCAGAATATCTCTGAGTTTTTTGTTGTTAAAATAAATGGTCAAAACCCCGTATTGTGTTTTCTTCCGATACGTTCCCACACCAAGTGTCGGAGTAATAATAATTTTCTGAAATTGTTTTTCTTCTATGTTGAGATGTTTTTTCCAAAACTCTTTTGCATCCACGGCTGACATGTCGCGAAAAACTTGAAGTCCGAAATGTAATTTTTTCTCATCTATTTCGTAGCACTTTTTTAGAAATAACAGAAACATTTTAATAAGATGTGGGTCAGTATTACCAAGACGTACAGAATGTGTATTGCTTTTTGTGCCCTCGCCCCAATACAAACCAATTCCTAATCCAAATAAGAACCAATCTTTGTGTGACACAAGATTCTTACACATAAACGGATTTCCGTTTGGATTATATTTTATGTAGAGCGCGTCTGACCTATTACGACGCGGTAGTTTGTATGTATCCATCCAGTAACAAATCGTATGTGTTGAAACACCAATAATTTTTGAAATCTCTTGAAGAGACCTCTTGTCTTGAAAATAGAGGCGTTGTATATCTTTTTTTGCAAGAAAAACCATCTCTTCAGTAAATCATTTTAGAGATAAAATTTTTCTAAAGAGGTAATACTAAAAAACGCTATTTGGAGTAAGTCTGCAAAAATTAATGTACAGGAGTTGTTGGTGCCACCGGCTCCATTTGTACACCCTTTTCAAGTTCACGATAGAGATACGTCAACACAAGGAGAGAAAGTGGTGCTGTCACAAGAAGTCCCAGACCAAATGTAACAAGGGCACCGAACACATTAATCAGAATAACGAGAAGGAAAAAACCAAACAAATTCCATTTGTATCCTTTCGTTAAACGCCAACTCTCTTTGAGTGATGCAATGGGTTGCATGTTTTTATCAAGAATAAGGAATGGAACAAACATAAGTCCAACTTGTACTATAATTCCGGGAATAATAAGCAGCACAAGACCGACAATAACACAGAGACCGGAAAGAATGACAGCAAGTATGTAGTGCCACAATGTCATCCCTCTTTCTTTAAACAACATGTCAAAAGAAATGATTCCACCCGCGTACGCTGTCATCGCGATACGAATAAAACCAATGTAGAGCCACCACGACAATACCGCCCCCGCAAGACCGATAATAAAATCTCCGGGACCGCTGTCTTTGCCTACTTGATTCATAATAAACGATATCGCCCCAATAAGTGCCGTTGAACCAACAAACACCCACACATGATTAGAGAATATTCTCCACGCTGACCCGAATGCCTCCTTAATTGATAGTTTTTTCATGCGATTTCACAAAATCGTGTCGCGCAACTGTCCGCTAAGGCGCGACTATTGTTGTTATTAATTAAAGCTTAGTAATGGTATTCTCTAGTATATCGTTGCGAGGTGTACAATTCAATGAATTGCGAGTAGTGGTTGTTTATTGTAAAGTAGTACCACTGTCGGTGTAATCGGGCCGTTGGCCCTCTTGCATCGACAGCATTCGGGGAACATAGATGCTCACGCTCCTCATTTCCTCAAAGTCGAGAGAAAACAAAAACAAGCTCTTCTTTTCTCTCTTTTTTCGGAAATACGCGCTCGCATCTGCGTACAACCCTCATTTGTCGGTGTAGCTCAGGTAGTTAGAGCGAGGGACTCATAAGCCCTAGGTCGCAGGTGCAAGTCCTGCCACCGACACAGGAATGAAAATAGTCGAGCCTTGTGTTCGGCTATTTTCGTTCCTTGTGTGTTTGTTTACAGTAAGGACTTGCAGATCGGAGCCAGTACTCAACTATTTGAGTGCTGGCGAGATGGGGCCGAGAACACTTAGGATTTTGGCGCAAATGCGCAAAAATCCTTAGAGATTCGTGGCCAAGTCCTGCCACCGACACAATTCGTTGATTTTGGGAGTATTTTTGGTATAGTATGACGACCTGGGGTTGTAAGTTGTAAGCAGTAGCTTGCGACTCCGGCGTTCGGGGAACATGGATGCTCACGCTCCTCATTTCCTCAAAGTCGAGAGAAAACAAAAACAAGCTTTTCTTTTCTCTCTTTCTTCGGAAATACGCGTTCGCATCTGCGTACAACCCTCATTTGGAGTCGTAGCTCAACTGGTTAGAGCGCCTCCCTGTCACGGAGGAGGTTGCGGGTTCGAGTCCCGTCGATTCCGCCTCAAACAAAACCGACTAGCATATGCTAGTCGGTTTTGTCTTGTGTAGATATCGAATCGGCGGGACTCGAACCGAGGACCGACGAAGCCCGCCGCAGGCGGCGGTCCGAGTGGGGGTCGATGGAGTGAGATTTTTGTGAGTTGTAGACAAAACAAAAATCCACGAGAGTGACCGAGTCCCTCTGAAAACTCTTTGTGACCGAGTCCCCTCCCTTGTAACCAACCCACACCTTCACGATATATATGAACGTGCGTTATACTGGTGACACCCACTTTTTATAAAGAAGCATTTTATAAATTATTAATTATATAGATATGTATTCACAGCCAACATATTCGCGAGGTATGACAACGGGTGTTGTTGTCCTTGGTATGCTCTTGCTTGCAGGAGTTATTACCGTAGCCATTATTCGCGACAAAATTGTTGCTCAAGACTGGCAACAAGTAAGTATCACGGGAACAGGAAAAGTCCCCTACACACCCGACGAAGGTACAGTAACCCTCGGTGTGCATGTTGATAATGCAGTAACTGCACAAGCTGCACTCACACGATTGTCAGACACCATTGCAAAAGTTATTCCCGCGATCGTTGCACTTGGTATTCCTGCAGAAGATATTTCAACACAAGCATACAATTTGTTTCCTCAATATTATTATCCTGAAGGAAAACCTGCCGTGATTAGTGGGTACAGCGCTGACCAACAACTTTCCATCAAACTCACACTCCAAAATGGCGCCTCTGACACACGTATTGGAAAAGTTATTGAAACAGCAAGCGCACAAGGTGTAAACCAAGTTGTTGGTGTGGCGTTTACCGCATCAAATATTGAAGACCTCCAACAACAAGCGCTCCTTATTGCCATTGCAGACGCGAAAGGACGCGCGCAAGAAACCGCAGAGGCAGCGGGTGTTCGACTTAAAGAAGTTATTTCATGGTGGGAAAATCCAATTAGTGTTCCTGGCCTTGTTCCTCAGTATGGTGGAGAAATGGGTATGGGATACGGTGGTGGAGATATGAAATCTTCCCCAATGGTTTCTTCTGGAACACAGGAAGTTATCGTGCAAGTAAACCTCAACTACTCGATAAAATAAGGCTAGAACTTGCCTTGTGCGTATCAATGCTCTATACTTCCCCACAGCGGGGTAGAGCAGTAGTAGCTCGTCAGGCTCATAACCTGAAGGTCGTAGGTGCAATTCCTACCCCCGCAACAAGAATAAAAAAACACCCCATAAGGGTGTTTTTTTATTCCTCCATCTGTGGTTTTTCAATAGTGAGTGTTTCAACACCCGCAATAAGTAAATAAAGAAGAGGTGTGCCCATTAGACACACCTCTAGAGTTTCAAGAAGAGCGATTACTGTATGTGCCACAAAATCTTGATTCCGATAAGGAACACCCCGCCTCCATCGCCTTGTCGAAGAAGTTCAGGAATAGTTCCTAGTCCAACCTCGCCGATAAGACACCTGAACGAAGTGAACGGCCGACAGCCATTTTGATTGAATGAGGCCCACGAGTCGTGTGCTGAACCCACACGCTCTCCATTTACACACGGAGTTCCGTGTAACCTACACTCACGAAAGCTTTCTCCGTAAGCCACAACGTATGAGCCAAAGGAACGAAGTTCTTTCCACTCACCCCGAGATTCTGCGATGTGCAGTTCCATCCCCACCAACCGTACAGTTGGAAATTCTTTACCAAAGTGCTCTTTTCTTTCAGCAACAGCCCTCCTAGCCGTTGTCTCCTCCTCAAACAACATAAATCCGTTTGAAGTGATGTTCTCTGAAAGAAATTCAACGCCGTCAGATACAGACGGTCCAAAGAACACCGCAAGTCCGTTTGGCGTTCGCGGATTCCTTTTCTTAGACATTACGATGGCAAAACCACTCTTATTTTGCAAGGCAGTCCTCCTCTCAATTCATTATCTGGGGAAATAGTACACCAACGGGGTGAAACCGCCTACTCTTCCATCTGTGGTTTTTCAATAGAGAGTGTTTCAACACCGCCTGTTTCTCCAGCAATACGGACGACGTCTTTATCAATTTTTGCTAACTCTTTGTGTGCAGTGTTAAAATGATTGACTGTTGTTCCGAGTGCAGTTCCTAACTTCATCATAAACACATTGTAGTTTGTAATATGACGACCTAATTCACCAACTCGCTTCTGAATTTCTTTTGCTTGATCTTCAATTTGTAAACTACGAAGTCCTTGCAACACTGTCTGCAAATATGCGAGGAATGATGTTGGTGAGACGATAATTACTTTCTTACCAAACGCATAGTCAATCAAATCGCGCGTGGATGTCTTCACTGCACCCACTTGATTGATGAGTAAATCGTAGTACACACCCTCAGACGGAATAAACATGAACGCAAACTCCATCGTATTTTCTGCAGGACGAACATACTTACTTGTTTCATCAATACGATTTTTAAGATCTTGTTTAAATGTTTTTTCATACTGCTCACGCTCGGCAGGATCACGGGCTTCAAGAATACGGTTGTAGTTTTCCAACGAAAATTTTGCATCAATTGGAACAATTTTATCTTTGACAAACACCACGGCATCAACAATTTCACCATTCGCAAATGCATACTGCATTTGAAACGTTCGTGGAGGAAGCACATTTTGCAAGACGCTCTCAAGATAATACTCACCCAAAATACCTCGTTGTTTTGGATTCTTAAGAATATCTTGGAGGTTTTGTAGTTGGTCGGCAAACGATACCACTTGTTTGTTTGTCTCATCAAGCTTCGTCAAACCCTCCGTCACCTCTTTGACGATACGCGTTGACTCAGACAGCTGAGAGCGCATAGAATCATGCATCGTTTTTGCACTCTCACCGAGCTTGGCGTCCACCGTTCGAGACATCTCATTGAGCTGCTGAAGGATGAGTGAGAGCCCTTTATCTTCCCCTACAGCCTCTTTTTTACGCATAGAGAGCAACACCTGCACACCTATAGCAGTAAGCACGAGGATAGACAATATAATCAATAAGATATCAGTCATATAGATAGTATACACGTTTTATACAAAGGCTTGCGCTGGGCGAATGGCTCCCTCACGCCTTCTTTTGAACACAAGAAGTTTAACGATTTCAATAATGGCAAGGTTTAGAGCAGCCGAAACTACGAACAAACCCCAGCCAAATGCTCCCGGTGAAACGACTGAGAGAAGATTCTGGAGAACTGGCACGGTAAGGGTCAACACAAACAAGAGTGTGTTTGTAACGACTGCCCAAAAAAGATACGGGTTGTTGAAAAGTTTGATGCGCCACACTGGCTCCGACAAACTTTTAAGAGACAGTGCGAACACGATTGCACCAAGAGAAAGGACACCGAACATGAGTGTTCGAATGTATTCAATAGAGAAATCAAACGACGATAGAGCTATAAAAATACCAAATGCCAGCGCCCCAGACACAACACCACTTATAAGAATCATCTTCTTCACGTTTGATGAGAGGAGTGTTTTTACTCCCTCACTTTTTGGATTACGTCGTAACACATCACTCTCAACGGGTTCAAACGCAAACGCAAACGACAACACACCTTCCTCAATAATATTGAGCCACAAAATTTGTACTGGCAAAATAGGCAACTGCATGCCCGCAATAATTGCACCGATAATAATCATAATTTCTCCGAAGCTCGTAGAAAGAAGGTGTGTCACCATTTTCTTAAGGTTGTCCATGATGCGCCTTCCCTCTTCAATAGCGGACACAATGATGGAGAAACTATCATGAATGAGAACAAGATCAGATGCCTCTTTAGCAACCTCTGTGCCACTTCCAAGCGCAACCCCGATGTCCGCTGCTTTGAGTGCTGGCGCGTCGTTAATACCATCTCCGGTCATAGCCACCACCTCACCTGCATCCTTCAACACCTTTGCCATGCGCATTTTTTGTAATGGAAGCACGCGAGCAAAGACACTGTGTGTTTGTAGTGCTTGTAATAATTCACTATCTGACATAGGCTCAATCTCTACTCCTGTCAGTACTGCATGTGCGCCATTAATTCCAACGGCTGCCGCGATTGTTGCTGCTGTTTTTTGATTATCTCCCGTAATCATACATACACGTGCACCCGCACTCTGTACGCGCAGTACTGACCCACGTGCATCAAAACGAAGTGGATCTTCGAATGAAATAAGCCCGCCAAATACAAGGGTGTTGAGGACAGTCTCTCGTGTAAGATGTTGTACATCAAACGTGTGTGGGACATCTTTCCACGCAACCGCAATAACACGATACCCCTTCTCACTTTCTCGTTCAAAGAAAGCATGCGTTTCATCTCTCTCTTCCTTTGATAGTTTCTGTTTTCCGTCAGTACCTTGCCATGTTGACGCATGTAGTAAAATTTCTGGAGCTCCCGCAACATACATACGTCTTTTTTTGGTCTCAGTATCAACACGAACATAGGCAGCAAATCGTTCCTTTGAATTAAAAGGTACAGCCCCAACGGTTACGTGCGTATCAAACACAGCGCGTGGAACACCGAGAGCCAGCGCGCTTTCGGTCATAATTTTTTCCATTGGACGTCCATTCACATGTACATCGGTTTCTGTGGATGATTCAAACACAACATCCGATGCGAGCATGCCGAGACGGAGAACGTGCTGTGCAGTACTTCCGAGTGAAAGCGCACCTTCATCTGCCGTGTATACATTTCTAAACGTCATTTCTGCCCGCGTGAGTGTTCCTGTTTTATCAGTCAAAATAAATGTCGTACTCCCCAGTGTTTCAGCAGTTATCATCGTACGCACAAGACCACCTTTTTCAAGTAGTCGTTCCATACCAACGGCAAGTGACACCGCGACCGCAGCGGGTAATCCTTCTGGAATCGCTGATACTGCAACAGCAACAGCGAGCAAGAGCATCGCACTGATAGATTCACCACGAAGTATACCGAGCACAAACACAACTGCCGTTACACCAGCAACCACAATGGAAATGAACCGAGCGAGTTTTGCAATATTTTTTTGAATAGGTGTCTGGTCGTCGCGCGTGGTGAGTAGTTGTTCTGCAATATTTCCCATCGCAGTTGCTGTGCCTATTGTCGTAACAAGTCCACGGGCATTCCCCGAAACCATAGATGTTCCCATCCACACCATATTTTTTTGCTCTGTCAGTGGTGCATTGTAAAAAACAACTTCTGTTGTCTTTTCAACAGGCATAGGTTCACCTGTCAGTGGTGCTTCATTACAAAAAACATCCCGCGCATCAAATAGTCGCGTATCAGCGGGAATCACCTCACCGGCTCGAATAACCACGATATCTCCTGGAACAATCTGCCGTGAAGGTATTCGAACAATACGCCCATCACGAACCACCAACGAAAAACGTTCCTGTGAAGATGTGAGGCGCTCAAACGCTCTGTCTGTTCTTCCCTCTTGGAATACTCCAATGGCAATGTTAATGACAATGGCAAGTGCAATAACAATTGCATCTGTGTATGAGCCCAAAAAAAGAGTCGCCACAAATGCCAGCCCCAGTATAAGAACAAAGGGGCTTTTGAGGTAGCGCCACACTTTTCGAATAAACGACAGCCGAACACCTTTCTCAAAGTGATTTGGTCCAAAGAGTTTTTGACGACGATGTACTTCGTCAATAGACAATCCTTTGGTGGTATCTGCGCCGAGCCATTCGGCAACATCTGCTATTGGGTGTGCGTGCCATGCTCGTGCCTCCATATATGAGGTATGATACCATACTGACTATAACCACTAAGAAAAAATGTATGTCGCTACACACAACTATAAAAGAAGGTATCAAGGACGCCATGCGCGCAAAAGACGCTGTTCGGCTCTCTGTATTGCGCGGGCTTCTTGCTGCATTTGTTAACGAGCTGGTCGTTATGAAGGAAAAACCAGATGGGGAGCTTTCTGATGACGTCGCTCTTACGGTGATTTCTCGAGAAGCAAAGAAGCATAAAGAGTCTATTTCTCAATTTGACGCCGCTGGACGAACAGATTTGTCCGAGGGCGAAAAGGCAGAGCTGGCTATTATTGAAACATTTCTCCCTGCACAAATGAGCCGTGAAGAAATTGTGGCTGTTGTACAGAAGAAAAAAGAAGAACTTAATGCTGATGCATCACAAAAAGGTGTGTTCATTGGCGCTGTAATGAAAGAGCTCAAAGGAAAAGCTGACGGCAAAATTGTGCAAGAAGTGGTGAATGAAATACTGAAGTAGATACTAGAGATTGGAAACTAGATACTAGAAAACCGCGCGAAGTATCGCGCGGTTTTTGTATTTTTTAAATTTCCAGTATCCAATATCTAGTCTCCAGTATCTACCCACCTAGCACTCCTCTCCTGTATTTGTAATACATGTACTGAATGGGATATCCGTTTCTGCATAGCGTGGAAATAATTGCATAAAATAATTCACCACGAAAAGAACCACAAAACTAAACAAGAGAACCATAACAAAACCAAACATGAAGTGAAAAAAACTGTGATTAAAGAGATTCTTCATACTTAGAGGTTCTTCAATTTAAGAACAGAAATGACTGGAAATTGTTTTGCCTGTTTTTCAATGTAGTCCGCTACTTCTTGAGAAAAGACTATATCTGGATTTGTACCAAGACTTTCCTTCATAATCAATCGTGCGCCAACAATATCACCGGCATATAGCGTCACGAGCGCATCCATAACGGGTGTGAGTGGATTTCCCGGAGAAAGCGGTCGTGCCATTTCCACTTCCTGCCGCGCTTCTTCAAGACGATTTTTTCCATACACCGTCTCAACCATAAGCAGGTAGGCATAACTCATGTGTGCGCGGTAATCAGTGGGCATAATTTCAAGATATGTCTTATATACGACACCATACGCATCCAGTTGTTTAAGAACCACACCAAGAACCTCGCCTTGTTTTTCTAGAGCAGTTTTCGGAATAAAATCGAATGACCCACTAATAAGCGAGGCAGACGCAAGGCGCATTGCTTCAAAATTAGACCTTCGCGAAAGTGCTTTTTCAATATGCTCAATTTGCGTGGCGGTATCTTTTGCGTCAAATATCTGGAAGAGCGCCTTTTGACGCCCATACTCTTTTCCTACAAGAACCCAGAAACCAAAAATACCCGCGAGCATAAGTGCCACACCAATACTTTTACTTAAAAGAGCGTACTTTTCGGGAACATTTTTTGACGGTTGTGGTAATGCAACCGTTTCTTTTTCAAGCCAGAGGCCATACCCGAGAAGAATTCCCAGAATGGTGTATGTGCTGACGGTATCAAACGCCGTCTGAAGCTGGAGAAAATGTGCAAATGGAAGAATGGCTAGTAGACATGCTTCCCCATATCCAATCAAACCCACACGATGCGCACAAAATATCGTTCTCAAGAAGAACCCCACAAGAAGAAGTATGCTAAGTGCGCCAAGAATACCAACTGTCACAAGTGTATCAACAACAACGTTGTGTGCGCGGTCAAACCACACCTCTCCGAGGTTCTCTTTACTATAGAGCCGGCTATCAAAATATTGTTCGTGTGCAAAACGGAAGTTTTCAGGACCCCACCCAAGAAGAGGCCGCTCCGCAAATGCACGGAATCCTTCCTCCCACACAATAATACGTGCAGCGGAAGATTGTTCAACATATTTCTCTTGCACAATACTCCCCGGAACAAAAAGAAGACCGATGGCACTAAAGACTCCAACAAAAATAAGAGCGCTCCATACCCACGATGCACGTGCTTTATACGACACAGTGACAAAACGATGGATCAGCATAAGACCCACACAGCACAACACAACGAGAAACATGGTGACACTTGATGCACGAGCGGCGCCAAGTATATTTACAGGATCTGACAGCAAACCGGAAACACCCTGCAATCCTCTCCATATGCGTTCCCCAAAAAGAAGCGGGGAAAGCATCTGTACTACCACAAGCGTTCCAAAAACATAACGTGCTCGTGACCTTTTTTCAGACCTCGTCCACTCAATTGCCGTAACCAAAAGAGCAATAAGTAAATACGCGCCAGCAAATGTTGTGTTTGTAAATGTGAGTCCTTGTATTTCAAAATTGATTGTAAATAAACGTCCAATCACACCCAAACCATTTGCACTAAAATACGTAAGGAGAGCAAAGAGTCCGCTTGAAACAGCAATTGTTCGACGAACCATACTCCAATCACGAACAGTTAACATTTCACTCGCACAAAACGCAAAAAGAGCAACAAATGAGAGAAAGAACAAACCTGAGGAACGAAGGATGTCAGACCATAAAGAGGCTTCTGGAAAAACTCCAAAAAATACTGAGAGATAAAAAAACACTACAGTTACAAAAAGTGCTCCAAGAAGCCAACGTTTTTGTAAGAGAATGGTGTGTTTTTTCAAAACCAGCAGATATGCAGAAAGAAAGAAAATCACAGAAAACACAAAATCAACGAAGAAAAATTTTGCATTTGTCCCACCATACACAAGGTGGCGAGAGACAACAAAAGGAAAAACAAGTATACATAGCGTGGTTATAATTCCCATGAGGCTCATTTTTTGTTGAACATTTTTCACAGGAATATGTTATCACACCAGCACAAAAACCGCCCCTAGACCGAGCGGTTTTTGTTTACATGCAGTAAGTGTGTGGCTTTTCAAACTTTTTTAACTCACTCAATACAAAAACCGCCCCGAGGGGCGGTTTTTGCTATCTACTCTAACTACACGCTAGCAAAAGCTAGATTAGTTGAGAGATACTGGAGTTGTCTTGAAGTCGTCAAGGTCAAACGTATATGTGTTTGCCTTAGCATCTCCAGTGTCAACGTCCCAACCAATTGCCTTAAGAAGCACTTGGAAGATACCTGCGTCTCCAACGTCATCGTTGGTTCGAGCAACAGTGAGTGTAAATTCAGTGTACTCACTGTCTGCTAGCTCAACATCGCCGGTTGCGTCAGTACCACCACCTGTTGTAGAGAAGGTAACGAGGTCTGAAGCATCATCAACAGTTGCTGTGCCACCCAATGTAATGTTGTAGAGGGTTGCGCCAGTTGCATCTGTTTGTGATCCAAGGATAGTTGTGCCAATCGTTGGTGCTGCAGTTGCTGAAACAAAAACTGTTCCATCAAATGCTTCAACGCGGTACTTCAATGTGAATGTACCAACATCGTTGTTTGCACCTGTGCTTTCACTAATATCTTCGTCTGCTGAAACAAAGGTAACAATGATACCGATATCGCGAACTTCTGACGCTGTTCCTGCAACCGTACCTGTCTTGTCACCGTTTATCAAGTCCTCACCTGACTCATCTTCAGCGTCAAAGCTAGCAAGTTCAGTTTGTGTCTCACCAAATGTGGCAAGAACGGTGTCACCTGCTGCTAGGTCACCAGTGTCGGTGATACCAAAGAAGTCTGCTTGAACGAGGAATTCGTAGTCCTGACCTGCATCAAGTGTGAGGTCAAGATTGTCGAAGAGATAGGTTTCAGCTGTACCTACAGCCACACAGTCTGCGTCTTCACCAGTAGCTGCGTTACAGTCATCAGCCATAGATGCTGTTCCGACTTCTTCTCCGTCCATCAAGAGTGTAAGACCGGAGATCATTTCGTCAACGTTGTCTTGGGCTCCTCCCACTGCAATGTTAACAGGAATCGCATCAAGTACGACGTCTGAATCTCCTTCTATCTCTACGTTGAATGAGAGAATGTCCTCATTGTCTGTTGAGTCAGTAGCGTGCACGTTAATAATGTGCGCGTCATTGACAGTGTTTTCATCCGCACCATCAGAAATCTTAAATTCTGTGCTTGCTGCTGCAGCGAACAACTCAAATGAGAAAGTCGTTACAGCCATACCTGGGTCTTCAGAAATAAGAGAACCATCCGCATCCTCAAAGCGAATTTGGCGGAAATCAACGTTCCACTCATCGCCGTCGTCGGCTGTGTCAAGGTTACTTACTCCTGAAAGAGCTACTGTGAGCTCTCCTGTTTCATCTGCGAGGATGATTGCACCATCGTCAAGTGAAACGGTCTTTGTCCAGTCGTTGTCGTCGTTAAACGCATCTGCGTCAACACGTCCAACTTCTTCACCGTCAAGCCAGATTGAGACCTCGTTTGCGTAATCCTCAAAGTCACCTGTAGCTCCCGTACCTTCATTGAAGACGAGGCGAACTGCTGTAAATGCGAGGTCTGACCCTTCGTCAACCTCCATTTCAAGTCCAGCAACTTCTACGTCCTCTTCATCTTCTCCAACTTCTTCGTTGGAAAGACTTGACATGAGGTTATAGTCAGCGACTGAACCTGCGCCACCTTCAAGCACGTTGCTTGATGTGTCATCGTCATCATCATCATCGTCACCTGCTGGAGGTAGTGGTGCGCCACAAACTGATGCGTATTTTGCTCGAGAAATCGCACCGAAGTATCCAGCTGCTGGCATAACACCATTAGCTGTTTGCCATGAAGCAACCGCTGCCTTTGTAATAGGACCAAAGAATCCTGTTGGAGCAACTGCGAACATGCCCTTTTCTGCAAGATAGCTTTGGAGAGCTGAGACGTCAGCACCCGAAACGCCATCTGTAAGATCGCGTGTGAACGCGTAACATCCGATGCTACTTGACGCACCACCCTGTAATTGAGCGATTTGTGCAAGAAGCGCTGTAATCTGCGCCTGGAGTTCGTCTGCTGTTGCTGCTTGTGCCTTAGGAGCAAATCCTCCGGCAACCAATGCAACTACAGCGAGAAGTCCCACCAAGCTGAGTTTTTTAAATAACATATCTAATTCATTTTCTCTCGTTAGAGAGTAATTGATAATCTACTAATAAATGCTTATAACGTTTAACTAACTCCTTCACTCACAACGCCCCACATGGGTGCTGTGCTTAAAGGGTAGCTCACAAGAAGTAGGGGCCGGCTCACGGCTAGTGTCTTACAAAGCGCGTCATTCATTCTGAAAAAGCGTACTGAAATTGTGTGATTTCTGGGTTATGAAATTGTTAAGGAACAATCGTTCTGAAATAACATCCGCCACTGCAATACACCATTATATGTTCACAAGCGTACACTACCAAAGTACTTTGTGGATAACGCAAAATTCTTTGTTGTAGTTGTACCCTTATATTCCCAATTAACGGCTCGTCCACTATACCACGAAACACCTTTCTTTACCAAGTGTTTTGGCACACCCGTGGTCTGATGTGAGTATACACGAAAAATGGCCTGAAGTTACATGTTTGGGGGTGTGTTTAGAGGCCTAGAACAGGCTTCTGTAATTTAGGCCTCGTGGACAAAATACGTTGTCCACCGGCGTTCTCCACGTTTCTCAAGAAGTCCTTGAGATACAAGATCAATGAGATCGCGCTGGATAGTTTTTTCACTGCAGTTAGGAATGTGCTTAGAAATGTCCTTTATCATTACATTTCCTTTTTCTCGCACAACAGAGAGAATCTTGTCCCTTCTTTCATTAACACCTGACTCACCTTTTATTGAATGCTGTTTCTTTTTAAAGACATTTTTTACATGCTTTTCTTGATATCCTTGATTAACAACATGTCCTTTATACATAGCTGGCAGAGGTTTGATTGTAAGTCCACCAGAAAAAAGTGATTCCAGTGAGGAGCTGTGGATATCTGATATCTTTGCATATGTATCAAAAGCAACAATAAGAGACCGGAGCTCTCGTATAAGGATATCCCCATTCATGGGTGAGATGACACCGGAGGAAGAACCAACCTCTATTAAAGACACTGCCTCTTTGGTGGCGCCCATGACGTCAAGGGAAGATACGTTCGTCTTTTTGTCGTTGAGATTTGAGTATGAAGAGATAAAAGACATTATATCAAGAGCTTTTAACCTGAGGCGATTTCTGAGCGGGTCCTGAGTGTCCATGAGACCTGTTACAAGATATATGGCTGTTACTATCTTTTGTGAGTAGGAAGAGATTTCGTCATGAATTCCATTTTTAGGTACAACAGGAAATACTTCCGTTGAAATGTCCTTTTTGTTGTCCTTTTGATGAAACATATGTCTTTTATTCAATGACGTAAGAGACATTCAGAATAATACTCCACCTTGTTTAAAAGACAAGAAGGTCAGGGACAAAACATGTAGCATGAAACATGTAACAAAACCTGACAAGATACGGGGCATACGGAGCGAGCCCCGCCCTATACACAAACCCCTCGCCTGCCTGCCGGCAGGCAGGGAGCCCGTGAGGGCGAGAGCGAGTGCGTCCGCCTTAGGCGGGCGACACGTGTTTGTGGGAGGGCGGGGCGAGCGTAAAGTTATCCACAGGCACTTTTTGCACCCGATCAACACCAGCAACACCGCCGTGGCGTGGTACAATTCGCTTATATGTCAAAGAAAAAAAGAGCAGAAAAGAAGGGGCCCTTCTTCAAACTTGGTCTTCAGGAGGAGACGAGGTATGCGGTACTGTCTGTCATTTTTTGTGTTTTCGGTGTATTCCTTTTACTCTCCGCATTTACGAAGGCAGGTATCGTTGGGGAAAAAGTATTTTCACTTTTTTCAGGCCTCCTTGGTGTTGGCTACTATCTCCTCCCCACCCTCTCCTTTATTCTTGCAATTGGCTATTTCAAAACAGAAAAAGCAAATATTGCATTGACCAACATCATTGGCTCGCTCTTCTTTGTTGCATCGGGCCTCGGCGTTATTGAACTACTTTTTCCACAAAGTGCCGGATATCTTGGTATATGGATTGCACACCCACTCGTGTACTTGTTTGCGACATCGGGAGCAATAGTGGTCCTTGTTGCCCTCTTCTTCATTTCAATTTTAGTGCTTTCAAACACACACCCACTCTCTGTCATTAATGCGTGGAAGAGACGCCGAGATGAAAAGTTGGCAGCGATCGCGCTCGCACAGACCGATGTGAATGCGTCTGTAGCTGCAGTTGAAGAAAAACAATCTCACGAGAAACTGGAGGTAGCATCCCAAGGAGATACATCAAATACATCTGGTGAGAAAAAGGAGGGAGGCCTCTTCTCATTTACAAAAAAGAAAGCGGATGGCGAGCCCGAGTTCTCACCCATATTTGCCACAATGGCAGGAGCGTATATCCCTCCCCCACTTTCTATCTTCTCTAAAGATTCTGGAAAGCCCGGTGTTGGTGACATCAAGGCAAATGCAAACATCATCAAACGCACGTTACAAAACTTTGGCATCGATGTTGCGATGGATGAAATTTCTATTGGACCATCGGTTACTCGATACGCAATGAAACCTGCGGAAGGTGTGCGTCTATCAAAAATTCTTGGACTTCAAAAAAATCTTGAACTTGCACTTGCGGCGCACCCCGTTCGCATTGAAGCGCCGATTCCCGGAAAGGCACTCGTTGGTATTGAGGTGCCTAATTCTGCAAAGACGACCGTTGGTCTTGGAAATCTTCTCTCAACTGAAGAGTACACATCATCTGAACATCGACTCTTTATGACACTTGGTCGTGATGTGGATGGTAAGGCAATCTTTGCAAACCTCGCCAAAATGCCACACATACTTATCGCAGGTACCACAGGTTCGGGAAAATCAGTCACCATTCACGCGCTCATCAATTCCCTCCTGTTCCGCAACGGGCCAAATGTCATGCGTTTTGTGATGATTGACCCAAAACGTGTGGAATTAACGATGTACAACGGCATTCCGCACCTCCTCACCCCTGTTATTACTGACCCGAAAAAAGCTATTCTTGGACTCAAATGGCTTGTGAAAGAAATGGAGCGCCGCTACAACGTTTTGGAAGAGTCAAGGGTGCGCGACATCGCCTCGTATCACAGCACCATTCTCTCTCCTGCCCTTGAAAGATTTAAAGGTGCCAATGAAGAACTTTCTATTGATATGCCCGAGACGATGCCGTATATCATTGTGGTTATGGATGAACTCGCCGACATTATGAGCACCTATCCACGTGAGCTTGAGGCCGGTATTGTTCGTCTTGCTCAAATGTCACGCGCTGTGGGTATTCACCTTATCGTTTCAACACAGCGACCATCGGTAAATGTCATCACAGGACTCATCAAGGCAAATATCCCTGCACGTATTGCCATGCAAGTATCTTCACAGATTGATTCGCGAACCATCCTTGATACGTCGGGCGCCGAAAAACTTCTCGGTGCTGGAGACATGCTCTTTATGTCTGGAGATATGGGTAAACCAAAACGTATTCAGTCCGCATTCATTTCAGAGGATGAGGTAAAGGCCGTGACTGAATTTTTGAGAAAACATGACAACGGAGATACGGACACAGAGCTCTCGCTTGACCTCAACGCTCCGACTACATCGGGAAGTGGCGAGTTTGGTGATGAGGATGAAATAGATGATGACCTCTTTGAGGATGCGCGCGAAACGGTTGTGCAGGCAGGAAAAGCATCAACATCATACTTGCAACGAAAATTGCGCATTGGATATTCTCGTGCGGCTCGTTTAATGGATGTGTTGGAAGAACGCGGAGTTATTGGGCCAGCAGACGGTTCTAAGCCACGCGGTGTACTTGTTGGGAAACTAGGTAGCGAAACAGATTCTAATGAGAGTAATGAATAGATCATGCTCTTGAGACGAACACGAACATATGGTTTTGTCTTACTGGTGGTCGCTCTTTTGGTGTCGTATGCGTACTATGAATCGCGTGCGTACATTCATGGACCACAATTAATTATTACGGCGCCTATTGACGGATTTTCTGTGAAAACGGAAATGCTTACCATTGAAGGAACTGCTACCAACATCACCGCCATAACCCTCAACGACAGACCTATTTTTGTTGACGAGACAGGACATTTTAAGGAAGACGTTTTGCTCATGTCGGGATATAATGTGCTCACACTTGCTGTTACCGACCGGTATGAAAGAAAGAAAGTGCAGTATGTACGTGGTATATACACACCATCTCCCGAAAGCATGTTGGAGGTGGGGTCTAGTACACGTTCTTTGGAAGACGGTGGTACGAGAAGTGAGGAAGATAGTGTTGGAACAAGTAGCACAACAACACTGGAAGCAAATACGACACTTTAGAAAAATTTTATTACCAGCGAGTATACTAATGGCTCATTACACATATATATGGCATTCAACAAAAAACCAAAAGCCCCAAAAGAACTGAAGAAAACCGTTGGACAAATTGAAGACGCACTTAAGCAAATCAAAACAAAATTTGGTGAGGATGCCATTATGATGTTGGGTGCTCGACCACACGTTGATGTTGCGGCAATACCAACTGGATCGCTTTCCCTTGATGCGGCGCTCGGTATTGGTGGTATTCCACGCGGACGCATTGTGGAAATTTATGGACCAGAGTCATCTGGAAAAACGACACTCGCACTCCATATCGTTGCTGAGGCACAAAAATTGGGCGGTGTGTGCGCCTATGTTGATGCTGAACACGCCATGGACCCAGAATATTCAAAACGCCTCGGCGTTAAAATTGATGAACTTCTTATTTCTCAACCGGACTTCGGTGAGCAGGCACTTGAAATCGTAGAGTCCCTCGTGCGCACAGGAAAAATTGATGTGATTGTTGTTGACTCTGTTGCGGCACTTACTCCAAAAGATGAAATTGAGGGCGAGATGGGGGCACAGCACGTTGGTAAGCAGGCACGCCTTATGAGTCAGGCACTGCGCAAACTCACAGGCATTGTTGCAAAGAGCAAGACGGTGGTTATCTTCATCAACCAAATCCGTATGAAAATTGGTGTCATGTTTGGTAATCCAGAAACTACCCCGGGAGGAAACGCGCTCAAATTCTATGCCTCAGTTCGTCTTGATGTTCGACGTATTGCCCAAATTAAAAAAGGTGAGGATGTTGTTGGTGGTCGTGTGCGAGTGAAAGTGGTAAAAAATAAAGTTGCTGCACCATTTAGACAGGCGGAGTTTGACCTTGTCTTTCCAAACGGTATTTCTCGCGAAGGTGAACTCATTGCACTTGGAGAAAAATACAAACTCATTGAAAAAAGTGGTGCATCGTATAAGTACGGCACCGTTGCTCTCGGACGCGGGTATGATGCAACACGACAGTTTCTTATTGAAAACAAGGATATCGCTAAAAAACTCACTAAAGAGATTATGGAGAAATTGAACGGTGTAGAGGAGGTTTAAACTTGCCATTCTATCATTTTTTTGGTACGGTAGGGACGCCCACCCACGCTGAGGTGGGCGTTAACGTGAGATTTTATGCTTACATACAACGAAATCCGCAACGGAAAGGTCATTCTTCTCAACAACGAGCCCTATATAGTGCTCGATTCGCACGTGTTTCGTAAACAACAACGAAAACCGGTTAATGCTACTAAACTGCGAAATCTCATCACGGGAAAAGTGACCGAGTACTCATTCCATGTATCAGAAAAAGCTGAGGAAGCTGAAATTGAAAGTCGACCACTTATTTTTATTTACAACAGTAAGGGACAGTGGTGGTTTCACGCCGTCGGAAAACCAGCAGAGCGCATAACACTTGATGAAAACATACTTGGTGACCAGGGAAAATTTTTGAAAGAAAAAATGGAGATTGTTGGTTTATTTTTTGATGATAAGCCAATTGGTGTCAAACTTCCTATCAAAGTGCAATACAAGGTTGTTGAGGCACCTCCAAATATTCGAGGCAACACATCCCAAGGTGGCAACAAACTCGTCAAACTTGAAACGGGCGCAATGATTAACGTTCCCCTCTTTGTTGAAATGGGAGATGTTATTGAAATCAACACGGAAACTGGCGAATACGTTTCTCGAGTGTAGGGTATTAAAATATCAAATATCAAATATCAAAAAACTCGTCCAATTGGACGAGTTTTTGTTTGAAGTTAAAGCGTGTTTAAAAATTCCAAACGCGAGATGACTGCGTCTCATAGGTATAGATAAGTACAATTAACGCGCGGTTAAAAATTCCAGATACGAGGCACGGGAAAACGAGGAGCACAGGCGTACTTGAAGTACGACGAAGCGACGAGCTGGGGCCCGTAACAAAGTAGATGGAAAATTTTAAGCGCACGTTCGTCTAGCCAGCGATATAAGGGAGTAGTCCCATAAAACGTGCCCGCTTAATCGCAACAGCAAGTTCGCGCTGGTGTGTACCACACACACCCGTATATCGTCGTGTCTTCATACGTGAGTATGGGTTGATGAAACGACGCAACACCTTGATATCTTTGTAATCAATGTGTTTGATGTTTTGTTCTTTAAAAAAGCAACTTTTTTTCATACGAATTTCTCTTATATCTTAAAATGGGATATCTTCTGGATTAATGCCTTCGTCTTGTGCGTCTGGATACTGAATGGTATCTATCGCTGGGGCGTTTTGCTGTTGTGCATTTCCTTTATCTTGAGGACCTGCAAATGATTTTCCTTCTGTTGAAGAGCCACCCGAACGAGGACCAAACTGGACGCGATCTGCAATGACTTCTGTTCGATACTTCTTTGAACCATCCTGCGCATCCCAACTTCGTGTTACCATTCGCCCCTCAACAAACGCTGAAGAACCTTTGCGGAGATATTGAGAAACAGTTTCTGCCTGCTTACCAAACACTACGATATTGTGAAAATCTGTTGACTCTTGCTTGTTACCCTCTTTGTCCTTCCACACACGATTTGTTGCAATACTAAATGTAGACACAGAAGAACCTGATGGGAGCGATTTGAGCTCCGGATCGCGTGTGAGGTTGCCATACAAAAGTGCTTTGTTGATATACATGGTTTTTAAATTCGAAATCCGAATATCGAAATCCGAAACAAATCCGGAGTTTCTAGTTTTAAAGTTTTAAACATTTGAATTTTGGTTATTTGAATTTGTTTCGAGTTTGGTGCTTCGACATTCGTGCTTACACAACCAACTTCTCTATTTCAACATCCATTTGTTCGGTCGTCATTGGAACAACAGCCTCAGCGGTTTCTACTTTCTTTTCTTCATGAAGAATCTCCTTTTCTTCAGGGGCTTTGTGGTCTGTGTGACCCGCGTGAACTGGATGACGAACAACTGGAGCATCGGCGTATGTTTTAACAAGAAGGTGGCGCAAAATGTGTTCATTGCGACGAGTCTCTTCCTTTATCATATGTGCTTGGTCTGGAAGTGCTTCAAAAACAACCCATCCAAAATATGCAGTCGTACAGGTGTGTCGTGTGCGGGCAATATCGCGCACAAGAGGATATGCAAGTGTCATAAGTTGTGGCCATTCCTCACTGATAATCTTGGCACCGTTCTTTTCAAGCATTGCCCGAAGAACGTCTACCTCCTTTGCAAGGCCGGCTTCACCAACCTGAGGCACAATATGAAAGCCCAGCTCGTAGAAACGGCTGTCTGCATCTGTGTCTATTTCAGTTTGTATTTCTTTCTCTTCTACCATAGGCGTCCTAGCGTAGCATATGTTTTTGCCCATCGCAAGAGGGATTTTTGATATCCTTTATCAAAATTTCATATTTCTACTGGGTAGTATGGGATTCTTTACGTGCCCGCATTACAGCACCTCTCCATCAATATGGAATGCCCGAAGGGCATTTTTAGTGAGCATACGAGAACACTCCTCAACCGAAATTCCACGAAGAAGAGCTATTTTTTCAACAACGTAGCACACATAAGGCGGTTCATTACGTTTTCCTCGAAATGGTGCTGGGGCTGCAAATGGAGCATCTGTTTCAGCCATAATCATGTTATCCGGCACAAAGCGAATAACCTCATCATAGTCACTCGCAAATGTAATCGGACCATCAAAAGAAAGCGAGAACCCGAGGTCAAGAAAACGTCGCGCAATAGCAACAGAGCCCGCAAAAAAGTGCACATCTCCTTGTGTCGTGCTTCGTGCTTCATGCTTCGTGCTTTCGAGCAGTGCGAGAATATCTTCATACGCATCCATGGAACCTTTTGATGGTCGTGCATGAATCATCAGCGGAAGCGCGTGCTCACGCGCAAGTTCAATGTGTTGGATAAAAAGTTGTTTTTGTTTTTCTTTGATAGTTGCTATTTGTCCTTCTGGATTATTTTCGGTAATCCGAAAATAATCCAGCCCGCACTCCCCTATCGCAACAACTTTTGGATGCCCGACAAGTTCTGGAAGTCCAGCAAAATCAGCATGCACACCTCCGTGCGCAGGATGGATGCCAACAGTTGCAAAAATATGCTCGTGTTCTCTGGCTAGCGCAATGGAATCTTTAGATGTCTGTATATCTGTCCCAACGGCTATCGTACCAATTCCTGCAACCCTCATGCGCTCTATAATGTCGTCCCTGTCTACGTCAAAATCAGCAAAGGTGAGGTGCGAGTGAATATCAAAAAGAGAATACTGCATGGAGAGCTTACACTTTGTCCACAAGAGCTCGTCGTCTTGAATCCTGTATCAATTCCATGAGAACTGCCGCCAAAGGAACAGAGAGAAGTGCTCCGAGAAATCCTCCGAGTTGCGCCCCTACCACAAGTGCAAGAATAACCACAATTGCTGGAACACCAACAACCTTGTTTACCACAAGCGGATAAATGAGATGATTTTCAAATTGTTGGATGATGACAAAAAGTCCAACAATAAGTAGTGCAAAAGATAAACCTGCTTGTGTATACCCAACCAGCACCGCTGGAATACTTGAGAGAATAGGACCAAACAGAGGGATAACTTCAAACAATCCAGATAGCACGGCAAAGAGAAACGCGTGTTTAACACCAAGAATAGTAAGTCCAAGATACACCAGCACGCCCACCAACAGCATAAGAAGGAGTTGGCCCTGCATCCACTGCCCTATTTTTCGCTGTGAACGTTTCCACAGCTCTAACACATACGCAATATGTGTGTGGGGAGTAATAATCCGCAAAAAGTCGGAGATACCATTTTCTCGAACGGTGAGATAGAACGACAACACAATCATAAGAACAAATGAAAAAACGCCACCAAAAACAGTACTCAGTACACGAAACGCGCCTCCAGGAATAGTGACGAATGAACGCACCGAGGAAAGCAAGTCTCCCGCAGAAAGAGTATTTGAGATGTTTTGAATAACCATTGAGGATTCTGGAACCCCGAGCCCCTCAAGAATGGGACGTGTATCAAGGGAGCCAATGTAATCAGGAATTTGAGAAAGGAAATTTGCTGAGTCGCTCAGAAGTGATGGCAACAGAAAGTAGATAAGTCCGGAAAGCGTTATGGCAATGATGAGATAAATAATGACCACCGCAAGTGTTCGTGGAAAATGATACTTCATAAACCACTTCGCGGCTGGTTCAATCGCTGATGCAATTACAACCGCAGTAAGCACCACCAAAACAATATCTTTTAAAAGATAGAGCACATACACCCCCACAAGAATAAGGAGAACTTTTAACACAGAAAGAGTGTCTATCGAAAATCGAACATTTTGTGTTTCCATATTTAAAAAGTATACCCCGCACTACGCTTTTTTCCAAAGCGTAGTGCGGGGTATACCACAGGAAACCCTAACGAAAAGGGTGCCTCTTATTCAACAACACGACTCCATGTCCCCTCAAAACCTGGGTCTGAATTCAAATTAGTGTTCACCTCGGGCGCCGTGTCTCCAACAGTGCCTCCGACAGCGCCATCTGTTGCTGACAACGTTGCATCCTCTATAAGAATTGGAACCGTGCCTATTTGAGTTGCTGATGGAGTTAACCCGACCTGGAACGCAACGGTCTTTGCTGGAGTACTAAAACCAGTTCCCGCACGAATTTTTCCAGGACTCCACACCACTTCTTTTGTAGAACTTTCAAATGTAATATCTTCTGAACTTGGGCTTGTGACATTCTCCCACGACACATATGCAGGAAGCACCGCTCGCACCTCTGTCTTTGTGAGATCGTTGACCGAGTTTGCTATTGACCAGATAATTGTGTACGTCGTTTTTTGTTCAACAGCGGGTGGCACTGGACCGGAGTTTTCTAGTGGACCAATGGTGCGCACTGCTATGCTTTCCAAACGCACATCGGAGGCAACATGAATAATCTTCGTGGTGTCTGATCTCACTTCCTCTGGAGTCTCGCCTTCTGAAACTGCTGTTGCAGTAAATGCAAGGGCGAGGGTAATTTCTGGATCAATTCGTCCCGAACCAGATGCGTCAGTAGAAAGAATATCAAAAGAGAAAGACACCTTTCCTTGTGAGCCCGAGTCAATGGTTTTTAAGGAATGGGTATCAATTTTATTCCACGTAATAGTATTCTTCGACGAGTTATAAAAACCGTCCGCAGATGTAACTCTTTTCTCGTTGACCGCCTCTCCTTCAAGGGTAACCACTATCACTCCGTCAGTAAGTTGTGTTGAAAGATTGTTATTCCATGTAATGTCTACTTTTGCAGTCCGGCCTGGGTACATGGTGACTGAATCATCCGAACTTCCATTAATAACCATACTGGTATCAATAAATGAGCGTGCAACCTGTATTGTGTGATCTATTTGTGCAAATACTGCACCTAATTTTGTCGTGTCACCCGCAGTTGCAATACCCGAACTAAACCTAAAAATACGATCTTCTTCATCTTGACCAGAGAGTGTGCCCCGTATCTTAATGGTTCGTTTCCCTTTTGGCTCAATATCGCCAAGCGACCATGTGGTGTCACTGAATGTTGCATCTGGACTGGCACTTACAAATGAAAATCCGAAGGGATAATTTGCAGCAACGACAACATCCTCAAGGATAATCGAGGTGTTTGAGGTCACATCTAACGTCAGTTCAATATCTTGTCCAGAATTGATAGATTTTGGTGCGCTGACTTTGAGCGTCAACGGGCTTGCGCCGATACGCACAGAAAAACTACTTTCTTTAGAGAAGATGGCACTTGAACCTGCAACGCGATATTCAAGACTCACAATAATCTTTTGCTCGCTTCCCTCTTCGCTAAATAAAATAGCCTTGGTAGTTGTTGAAACATGTCCACCTGACGGAATGGTCCCCAGAGATGCACGATATCGATACAGTTCTGTCGTCACGTCGTCTGGTACGCGTGTTCCTGGTGGATATTCGATTAATAAATCTGCCAGCTGTAGTGCTGTTGCATTTGTATTACGAACCTCTATGGCGAGTGGGAGTATTTCTCCCGCCGCAGCGACAACTGGTCCTGTTACAATAATTTCTATTTTGTTGGCAGATACAAGGTTTCTATCTCCACTAAAGAAGAAGAAGGCTGCAAGGAGAGATGCGAGAAAAAAAATGATTGCCCCGACAAAAAACCATTTTACTGGTGTGTGGTGGCGAGAAATTTTTGACATAATAATTGAGGGTTGGTGTGTCTGTTCATGGAAAAAATCACTCGGTACCTCGCCAAATCTTTCCTCATGAAACCCGGCACGGTGTAGTTCTGACAACGATTCATGTCCTGGGGTGTTGAGTTTTTTTGACAAGGACTCTATCGGACTATCATTGTCTGTAATGGGTTCTTTCATGCTTTCAGTATAACGTAACAACTAATCACTGACCACGTATATTTAGGAAAACTCTTCTTTTTATTCCTTACATACCAGCCACTACATACTACTTTCTACTTACTACCCTACTTTATATGTAATCAAACTCTCGAAACACCGTCCGAAAGAGATCGATAACACGTTTTACTTCTCGATGTGTGAGGATGAAGTCAGATCCTTGGTGTGCAATTCGATTACGGATTTTGTGTGCCTCCCACGCTTCATCAAGTGTTGTGAAGTCACTTTTTTCTATTGCTTTGAGCCGGTCCCCGAGCGTTTGTCCATCATATCCCATACTGATGAGTAGCTCTTCAAGAAGAACATCTGCTTCAATAATAGCAATACGCCAATCTCCAGGATTTTCCGACGCAGTAAGTTTTTCTACCTGCTCCCAACGTTCATTGTGTGAAGTAATGTCTTCCCCTACGAGTTTCTTTTCAAGCGCCCGCATATCTTCTTTGTGTTTTTTTATAATGTGCTGCCACTTCCTCCACGAATACAGCGCTAGAAGTAAACCTAGAAGCGTAACACTGCCTGAAACCCACAAAAATATAGAACGAACACTCCCCATCCATCCTGAAACTTGTTTTTCTAGACTACGGGCGTACACCCACCCATCAGGATTTGATTCAAAATCAACATTAAAAAGAACATCACTTCCATACAGCACTGGCTTTGAAATAAGCACTCCAACAGCACCTTTTTCGTGAATACCGAGAATGCGGTCGAGTATTGAGGACGCCCACACATCAACTCCCTCTTTTGTGTTTACACGTACACCTTCAGGGGTGTACTCATCTACTTTTGACGAAAAAGTAAAAAGTACACTGCGCACCCAGGTATCGGGCTTAAATTGGCCACCACCCGCAAACCGATTTTGTAAAACACCTAAAAAGAACATGACACAAAACAATGCAACAAGAATGCCAACAATGGTGTTTGTAGCATTTGGCGCCGGTGGTGGCGCGCTTGGTTTTTTTCCTCCTTTGTCTTTTGGTTTGTCGGCCATATGTGGTAAATAGTATGTGGTAGCTGGTATGTAGGATGTGATATGTAGTATGTAGAGATGCTATTTCTCGCCTAAAAACTTTTTACCAACCGAAAATAAACGTGATTCACCCATATGCGGAGCAATAATCTGAAGTCCGAGCGGAAGTTCAACACCGTCTTCCAGAACTTTTCCTGATGGCACTGACATCGCGGGCATACCTGTGTGATTTGATGAAACAGTGAAGATATCCTCAAGATACATCGCAACTGGATCATTCACCTTGCTTCCGATTTTGAACGCCGGACCAGCTGTTGTTGGTGTCACAATGACATCACACTTCGTGAATGCGTTCACAAAGTCTTGTGTAATACCGCGTCGCACAGCATTCGCCTTGTTATAGTATGCATCGTAATAGCCAGAGGACAACACATAGGTGCCAATCATAATGCGTCTTCGTGGTTCAGGACCAAATCCTGCACCGCGTGTTTTGAAGTAATCCGCAATCAAATCATCACCATCGGTGTGCAAACCATATTTTACACCGTCAAAACGCGCGAGGTTTGAAGATGCCTCAGCGGGCAAAATAACGTAATACGTCGGCACAGAATATTTTACAAGTGGAAGCTCAATATCAACAAGTTCGTATCCGAGGTCTTTCAGTTTTTTAAGTGCGGCATCGAAATTCGCTCGTACATCATCGCGAAGTTTGTTCTCATCTAAGAATGTGCGCGGTACACCTATTTTTTTCACTTCCGTTGGAACACTTGGATAATCAGAGGCATCAACTGTTGTTGCATCCATGGTGTCTTTACCAGAAATTGTTTCAAACACAGCTTCAACGTCGCCAACCGTTTTTCCAAATGGACCAATCACATCAAGTGATGAACCGAGAGCAATCAAACCGTGACGCGATACACTTCCATACGTCGGTTTTAGACCAACAAGACCACACAATGCCGCTGGCTGTCGAATAGAACCTCCTGTATCAGAACCAAGAGACACAAGTGCACCACCCATCACCACAGCAGCTGCAGAACCTCCTGATGAGCCTCCGGGAACGCGTGATGTATCAAGTGGATTTTTTGTCGGACCATATGCAGACTGCTCGGTTGAACTTCCCATCGCAAATTCATCCATGTTTGCTCGTCCAACAATTACGGCTCCTGCAGTTTTTAATTTTGCAACAGCGGTTGCATCATACGACGCAATATATCCTTCTAAAATCTTTGAACCGGCAGTTGCTGTTTTTCCTACCATACACATGTTGTCTTTCAAAACAATTGGAATTCCTGTGAGTGCCGTTGCTTTCCCTTCCACAATCAGTGCATCTGCTTTTTTTGCCTGCTCTCGTGCATCAGTAAATACTTCAAGAAATGCGTGAATTTCTCCATCTTTTGCTTTGATGTTGGCGAGACACGCGTCCAGAAGTTCCACCGCAGTGAATTCTTTTGCATTCAATTTCTTTCGTACCTCCACAATTGATAATTTCGTCACATCTATCGTCATAGAATATTTTTTACCTTCACAAAGTTGCCTTCGCGAGTAGGCGCATTATTCAAAAGTGCTTCAGTGTATACCCCACTTTCGTGCGGATGTGCGTCTTCACGAAGCACATTATGTGGCACACCGACCGATGTGTGGTCATCCAAGTTCACCTTGGCGCCCTTGAGCTCGTCCACAAACGCAATAATGGCGTCCATGTCTTTTGCCAAGGATTCTTTTTCACCTTCAGGAAGCTCTATACGGGCAAGTTGTGCAAGTTTTTCAATATCTGCTTTAGAAATACTCATGTCTGTATTGTACCAAATATGTGAAAACCCCGCCCTGCGCGAACGCAAAGGCGGGGTGAACTTGAGAACTACACGGTCATCTTAGGCGACCTTGCGAACGACCAGGACTTAGTTGTTGAGTTGCTACTACCTGCGGAGACCGGCGGGCTCGCGGTAATTCCACCTGTCATTGAGCCAGCGCCAGGACACGCTCGGCTGTTTGACACCGCAGTCCATGTATGGGACATGGAGCTCGTCTTCGTCGTCGCGGACGACCGAGGCCCAGCCATAGACCACCTTTCCGCGCCAATCGGCGGGGATGCAGTTGGGATTCGCCTCATACCACTTCAGGTCACCGAACGACAGCGATCGCCCGAGAAGATCCACCGCCCTGAGACCGGCGTACACCTCGTGACCAGTCGGCCTGTTGCTGGTCGGCTGCCGCAGGTCGAGCCAGATACCGGTCTCGCCGGGATCGCGAAGCGTTGGCGCCTCGAGCCCCGGCGTGAGGTGCTTGCGCACCCAGTTGGGGTACTCGAGCACCGACCTCTTCACCACCTCGACGATGCGGATTGTCTTCCCCTGCCTGATTGCCTCGAGGGCAATCGGAATGACGGCATCAGGACCCTGGAGACCTCTCTCCTGAAAAACCTTGGCCGTAATTCCTACAGCACGTGCCTGTCGTGCAACCTCTCGTCCTTGTCCGTCTGTTGCGAGCGCACCCTGCTGTCTTGGCATAGGAAGCTCCTTTCGTGTGTGGTCACCACAAGCATCAGCCCGAATGGCCGTGCGCCGTGGTATCCGGTTGGTCCTACCTTAAGAGCATTCGATAGAACAATACGCCCCTTGGAGTTTCTGTCAATATTTGGGAATATTTTTTTAATTGGGATTTGAAGATTATTTGTACCATGACATACTATAGTTAGATTTGTTTGGAAAGGAGATGTATATGTGTCGACACAAGACACGCAAACCAGCTACCAAAGGAAGGCGCAAACTGACACCCCTCAAGCCTGTGAGGATCAAATTCGAAGACTGGCCGGAATACGAGAAAAAGGCACTTGAAGAAATCGACCGTTCGGAGAGACGTCCTCAGGGCCCGAGAGGCAACCCCATCATCAACGTCTGACTTCTTTTTTCCTCCCCTTGTGGGAGGATTTTTTATGAAAGAATATTTTTGAACTCGCTTTCAGAAATAATTTTCACGCCAAGTTTCTGGGCGTCCGCGAACTTAGTTCCTGGGTCAGACCCCGCAACAACATAGCTCGTATTTTTTGAAACGGAACTTGAAACTATTCCACCATTCGCGCGAATTAGCCCCTTGGCTTCGTCACGTGAAAGTGTTGCGAGTGTCCCGGTCAGCACAAATGTTTTACCCGAAAGCTTGGTAGCTTGTAGCTTGTAGCTTGTAGCTTCCACAGTAACGTACCTTAAAAGTTTTTTGAGAAGTTTTTTGTTCTCCGCATTCCTAAACCATTTGTATACCGATTGCGCCACAATCTCCCCCACCCCATCAAGTGCTTCTAGTTCCTCTCGTGATGCACTTTGTATTTTTTCTAACGTTTTAAAATGCTTTGCAATATCAATTGCCGTTTCTTCACCGACGTGTTCAATGGAAAGTCCAATCAACAATCGCGCAAGTGATACTTTTTTTGCTTTTTCAATTGATGTAATCAAATTATCTGCGGATTTTTCTGCAAATCTCGGCAAACTTAACAAATCTCCTTTGGTAATCGTAAAAATATCCGCAAAATCAGAAATAATCCCATTCTCTAAAAATACTTTTACCTGCTCCTTTCCTAGACCATCAATGTCAAAGGCGTGCTTGCCGACAAAATGTTCAAATCGTCTTTTGTTTTGCACAAACGAACCCGCGTATTTGCACTTCCATGCAGCTTGTCCGACAACACGTTCAACTGAACCATCTCCGCCACACAAGGCAACGTGTGTTGGAAACTTCCACACTTTTTCTTTTCCCGTACGTAAATCCTTGAGAACCTGAACAACCTCAGGAATAACGTCTCCTGCACGTTGCAAAACCACCGTATCGCCAATACGAATGTCTAAATCCCCTATAAAATCCTCATTATGAAGCGTTGCTCGAGAGACAGAGGCACCTCCCACAAAAACGGGTTTTAAGTGCGCTACGGGCGTTAAAACACCTGTACGGCCAACCTGTAACACAATATCTTCAACAATGGTTGTTACCTGTTGTGCTGGAAACTTATACGCAACGCCAAAGCGCGGTGCTTTTGCGGTAAAACCAAGGGAGCGTTGGAGTTCTTTTTCATTCACTTTAATCACCACCCCATCAATGTGATACGGCAACGATGAGCGTTTTTGTAGAGCATCTTTGTAATATGTTTCAATATCATCGACACCTGTGCATAATTGGTGAAAAGGATTTACAGCAAATCCAAGACGTTTCAGTGTTTGTAGTTCTTCGATTTGGGTCGGTGTGTCTTGAGAAGAAATTTTCTCAATATCATAGATGAACGTTTCTAGTTTGCGTGAAGCGGTAACGTCCGCATCAAGTTGGCGCAAAGAGCCCGCGGCAGCATTTCGAGTATTTACAAAAGGCGGTTCTCCATTTTTTTCTTTTTCAAGATTGATGCGGTGCAATTCTTTTTCAGCAAGCCACACCTCTCCGACTGCAATAATGTCAATGGGTTTCTTGAGTGTCTGCGGAATAGACGAAATTACGCGAGCCGAGTGTGTAATATTTTCTCCAATTTCTCCATCACCTCGTGTTGCAGCAAGAATCAATGTACCTTTCTTGTACGTGAGCACCACCTTGAGTCCATCAATTTTAAGTTCCGCACAATAGGTTGGTTTTTGTTTCACTCCTTCTTTTTCAAGGAATCGCTTAACTTTCGCATCCCACTCCACAAGTTCATCGTGCGAGAACACGTTGTCAAAAGAATACTGCGAAACCTCATGTCGTACTTTTGCAAACGCCTCTGATGCGGTACCTCCCACTTTTTCTGTTGGTGTGTCGGCAACTTTTAGTTCCGGATATTTTTGTTCTAACAACAAAAGTTCACGCACAAGCGCATCGTACGCTTCGTCACTGATTTCAGGAGCATCAAGCTCGTGGTACAAACGACCGTGTTTGCGCACCTCGGAGAGAAGTTTTTGGTACTTTTTTTGAACGTGGACAGGGGCCATATCACCCCATTGTACCTTGAAAACAGGAGAGGTTCGACCCCAATAGCGTAAGGTCGAACCTTACGGAAGAGTTTTAATACGTCGCGTGAAGTGCGCGTTCAAGACGACGATTACTATTTGGTACACACGTGTTATATCCACGAGAATTGATTTCCGTGCTGGAATTATCTACCGCAATAGCTCTTTTCGTTACCTCAACAAGAGCACAAGTGCCATCATCAAACGATATATCAAAAAATGTTATTGATTCATCAAGAGGCTCCTCGCCGAGAATAATCTTCCAATTCCCATCTCCGCCCGCTGGCACCCAACCTGTTGTTCCATCTTCTCTAATAGTTGTCTCATTAATGATTGTGCCTGCACACGTCAGTGGAATGCCATCGTCTTCTATAGAAGCAACTGGAGGCACAAACATATTGTTTGAGGTCCCTGAAAACAGTGCCGTAATCTCGTCTGAAGAAAGTTCCCGATTGTACACACGCACATCATCAAGTTCTCCGTTAAAGTATGCATCTCCTTCAACAAAAGGCAGCCCAAGGGTAAGTTGTGGTGCGGGTAAGCTTACAAAATTTGCTGGTGTGGTTCCAAGTGATTCATTGTTTACATATACCGCAAGACTTGTTCCGTCATACGTCACAACAACATGATTCCACCCAAGTCCAAGGGGCTTCGTCGCTATTGGTGTTTCTTCCCACCCACTCACCTGCAATATCCCGTCGGTATCAATAAGCCACTGGTGACCTTTGCCAGTATCACCAAGAAGAAGCACCCACTCATTTTGACCTTTGACCATAGGTAATCCGTTCACTTTTACCCGCGCACTAATAGTGTGTTCATTATCAGTTCCAAGAGAGAGTTTGTTATTAGTATTAAAAAAATCATCCACACCATCAAATGGGAGTGCGAGGCCAATTTGCCCATCCGTTCTTGTTATTTTGTCGTTAAGAGTACCATCATTCCCTTGTCCGCTACTATCAAATGCCTTGTCAAGATTTGAATCCACCACTTCCTCAAACCGCCAATAGCCGACGAGTCCACTGGCAAGCGAGTCACCATAAAATCCGAATGCTGGCGCACCACTACCGTCGTGCACATAATCCCAGTAGAGGGCACATTCAAGAGCTGAATCTGCGGCATAAAAAGCACCCTCTGATTCACGAACGCCTGAAGTTAAAATAAACTCTTTGTACGTAATATTAAAAATAGCAAGCCCAATGGAAAGCAGGAGCGACGAAATAAGCATTGCGTAGAAAAGAGTGAACCCGCGTGAATAGTAGGAAGTAGTAGGTAGTACGAAGTATGGGAACTTCTTTTTTTGTATTGTGTTGTTGTTTGTATTTTTCATTTTTCTTTTTTGCCTTCTACTTACTACATCCTACTTACTACTTACTTCTTACTTCTCCCCCCTACTGCCAATTAAATAACTCCTCGTGCAGTACAAAAGACCTATTCACCAACACATCATTCCACGACACGGTAATGGTTGCTGAAATTTCCCTATCGCGGTCTTCTCCATATGACAGCGAAACTGTTCGTGTAAATTTGGTATCTACCCAACCATTCTCATATCCATACTTACCCGTGGCGTCGTCAAACTGTAGAGCGGGACAGACGGTCTCATTTACACCTTCACATTTCGTAATTGTATTTTGAGGAATATCTACTGTGCACGAACTAGGACTAAAACAACCCTCAGGAAAAACAGAAAGCCAATCACCTGTACCGGTAATTGCACCACTGTCGCGTTTAAATCGTAAAAATTCAACCCCCTCTTGTGCAAGATAATTCGCCACTATCTGGTCACGCGCAATACGTGCCGCTCGGAGACCTTGTGCCGCAAGAGACAGCGGAGCAACCACAGAGACAATGAGCACCGCGATGGCAACAATAGTTTCAACGAAGGTGAACCCAGTATTCATGTAGCATGTAGCATGTAGCATGTAGCAATTTGATTCTTGTATTTTGTTATTTGTTTTGTGCTTCATGGTACATGTTGTGTGTTTCATGGTACATGTTTCGTGTTTCATTCAAATTCCTATCTCTCCAAAAATCTCTGTGTTATGAGTGTCTGTAAATTGAAGGCTACCTCTGTTCTGGGTGTTTTTCCTGCAGTTCCACGCATAATAATAAGCACTCGTGGCTGTCCACCATCATTCTCAAGATAAAATTTGAGCGTAGTAACATTAACGTCTGGAGAAGTCACGGGAAGAAAACCCCCACCTTCTCGGTCGCGCATAATTTGTCCTCTACCCTCTACTGTTGTTGCTAATTTATACGTCACTGGTACGACGGGCGCGCTGTCGGTATCGTTGAAAGAAAATATTTCAGAGCCACTCGCACAGTCTGCAAGCGCATCACCTGGTGTTGCTGAACATGAATAACCTCCTCCCACACGAATGGCGCGCGTCATGGCATCAAGTGAAAAATTGAGATTGTTCATGACCGTTTTTGTTGCCTGCGCCTTTCTGTTTGCATCAAGCATGCTTATTACTGCAGTTGCAGCAACAATCATCACAATAGAAAAGATAAAAAGCGCAACAATCATTTCTACGAGCGTGAAACCAGCATTCATGTGGCGTGTAGCATGTAGCATGTAGCAATTTGATTCTTGTTTTTTGTTATTTGTTTTGTGTTTCATGTTACATGTTGTGTGTTTCATTTAAATCCCCACCTCTTCTACCCCCGCTGGTGCTTCTTCCAATCGAGAAACTGAAATTTGTCCTGTTGATTCCACAACAACAAGCCGACTTCCTCCGCGTGGAGTAACTAATTCAATACCGACAGCACCAAGCGCTCTTGTTACACCACCTGAGACTGTGTTTATAATTGCATCTGGATTAGGGCGTTCAAATATAATATTCGCATTTTCTAGCTCGCTGTCGCATGTTTTCGCGGTTGAAAAATCACATAAACGCGCCACGGTGAAACCACGTCCTAGCGTAAATGTTTCAAGGGTTTCTTCTGGGCTACTACTATATGCGTAATTACCGTCAAGATCGAGAAAGAGTTTGTATGTTGTGGCATCCGTGCCTGCTTCAAAATACACACCATATGCATTATCAAAATTAGTACCCTGTCCCAGCACATGAATACCGTAATTTTGCGCCTGTCTAATAGAGAGCGCCACATCATATGCCACATCTGCAAGAAGCACCTCGTTATCAAACTGACTATTGCGCACAAGAACCACGGTGGAAATGAGGGCAAAAATACTCACCGTTACAATGAGTTCCATGAGGGTGAACCCGGCATTCATGTAGCGCGTAGCATGTAGCATGTAGCAATTTGGTTCTTGTATTTTGTTATTTGTTTTGTGTTTCATGTTACATGTTTTGTGGTACATGTTTCGTGCTACCCCATTAAATACGCCACAAGATTTATGTTGAAGAAAAAGACAATTGCAAAACCAAGAATAAGAAAGGGGGCAAACGGAACTTCACTCTTCATTGTAAAGCGTCCGTGCACTTCAGACAATGCACAAGCATGTGCATATTGAGCATAATCAACACACACAAGAACAATGCTCACCACGGCGCCAATCCAAAATGCAAAAAAGAGCGCCGAGAGTCCGCCTGTAATTCCGAGGACCCACCCAATACCGAGTGCAAGTTTTGCATCACCAAATCCCATCCATCGCCCGCCAGATACCAACCACAAAAACGCAAAGGGCAGAGCAATGAGTGGGCCGGCAAGTAAAATATTCAGAGACGGCGAAGCAAAACTTTCTCCGGTATGCGCGGGAAGAAAAAGCGCAATAAACGAAAAAGCGATAAATGCATATACAAACGCATCTGGAATTATTTTGTGTCGCATATCGTATACAAGTATCACAACAAGCAATGCCCAGATGACGAGTGAGAAAACGAAAGTTGTTAGATTTTCAATACCGAAACGGTAATAATTTAAAACAAACAAAATAGCTGTGAGGAGTTCAACGAGAGGATATTGCCATGAAATTGATGAGCCACACGTACGACACTTCCCTTTTTGTATGAGAAAGCTCCCGATAGGAAGTAATTCAAACCAACGCAGTTGTGCTCCACACTGTGCACATCCTGAACGACCAGCAATAGTTCGTCCTGTGTTATAGCGAAGAATGACGACATTGAGAAAACTCCCCACAATTGCACCGAGACAAAAGATGAAGAAGAACGAGAGAAATGTCATGCCCTTAAGTATAGCATTTAAGGGGTTTAACCCCTCAGCCCCTGAGGGGTTAAACCCCTGACACCGGAGGAGTTCAACTCCTATAAATTCCACATAACAAAAACCCGCCAGAAGCGGGTTTTTGTTTGCAATAGAGTTTCTAGAGAACTTAAGGTGTTACGTCGTAACAGAGATCTGTTGCACCTGTTGCAGTAGCATCAGAGGCACAGCCCGCAGCAATACTAACTCCGTCAAAAGCTGCAACTGCGACACAAGCGTCTGCACGAGCTTCGTTAGCTATACTCAATTCAAGATCGGAGTCACTAGACAAAACTTGGTGACCAGTTTGCTCCAAAACAGTACCTATGTGGTAACTCGTACAAGAAGCGTCGAGACCAGTGTACTGATATACACCTCCTAGTGGGTCAGCCGGCATTGCTGACAAATAATCACCGAATGCTACACCAGTAGGACAACCATTGTTTGCCGTTGCAAGGAGTGCGTCTGGATACTGACCACAAGAATCAAAGTACAATTCAAGGGCTAACTGAACGTTCTTGACGTCAGAAACACGCTTTGCGTCTCGACTTTTTTCACGTGCGCTGTTAAGAGATGCCAAAACAACTGATGAGAGGATGCCGATGATTGCAATCACGACAAGCAACTCGATAAGGGTAAAACCTCGTGTGAATTTCTTCATAATTTTTTTGCGAACTAATAAATCGCTTACGTTAATAAAGCCCTTTTATTATAGGCGCTATTAGGAAAAGCGGAAAGAGCCCTGTGTATAACTCTTCACTTGCCTTTATTTTCAAGGGCACGCGTCCATTTCTCCTGAAATAGCGCTCGCATTCCCGATTTGTCCCTGTCAACAGGGCTACAAATCGCAATCTTTTAGGGCTCGGCCTCTTCGGCCTCCCGATTTGTCCCTGTCAACAGGGCTACAAATCGCAATCCTTTAGGGCTCCGAGAGTTTCTCGTACGCCAGGACTCACTCCGTACCCCGAACTTTTGCTCTGCAAAAGTTCGGTTTTTGTTATTTACTATTGGTTATTTGCTATTGGTTATTTGCTATTTCCCCACCCCTATATTCCCGCAGAAATGTTGTAAATTGGGACAAGAACGGCTGCTAAGAGTGTACCGACACCAAGACCGAGGAGCACAATCATGGCTGGTTCAATAAGGTCAACGAGTGTATCAACGGCATTTTTCACTTCTCGTTCATAGAAGTGCGCCAACGTTTTAAGAATTCCTGCCAATTCTCCTGTTTCTTCACCGATACGAATCATCTGCGTCATGATATTGGGGATAAGATCATTTCCGGCGAGCGAATCTGCGACACTTGAACCTCCACGCACACTCTCAACCGCCTTTTTAAGCAAATCTTCATAGAGCATATTGCCCACAACCACGGAACTGATTTCAAGTCCCCGAACCATCGGAATACCGGACGAGAGCATGGTGTTCATGTTGTCTGCAATACGAGAAAGGTAGAGTTTGCGGTACAAAGAACCAAGATACGGCAAGGAAATTTTTAATCGTGAAAAAGACATCTGTCCCGCACCTGTCGTCAGGTACTTCCAAAGCCACACACCACCAATTGCCAGCAGTATGACAAAGAAAATGCCGTAATTCACCAAAAATGAACTTATTGCAATAACCACCTTGGTATATGCAGGTATCTCTTGCCCACTATCCTCAAGAATTGAACCAAGTTTTGGAATAACGGTTGTAAACATCAACACCATCACGATAATAAAAACAGAAATAACAAATGCTGGATAAATGAGCGCATTTCGCGCCTTTGATGTTACTTCATATGTACGGTCTAGATAATCGGCAAGATATAAAAATGTTTGGTCCAATTTTCCCGATTCTTCTCCAGCACGAACCATGTTGATATAAAAGAGTGAAAAGATTTTTGGGTGTTTTTCCAACGCTTTTGAAATCGCACTTCCTCCCTGCAAATCATTTGAAATTTCAAGAAGCGCGTACTGCAACGCTGGTTTTTCTGTTTCTTCAGCAAGCAAACGAAATACGCGGAGCGCTGACACCTGCGCTTCAAAGAGTGTCGCAATCTGACGAGAAAGAATAACGAGGTCTTTGTTGGAAACACTACTACCAAACGTAAATGTTTTTCCAAGACCTCTGTCGGCATTGACCGCCTTGATTGATGAAATAACCAAACCGCGCTCTTGCAAAGAACGAATCGCGATACCATCATTAATCGCGTCTATTGTTCCGCTCTTTTCATTCCCCTCTGTATCAAGTGCTGTGTAAGAAAAAATCATACTAGATATTATCCGCCAATTTTAAGAAGTGCGAGTAGTACAACAAGTCCGATACCAATATACAGAATAACTTTCATATTAAATAAGCCGTTCCAGCACCGCGGGATTGAGGGAGTGAATGCGAGCTGTCTCAACAGTAATATCTCCACGGCGAACGAGCTCTGCGAGAGAACGATTCATATCTATCATGCCGTATTCAGAACCTGTTTCAATAACGGTGTCTATTTCGTGCGTGCGGGCCTCGCGAATCAGGTTTGCCGTTGCTTTCGTGTTAATGAGCAATTCGTATGCAGGAACAAGACCACCAGACACGCGCTGAACCAAACGCTGAGAAAAGATTCCAATCAATGAACCTGCAAGTTGAAGACGCACTTGGTCTTGTTGTTCAGGAGCAAATGAGTCAATAATACGGTCAATTGTTTGTGATGCACTGTTGGTGTGTAGTGTTGAGAGCACGAGGTGTCCTGTTTCGGCGGCCGTTACGGCGGTTGCGATGGTTTCTTGTCCACGCATTTCTCCTACCATGGCAACATCAACATCCTGACGAAACATTTGACGAAGTGCGATATGAAAATCTTCAGTATCAATGTGAATCTCACGCTGATTAATCATTGATTTCTTCGGTTCAAAAATATATTCAATAGGGTCTTCAATCGTTACAATGTGGTCAGCTCGCTCAGAGTTAATCACATCAATCATTGCGGCAAGTGTTGTTGATTTTCCGTGGCCAACAGGACCCACCACAAGGAAAAATCCTTGTTCACGTCGTGCAAAGTCCGCCAAAATAGATGGCAGTGCAAGTTCTTCGATGGTGCGAATCTTTTTAGGAATAAAACGCAACACAATATCAATTGTTCCTCGAGAGTATGAGCAGTTTCCACGAAAACGCGCTTCCCCATCTTTAAAACTGTATGAAAAATCTATTTCTTTGTTGCGTAGAAAAATATCGCGGTTCTCTGGTGTGACAAGTACACCCATAAGACCTTCCGTGTCTTCGGGTGTAAGAACATCTTTCTTCACCAATGGAATGAGTGTGCCAGAAACGCGAATGGTTGGATTGTACCCGGGGGAAAGGTGCAAATCAGAGGCACCTTCTTTAACGGTGATGTCGAGTAAATCAAAGAGTTCTTGTGCGTAGTCGTGTGATGACATATGTGCGTATTATTATACCACGGGTGTGTCCTGTTCTTTTACATTCTCAACAGAGAATGTTTCATCTGCTGTATCGTAGAGTCCTCCAAGGGTATTTACCTCTTCGAAAGGAACTTCTTTGCGCATGCTCTTCATAAGTGCATCTTCGCGCATAGTAATCATACCGTGCGCACGTGCGGCTGTGAATAGTTTTGGTTCAACAGGATCGGTGAGAATAATGTGTTCAAGCTCTTTGGTCATTTCAGCAACCTCAAATACTGCCACGCGTCCACGAGTTCCATTTGGACAATCGTCTGTTGGCTCTAAACCATACAAATCAGTTGATGTGGGTATTTCGGAACGATACTCCTTTGGTAAATCAGCAAATTGTCTGTCAAACATCGCCTGCAAACCACCTTCCATGGGCATTTTCTTTCCTGTGTCTGGGCACAATTTACGCACAAGACGTTGTGCCATAGTTAAAATAAGTGTTGGACCGATCAAAAACGGGTCAACACCCATATCAATAAGACGTGGAATAGCTCCGATGGCATTGTTTGTGTGAATCGTAGAAAAAACGAGGTGGCCAGTGAGTGCGGCTTGAATGGCAAGCTGTGCAGTTTCCTTATCTCGAATTTCTCCCACCATGATGATATCTGGGTCCTGGCGGAGTGTTGTGCGAAGTCCTGACGCAAACGTGTATCCGATTTCCGGACGTACTTGGGACTGGTTCATGCCCGCGATGCTGTACTCAACTGGATCTTCCAGCGAGAGCACGTTTTGTGTTTCCCTGTCCACTTCTTGCAACATTGAATACAGTGTCGTTGTTTTTCCTGAACCCGTTGGACCAGAAATAAGAATGAGACCGTACGGGCGCGTGATTGCGTTACGAATTATTTTAAGATTTCGTTCAGAAAAACCGATTTGTGAAAGTGGCAACACGCCTTTTTCTGAGTCAAGAATACGCAACACCACTTTTTCTCCGTAGTATGCGGGAAATGTTGAGACACGAAAATCTATTTTCCGACCACTGATTCGTGCCGAAAATCGGTTATCTTGCGGTTTGCGCCTCTCATCAAGCTTCATGTTACAAAGAATCTTGATACGAGCGACGATAGCACTGTGCACACTCAAAGGTAAAACAAGGTTTGTTGAGAGCGCGCCATCAACACGAAAACGAACTCTGACATTTTCTGCCGTGGGTTCAATGTGGATGTCTGATGCGTCTCCTTCAATGGCATGTTTCAAAATGGTTGCTACAATTTTTGTTACCGGCGCATCTTCTACCAACGCCGTTTCTGAACCATCTTTGCCTTTTTTTCCTGCCTCTTGTAGTTTGCGGGACAATTCTTCTTCTTCATCAGAAAGCTCCGTTTCCAAATCAGTGAGTGCCTTTGTCACCTCTCCCGTCAAGCCTTCGTAGTTCTTGAGAATACCTTCAAAGTCGGATTGCGATATGAGAAAAAGCTTGAACGGCATATCTATCTTTGATGCAATAAACTGCAATGCGTCGCGTGCTTCCGTATTGTCAGGGTCAACAATACCAACTTCTAGTGCCCCATCTGTAACGGAAAGTGGTGCAATTTGATAGTGCTGTGCGGACTCTTCTGGAATGTACTTTAAAATCTCAAATGAAATGGGTGCGGTAATTGCTTTTGTAGGAAGGCCAAAATGCACCCCTTTTGCCAAGAGAACTTCTTCAGGCAAAACGCCATGGGCACGAACAACGTCCTCTATACTTTTGCCTGTTGTTTGCGCCTCTTTCTCAAACGCACTCACAGACAACTCATCAATAACACCTTTTTGTGCAAGTTCGTTTAAAAAAGACATGTGGTATACCGCGTGTGCGGAAACATTACAGACCCGTGCTCTCTACACTGGACGTTCCCTGTTGAGTAGGTTGAGTGGTAGTGCGCTCTACCCCATCCGAGCCAATAGGAGCAAATGGATTTGGTCTTTGTCGTGGCTCCAGTGTGAGGCTAACTGAAAAATCCGTGAGGGAAAGGAATAATTGGTCAGAGAAGAAGGCTCCGTCAAGGTCGATGGTCTTGAGTTGAGAAAGTAATAACAACAGTTCGTTGTCAGCACTTGGAACGGTTGATGTATTGCTAGATGTCAGAGTCGCCTCTGGTGCTTTTTTGAAAAACATAGAGTACAACACAAAAAGTATGAGAATACCGAGGACCACACCAATGATTTTTTTATATTTTTGAAACATATCAGTAATTAGCGAAGCCAATACGTTTTTGCACGAATTGCATATGTCGTCATTCCAGTGATAGGATTTTCTTCCCCGAGCGTAACGGAGTCCACATCAATCAAACGGAGGCTGTTTTCAAGGTCTCCAAGAAATGACTTAAATCGATCGTATGATGTCGTTATGTTAAAAGAGACCAGAATGGTGCCGTACGGTTTTTCTTGTGGTCCTATAGTGGTTTTTTTTGAACTTGTGTCCGCAGCACCATCAACAACAATGTTGAGAACAGTCAAATCGTGCCGGCGGGCAATGCCGTTGATATCAATAATAAGACGGACGGTATCAATAGTATTAGGAAGAAGTGTGTCAAGACGATGTAGGTCGTTTTGTGAAAACGAATTGAATTTCTCTTTGAGAGAATCGCGGAGTACAGCCAAATCGCTTGCCTTTTGAAGAGCATCGTCAAAACGAGCTATTTCCAAGCGCACGTCTTTGGTTTTTTCATACCTGCCATTTGTAAAACCAAAAAAGATGGCCAGAGAAAGAATTATGAAAATGATACTTGAAATAAAACGCATATATATTTATCCACCAATAACTGTTGTGGCATCTTGTGATATTGTTGTTCCGCTTGCGGGTGTATCACTATCCACCGCCGTACTCACTGTGTCTGGCACCACCTCAACGCTCACCGCCCCAATCCCACGCTCTTTCCGCTCAGTAAAGGAAACAACTGATGGATTCACAATCGCCGTTACTGAAAAATTAACATTTCCTCGCTCATTCAACTGAAACGAGGAGAAAACTGCTTCACTCAAAGCGCTACTTTTTCCAAATTCATCCGATTGCAGAGCAACTGATGTAAATGATTGACCCTCACCTTTAAGTGTAACCTGTATACCCTCGTCGCCTTGAGAATATACCAAGTTGGTAAAGCGAACTGTTTTAAGAGTTAGGTCTTGCAACAATTCAAAAATACCCGTTACCGATACGTGGCCTTTCAAAAGTTGCTGTGACGTCGCCAACTTACGGTCCAAACGCGCCATGTCACGAATAAGCTCTGGTGCAAATGCCTCTCGTTGTTGTTGGAGATCTTCTTTTTTGCTCGCAAGGGAGCTGGTAAGATACTTTTCATAGAGCAACACCCCACCAACAGATGCAAGAGAAATCACCAACAATACAATACTAATGGTAAGAAAGATGCCCACCATCGAAACGTGGTTACTTTTTTGTTCCACCACCTTCTTTGGAATAAATGATGTTTGAAATTGCTCAGCCATAAATAGTGGATGTTGGAGGTTAGAGGTGAGAGGTTGGTGGTTGGTTTGGAAGATTTTGAAAATACAGACACACCACAAGCATAGTATAAACCACAGAACCGCTTCAAACGACAACCACTGTGTATAAAGTGTGTTCCACACTTTGCTAGCTCCTCGGCTCGGAAATGAAAATATATGTATTTTCACTTCTCTCGCTCTTCGTCGCTAGTAAACCCTTATTTAGCCCTGCTCTTCAAGTCGCCGTAGAGCCACACCAACTGCCACATCGAATTCGGGACCAACTTGTCGCAACACATCTGCAAGAAATGCAGGGGCTTCAACTTTTCTGAATGGATTAGACACAGTAATATCCGCTTGAAATGTTTCGTGCGCCCGCTCGTTCATTCCAGGAATGACCACACCACCACCCGTGAGAATTACTCGTCCAATATTACGTGCGTGTTTACGTTGATACGACAACATAATGTGTTGGGCTTCAGCAAAAATAGAATCTACAACAAGAGACACGATCTGACCAACGTCGGGGTTGGGCCCGTCTTTAAGAACTCCATAGGTGCGCTTCATTTCATCAGCCTGTCGTTCAGGAATACCCAAACCTTTTGTAAGAGCGAGAGTTATTTCTTGAGAGCCACGACTAATCACATGGGACTCGCGTAAGACTTTCCTGTCCACAATGTAGATTTTTGTTGTTCCAGCACCGAGACCGACAATCATTGTTGGAGCAAGTTCTTCTTCAAGAGCTGCTCGAATAGTGCTGAACACTTCAATCTCAAAAAAGCTTGCGTTCAAATTCGCTTTTTGTACAACCGTGTTGTACTTGGAAATAGTTTCTTTGTGAATTGCGACGGTCAGTATCTCAACCTTTTTTTGCTTCGTTTCATCCACTTTCTGCTCTGTTCTATCTTGGGATTCAACTTTTGGAACAATGCGCCAGTCCACCATCACCTCGTTGATGCTCACGGGAACATATTTTCGTAATTCAATAGGAACCATTTCTCTAAGTTTTGCTTCGCCAACATCGGGCATTTCAATAATATTAATAAGACTTGCAGAGAGTGGGATAGCAACACCACACATGTTTGTGCTTACTTTTGCCTCCTTCATCAGATCTGCAACGGCCTCACCAAGTTTCTCAGCCGAGAGACTGGTCGCTTTTCCTGTTTCAATACCCGCATACGAACCGAGGGCAAGCTCGCCATATGTTTCAAGGACCGCACGTCCGTGCTTTCTCCCAAGTTGAACTACCTTGATGGTTGAAGAGCTCACATCAAGTCCCAGCACGCTTCCCCCTTTTGGCTTAAAGAGGTCGCCAGTAATGTTTTTAAGTGTGTCTGAAAAAGAGGACATTTTATCCGTTCATTATGACTGTAGTATAGCATTCCTCACATATGAAAAACACACTCGTATCAGTATTGGAAAAATTCCTGCGTCTATGTGCCAATGTGCTCTTCTCTCATGACCCATTTTCCAAAATACTCACTCACGCAACACTTGAGACATTTACTGCGTATGCCCGTCCATATACAGAAAAATACCCGCTACCTCTTCCCCATGTGTATGTGTTGTACTTTTACCGAGATCCATTTGTACAAAATGCCATTCACGCAGCAAAGTACCGAAATCGAAAAGATCTGTGCATTCTTTTTGGGGAGCTTCTTTGGCACACGTTTGGAGAAGAGCTCTCTCACCAAAGTATCATGCTTGGAACACCGTGGGTTGTTGTGCCAATACCACTATCCAAACAACATCGACGAGTCCGTGGCTACAACCAAACAGAAAAAATTGCGGAGGGATTTTTAAAATATACTGATGCTTCTGCGTTTACACTTTTAAATGAAGCATTGTGTATGGCGTCGGCGCACAAAAAACAAACACACGCCATCAGAAAAAGTGAGCGAATACACAATATTGTTGACTCCTTTACTCTACCTGACAGCAATCTTGTGCGAGGAAAAAATATTCTTCTTATTGATGATGTGCTAACTACAGGCGCGACATTACAAGAAGCCTCCCGCACGCTTCGTGCGGGAGGCGCCCGTCATATTTACTGTCTTGTGATTGCTCACTAGCGCCAGAGTGTCAGAATCACACCCGATGTAATGAGAGCAAGGAGCAAGTACCCAACATTAATGAAGTAGTATTCCCAAGATTTTTTCTCCCAGAGCACCATACCAAGCATACTTGGCACAACAAATCCAATCCACATCCAGAGGGCCGTTGAAATACCGTCTCCAATACCGTACGCGCCCATGTAGAAAAGTGTTCGGGCCAACACGCCAACCATCACCACGAGGCTCACGAAGTACAGCACCATTGATTTTGTCATTTTTTTCTTGTCGCCTGACATTTGTTGGTGCGATTCTTCAGAAACATTATTTAACGTGCGCCAACGACGACCAAAAATAAAATCGCTATACCACAACCACCCCAAAAGAAACGACGCAACACTTGCTGCAAAAATCGCCGTAAAATTTATGTAGATGTACATACAAAATAATGGCTAATTACTAATATCCAATATCAATTGACTATTTAGGTTCTAAATCTAAACACACAGAATTAATACAATACCGCTTTGTTGCTGGCGTACCATCATTGCGAAGAATTGCCTGCCCCGAGCCTGATTCAGTAGAATCACCTACTGGGCTAGCCGAGGGGTCGTCAAAAACATGTCCGAGGTGTCCTCCGCACTTTGCACACACAACCTCTGTTCGATGCATCGGGTCATCCTCATCTTTTTGTAACTTGGTTGCACCTGGGAGCGCTTGGTCAAATGATGGCCACCCTGTTTTTGAGTCAAATTTTGTTTCCGAAGAAAAGAGCTCGGCCCCACACGACACACAGCGATACACACCTTTTTCATTTGTATGAACATACGCACCTGAAAAAGGTGCCTCTGTTCCTTTTTCCCACAGAACATGCCGTTGTTCTGGGGTCAATGCACCTCGCCAACCTTGTGTGCGTTGTTCTGACATATGTACGTATTGTTATTCTTGTGGAGGAACTGGGGAGAAAACAATATCCATGGGAATGGTGAAGGCGGCATCATCAACCTTCCATGGCTGACAATCAAACGTATAGTCCTTACCAAGCTCGCCTGTTTGTGGAGTATTCTTTTGTGCCTCTTTCTTAAGCTCACTCAAATCCGTGCGAATACCAATAGGCGCAAGGCTTGTCCATGCATAGAAAAACTCTCCGTCACTTAGGGCCTGCGCGGCAAGGGTTATAGAACCCGACGAACTTATAGTTTCACTTTTGAATTTTTTTCCAGAAATAAAGATGTTTCCTTGTGCGTTTAAGTCACTTGTCTTCTGCTCCCATGTACATTTCCATTTTCCTCCACGATCAAAGAGGTCAAACATTGTTCCAGAAAACGGACCCGCCTGTCCTCTCGCAAAAAACTTCACACCACCAATAATGATGACGAGAACAATAATACCAATAATGATTTTTGTTTTTTTTGATAGCGATGACATATTTAATACAATTAACAAATAATATATTTTCTTATCAACTCTATTCTAGCAAACACGCGCTTGTAATGTAAGAACAAACAAACACTCCACAATGGAGTGTTTGTTTCATATAAACGAACCGCGTATTTAACGCAAACCGCCGTGTGCTTAAAACTCACCACCCATTACAGATAAGTCCGTAAACGTGACGCTGGATGGAGGAGTAAAGACACCATCATTCCCCGACCATCTATCACAATCCATTTGAAGATTTGCTCCAAAATCAACTTGTGAGTTGGGGTTTATGCCGGCCGATGGATCTGCGGCATCTTTCGCTACAGGTATCTTTATACCTTGATTTGTTCCGTCATTTGACCACATGTACTGAAAATTTTCATCAATGAGTATGTTTGTTTTTGTTTCCTGACCGCCAACGGTGGATGTGTTCTCCATGTACATTTTCTTTCCATCGTAGTACACAGTACTTGTTTGGTCGAATCCATCTCCCGCCATAGTGTACTGACACTTTGCCGGCTTTCCTCGAGACATCAATTCACTTAAGGACGACACAGAATCTGAAGTATCACCAAGAGGTCCCCCACCAATGGGTGATTTTCCTCGAGAAAGCATAAAACCTCCAATAAGAACTACAACAACTACGATTCCGATAATAACTTTTTTATTCATACAGTTTTATGATTAGTAATTACTTTTTAATGCCCTTTTTAATATAGAAAGCATAGCGACTAATAATGGCGTAAGTATACACCTTTATTAGAAACAATTGAAAAGTGGCTTCTTTTCAGGCATTATGTGCGGTATGGAGAGGTGGCAGAGCGGATTGAAGGTGTATAGACACCTTTAATCTGAACCCGATGAAATCGGGTGAAGTGGACGAACTTGTTCGAACGCTCTACCATATTTCCCGAAACACCTGGAGAGGTGGCAGAGCGGTCGAATGCAGCATCCTGCTAAGATGCTGACCGGGAAACTGGTCCGAGGGTTCGAATCCCTCCCTCTCCGCAGAATCAGATGAAGCTTAGCGTTTTTAAAAAAGCCATTTGGAAATACTACCAAACGCATGGCCGTATATTGCCGTGGAGAAAAACACACGACCCCTACAAAATACTTGTGTCAGAAATAATGCTCCAACAAACACAAGTGGACCATGTGATACCGAAATATAGTTTGTTCGTTAAAAAGTTTAATAGTTTCAAGGTTTTAGCGAATGCAAAAACATCTGATGTTATTAAGGCCTGGCAAGGTTTGGGATACAACCGCCGGGCACTCAATCTGCAACGTGCAGCTCGAGAAATTGTACAAAAACACAACAGTAAACTTCCATCCTCCTACAGTGAGCTAGTTTCCCTTCCTGGAATTGGTCCATACACCGCAGGTGCTCTTTTGGCATTTGCATACAACAAACCTGTTGTATGTATTGAAACAAACATTAGAAGTGTGTTTCTCACACACTTCGCTGATTTACGCAGATTGAAACGCAAATCAACGCGGATGATTCACGATAAGGAATTGCTTCCACTGATTGAAAAAACTCTTGACCACAAAAACCCACGAGAATGGTACTGGGCGCTCATGGATTATGGTTCACACCTCAAAAAAACACTTCCCAACCCAAGTCGCAAGAGCACACACCACACAAAACAAAAACCTTTCAACAATTCAAACCGACAACTTCGTGGAAACATACTTAAACTAGTGTCTCAAAAAAATGTTTCCGAAAAAACACTTTTCACACGCATACAAAGAAAACCAATTGAAATACGAAGGGTACTCAAAACGCTTAAGAAAGAAGGGTTCATAAAAAGACAAGGAAAAAATATTTCTCTTGTATAAGAAAAGTCCGTGTTCCGGGAGTTTGAACCCCAGAACACGGACTTGAGCAGTTAGAACCTTGTGAACAGTCCGGTGGCGATTTCGCCAGTGCGATCGTCCCAGTCGGGAAGGTTGATGCCTCGGGAGTAATTCACTCCCACGCCAACCGATAACGAGCCGACCTCACGTGCGATTTCGGTGGACGCTCTCCAGACGAGCCCTTCTCCGGCGCCAAACGCACCGGTGTCGTGCAGAACTTCGAGACTCGATGTCGAGGACCACTTTCCGAAGGTCTTTCCGACCTCCGCACCGAGGTGAGTGTTCCACCCGGCCAGAGGTTCGATGCCCTGAAGCGGCCAGTAGTAGTCAATCTTGAGATATCCCTTGATCGACCACCCCCGTTCCTTGTAACTCGATGTGAAGAGGTCAACATAGACCCAGCCCACATCCGAAGGTGAGAGGTGCGACACCAAGAGGTAGGCAACTCCGAAATCAATGAAATCGTTCGGCGCACAGCCGACCGTGATGTCGACTTCGTCGCCATACGAGTTCAACCAGCGCCCCCTGGCACGAGACCACCAAAGGTCTCCGTAGCACCCACTTCTGAAGAGAAGTGTCATGTTGCCTTGTAGCACTGGCTTGTCATGGAACACTCCTCCGGTCGAGCCGAGGTACTTGCTCCACAGCTCGATGCCACCACTGAAGGTGACGGCCGATTCCTGCTCGATTTCCTGGCTGTGCGCCGCGCACGAACCGAAGATCACGGCGAGAAGGATGGTGACGACCGCCAGAATGAAACCCACCAAGAACGAACGCGAACGAGCCTTCCGACTGTCGTTCAATTGCGAACCGAGTCGTTGCTCTTCCTGTTTGTTTCGCATCCCTGCCTCCTTTAAAAATCGTCGACTGAAATGTCGAAGATCAATTTCCAGTATCTATTATAGCAAGAATAACGTATTTGTCAACCCAGTGTGTTGTCATCAAGGTTAAACCTCGATACCCCCACCGGGTCAATGCTTTACCGGAAAACACGGGACCCTACAGATGACTTGCTTCAAGCGCTCGATTGATTTCAACAAGTGCTTTTCGGTGTGTGGGTGCAAAAGATGAAATGTGTTCAAGAGAGAAATGATACGGTCGAGATAGGTGTTCTGTATAAGCAGAGTCACCTTGTACATAACCCAGCTCATGCAAAATACGCAACACAAGAAGAACTTCAAACGAAGCGAGGTTGTCTTGTGTGACATCGGGACCAGCGAGGGCTGAAAGTCCATTCCACACTAAATCAAACACAACACTTCCCTGCTCTTCATCAACAACCAATCGTCGAACTAGTTGTAAAATGCGTACTGCAAGCATTCTTTTTTGTCTATCTTCGTGTGAGAAAAAAACTGACGAGAGCGGGGTTACATTGGTAATACGCCACCCATCACGCGAACGCACGAGTGACACATCAGAAACAGAAGAAAATTGTAAACCATACCGATGGCGTGAACGAACTTCGCGGGATGATTGACACCGTGCAAGTACCACTCCCATATCAGATGTAAACAATCGGTACGTGCGACTCGCCTCACCAACATTGTATGCGCCGAGAACGATTGCTTTTGTGTGGTGCTTGGAATACATAAAACTAAATTCGAAATACGAATACCGAAATACGAAACAACACTGGGTATCCTCTATTGAAAGTTTTAAACATTAGAACATTCTTATTTTGTGCTTGTTTCGGATTTCGTGCTTAACTATTCGTGCTTAATGTATACTGAAAATATACAACTCTGCACCTATGTCCCCAACGGATGCCGTGAGATCTTTGAGATTGGTGGATTTTATGAGTGCTTCTTTGTGTTCTTCAATAAGTTTTTTGCCTTCTTCATTTGTCACAACAGAAAGTGTTGGTGTGTCAGACGCGGTCAAACCTGATGTCTTTCTAAAGTCCTGAATAGCACGCATCAAATCACGCACATCACCTTCTTTTTTCAACTCGGGCGTTACCGCCGTATCAAGTTCAACATCCCAGCCCGTATCTTCTTTAAACAATACCTCTTTTACGTTTACTTCGTCGGAAATCAAAGCAACCAGTTCTGGAAATTTCTGCAGTGTGAGATTTCCTCCACGAAGCGAAAGTGATGCGAGTGGCTGACGAACCTTAATTCCCGCAGACATGCGAGCTTCAAGTGCCCGTGAAGCAACATCCCGTATCTTTTGCATGCCCGTAATAATCTTTTCTGGTTTGTTTTTTACTGTTTTGGTATACGAAGGCCACTCCTCTAGGTGCACACTTTCCAATTCACCCCCCGCTGAGCTGTACATTTCCTCAGCAAAAAATGGAGTGAACGGCGCCATTGCTGTGGCAAGTGTTTTGAGCACGTGTCTCGTTGTTCCCAACGCATGTGCTTTATCCTCTGCATCATCTGATTTAAATCTATCTCGTGACCGACGAATATACCACGTAGAGAAATCTTGAATAAAATCTTTAATTGCCCGCGTGGGCTCAAATGTGTGGTAGGTGTTGAGACCTTCCGTTACTTCCGTGAGTAGTTCATCGAGTCGGCTCAAAATCCACACATCAAGTACATGCTTTGATATTTGATATTTGATATTTGATATTGGTGTCTCTTCTTTATACATCTCATAAAACTTCACCACGTTGCGCGCAATCATAAATACCTTCTTGGATACTTCGTCCACCGTCTTTTCATCAAAGTTTTTTGTATCACCCGGCTGATTAACGGAGTACATCCAAAAACGAATAACATCCACGCCATGTTTTGCCATCGCCTCCCATGGATTAATGACGTTCCCAATTGATTTACTCATCTTCTTACCTTGAGCATCCAAAATGTGCCCAAGACAAATGACGTTCTCAAACGCTCGTCCCTTCCCCATGAGCACACCGACGGCGTGCAGTGTATAAAACCATCCGCGTGTTTGATCAATTGCTTCAGAAATGTACTGCGCAGGATAGCCTTTTCCATCAACCCACTTCTCGTTTTCAAACGGGTAGTGATCTTGTGCAAATGGCATTGAGCCAGAATCAAACCACACATCCATTACTTCTGGTGTGCGTTTCATCTCAAATTCGCACTTTGGACATACAACGGGCACTTCATCAATGTATGGTTTGTGTAAATCAATATCGTACGAAGCGTTGTGTGGAAGCGGCACAAAAGCAACGGGTACTGCACAAGCGAGTTCCGGATCGGGCGACGTCAGTAAATGCTCGGCCCGTTTGTCGTCGGCGCCTTCCAAAATCGCCGAAATGGTAGGAAACGCAACGCCGTGCGTTACCACGATGACGTGTGTGTGTTCATGTTGAGAATCAATGTCATACAAAAACTCTGAAAAACGACGACGTACATCCAAATAACTCTCCCCGTTTGGAAGTTTATCACCATACTTCAGTCCGTTGGTTTTTCTATACAAATAAACGTCGTGGTGTGGTTTTGTATTGAAATCACCATACTTAAGCTCTTGTATCCGTTCGTCAACAACAACCGCATCTGCCACAAGGCCGAGTTCTTGTGCAATGATGTCGGCGGTCTCCCGTGTACGCACGAAAGGCGACGTGTAGATTTTTGTTACACCCTCTTTCTTTATTTTTCTGCTCACGTGCATGACCTGCTCCTTTCCTTTTTCGGTCAAATGGTCTGGAGCATTCGGGTCTGCACTCGCGATATCCAAAATATTATTGTTGGCCTCTCCGTGCCGAACAAAGGTAAACGTATTTCCGCGTGATTTCGTTATTTTTTTGAGGTGCTCAATAGACCCAACCACCTCTGTGTGGTGGCAGTGTTCGCAGTTCCAGACAGGAAGTGGTGTGCCCCAGTAGCGGTCGCGAGAAAATGCCCAATCCTTCACTTCGCGTAGCCATTCTCCAAAACGTCCTTCTTTAATGTGTTCTGGTACCCAGTTAATTTTTTTGTTCTCCTTCACCAAATCATCCCTCAATTCCGACATGCGGATGTACCACGAATCACGGGCGTAATAAATCAGCGCCGTGTGGCAACGCCAGCAATGTGGGTATGGATGTTCAAATTTCTCTCTCTTAAAAAGAAGACTACTGGGCTTGCGCGCTAAAAGGTCTTTAATGACCTCAACGGCCGTGGACTCATCACGTACAAACAAACCTTCGTATAATCCCGTACCCTTCACAAGGTGCCCTGTCTCATCAACGAGATGCCACTTTGGCAAACTAACTTTGTTACCCAATTCAAAGTCCTCCTGTCCGTACATAACCGCTGTGTGCACAATGCCCGTACCGTCTGTCGTCGTCACAAAATCTGCTGGATACACCTTATATGCATTTCCTATTTTTTCTTTTTCTGGACCAGAAATAAGGTTTTCAAGAAATGGGAAGAGTGGTTCGTAGGAGAGACCAACCAAATCTTTGCCCTTTAGTGGAGTACTCAGACCATCTTCAATATATGGCATCCTTGTATCCTTACCCCCATATTTGAAATCACTTCCAATAGGATCAAATAGTGGGTGTTTATTATCTTCTACCGCCTTGTCAAAAATTTCTTTAGAAAGAATTAAAAACTCTCCCCGTAGAAAGATTTTTACATAATCAATGTCCTCTCCAACAGCAAGTCCGACGTTTCCTAAGAGCGTCCACGGTGTTGTTGTCCATGCGAGAAGATACGTATTTTCTTCTCCGACAACTTTAAACTTCACATACACCGAAATATCCTTCACATCTTCATACCCCTGCGCAAGTTCATGACTTGAAAGTGCTGTACCACAACGCGGACACCAGGGGAGGACTTTGTAATCTTTATACAAAAGATTCTGTTTGTGTACATGTGCAACAATACTCCACAATGATTCCATGTAACTTGGATAGTACGTAACGTATGCGTCATCTAAATCAACCCAGTACCCCATACGCTGTGTAAACAAACTCCACTCGTCAATATATTTCCAGACACTTTCTTTACACTTTTCATTAAACTGTGCGATGCCGTATTCCTCAATTTGTTTCTTTAGTGTAAAACCGAGTTGTTTTTCAACTTCAATTTCAACAGGAAGGCCGTGGGTGTCCCAACCCGCTTTTCGACGCACGTGAAAGCCGCGCATCGTTTTGTACCGAGGAATAACGTCTTTAAATGCCCGCGAAATAAGATGGTGAATTCCAGGACGGCCATTTGCCGTTGGTGGGCCTTCATAAAACACGAACTCTCCCTCTGGAGATTCTTTTGCAAGCGTTTTTTGGAAAATACCCTTTTCCTGCCAGTGTTGTAGTATTTCCTCCTCCTTTTTCGCCACATCACTTTTTTCGTACTCTTCATGTGCCATAGCAACCATCATAGCAAAGAGAGCGTCTTTTTAAAACGTATGAGGAGAACCAAAAAATCTAATCCTTCTTTGGAAAATGTTTTGTGTGTACCCCTTTTTTGATTGTTTCAAGAATGCGGTCAACACCCTCTACAGAAGTTGAGAGCTCTTTAATTACTCCGCGTAATACAGTCTCTTGGTCTGGGGTAATGTTTTCACGAGATGCAATGTCTCCTATTTTTGGCAATACATCTGTCAGCGGTAATCTAACGTATTCAGTAAGAAGAGATGCGGTGTTGGCGTGTGAAGTGAGTATTTCTTTTTCTTTTCTGCGAACACGAAGGCCTGTGTATACGATGATAAACATGATAAATGTGAGAAGTGCTGGAGTAGCAGTGCCAAATAAGACATGCGTGTAAAACATCCGTGCGTCTATGTATACACCAAGTCCCGCCACAACCTTTCCATTTTCATCTTTGATTGGTGCAATACCCGCTACCCACGTTCCCCACCGGTCTTCTTTTGGACCCTCAGTAAAAGGCAGACCTGTTTGAAATAGTTTCTCAAATTGTATTGTTGCCTCTGGATATTTGTCCCCCGGTGGTGAGTAGTCCGGCGAGGCGGGGTCCTCAGAATCTAAATAGATGAAAACATTTTCATTTTTATTACCAAAAATATAGACGAACCTCACATCCTCATTAACACTCCGTATTTTTTGTAAACGTGCCTTTAAATTTATATATACTGGACTGGCAAGGTCACTGGCGTCCCCTTTCAGAGAAAGAATGTCCGAAACGTCAATACTTGCCGCTATCGTCTCTGCACGACTGTACAAAGATATGAATTCTGAATACCAATACAACCGGAGCGCGAGAAGGGTTCCAAGAACTCCGACACAAAGAATGGCGACGAGAACGCCACGGTGAATCGCGTGAAGCGAGCTAATCCGTTTTTTGTTTTGTAATGTATTCATATACAACTATTATGAACCACTTTTTGTTGGTTCTTTATAATTTTCATGGTCGTGTTCGTACACACGGCGAAGTAATATCATTTCAAACACGAGAAGTCCGACGACACCAAGAATGAGGAGAATAATCACCATTAAGAGCATCTCTGGAATACCGATACCCCCCACTGTTACCTCAAACGCCTGCGTCGGTGGTGTTTCTACACCTTCCACAACCGCTCCAAGCCAAAATTGATACGGAATACCCCGCAGTGATCCACCCAGACCCGAAAGCACCGTTGCCTGCAAAAGAGGCACGAGATTCTTCGTTGAACCATACCGATATGAAAAGTTGCCCGCCTCATCACTTGCTATAGTGTACTGTTTTGGGTCACCACTTGAAAGTTTAAGCCAGATATTAACTTTCGCATTTGGATATGTTACTCCTTGTACAAAGAAATCTGCCAGATTTTTCGGACGGTTTGTATATCCCGTAATCACCGGTGGACGAAGTGAGCTAAGTACTAATGAAGATTGGTCCAGTGGGAGCTCTGTCTTTCCATCGGTGCCACGAACAATGGGAGATGAAATACCTGAAATTTCATATCGCGCATCAGCGAGCGTTTCCAAAATATTTGTTCCAAATCCGTCATTGGCAAGTGTCAGTCCTGAAGAAAAAGCGATGACCGGCGAACCCGTTCCTAACACCTCAAAGTACACAGTCAATACTTTTCCACGCCCAGAAAAACCAGGATTTAACACCAATCCTTCAAATGAAATTTCCGACCTCTCCGCAGAAATACTTGGCTGTTGTATCCAGAGCGTTACAATTGAATCGTTCTTTTTTACTGATGTGGGTTTTACCACTCCTTCCGGAAACTCTAGTGTCCCTGAAATCGCATTTATTGTTTTGCCGTCAGTATCAACAATAACGTCAACGGGGATAATTGACCCAACTGCGTACGTTCCACTGCTTGGGTTAAGAAACAACGACGAAGCACGCGCCATAGAAACTGGTGTGAGAACACTAAACAGAAGAAATAATATTGGGAGAATACTAATTATTCTCGAATCTTTTTGTCCGAGAGAGCCTTGCATAGCGATGATGTTTGCGTCGGATGAAGACCACAATCAATAATAACACTAGTGCTAGAAATACCAGAGTATACAGTGAGCGTTCAAGGGGAGAACGCAGATCCCCGTCATACCGCACAATAGTGCTATTTCCTGCGTTGTCATACGCCCGCACAAAAATATACTTCGTTTTTGTATCGGAAAGAACAAATGGGCTCTGTGCGAGAGTCCACAATAACTCGCTCGGTGTATCGTTCTCTGTTTCTTGTACTTCGTAGTAGCTCATACCACTCTGTTCATCGTGTGTTGCAAAAATAACAACCCGTTTTCCTTCAAACGACGCGTCGTCTTCAACAAGCACGATTGAAAAAGACTCTGGCGGTGTAGTGTCAGGTACAGTCACAGTGATTGGTTCGTTTCCGATACGCGTAACAATATCAATAGTGTTTTCTTGCACGCGTGCTTTTTGAGCCGTCCCTTCCCCGTCGTGAAGAAATACCGTGAATGTAGGAACACGTAGAGACGCAACACCCTCACGAACTCCCGTTACCTCTATTTGGGCGATGATTCCCTTCCCTATAAAACCACCTGGAATAATCCCAGAAAAATGAACAATCCCCTCTTTGATTGATGGTGTCTCCGTCCAAAAACTAATAACAGAGTTCGCATCTTGCACACTGTTAATAGTGAGAAATTCTTGAGGTAGTGCGACATCACCCTCAATAGTGTTTATCTGCTCTCCTTCTGTATCAAGAGAAACGGAGATTAATTGTGTGCCTCCTACAAAAACCGAACCAGTTGACTCAATAGTAACAACTGTTGCCGAAGCAAGAAGTGGACTGAGAAGAAAAATAAGTGTAAGAAGTGATTTCATATTATAGGATTATCCTGTCCAGAAGAATGTGAGAATACTAAAGTCCGCAAGTGTAATTTCTCCGTCACTATTTAAATCAAACCGTGCTGGCACATTTTCTCTGTCATGCCAGTACGCAAGTATTGAAAAATCGGTCAGATTGACACGACCATTGTTATTAAAATCACCTCGGAGTACACGTGGTCCGTACTCATCAACAAATTTTAGCGCAACACCAAATGGACTTCGCATATCCCCTACCGCCGCGAGTGAGCGTAATGTTGTTTGCACTTGTGTAAGAAATTCCTTTGAGAAAAAGAATTCATAGAATCCTGTGTTTGAAGCAGTTGCGGTGCGTGTCTCTGCCCCTGCACCACCTCGAGTAATGGTCACCACAACCACTGAGTTTGGAAGTGTTGAACCAACAACGCGCACCGTGGACGTATCGTCAGTTTTTTCAAATGAAATAGTGGGAGGAAGAAAAATTCCCTGTAATGACACGAGTAACCGCCGTGTATAAAAAACAACTGGAAATGAAAGCACTCCTGATTTTACCCCCTCATTATCAACTCCGTAGAGTGTCATGTTGTATGAGCCAAACGGTATATCGCTCAATGTGATGAGAAATGTTCCGTTGTTAGCAACAGGTATCTCTCCAACTCGTACGCCATCACGGAGAACAAACACTGTTCCGTCTGGATGTGCAAACCCACCAATAGAAAGGGTTCCTGATGTTGCAGTTTGCACGGTGCCACTTGTCCCACCATCATCATCGTCACCAGGCTCAGGCGGACTCCCTGGTATTGCAAGACTTGCTGGCGACGACGTGCCGATTGCATTTCCAAATGCGTCGTTCACCACCGTTACAAAGTAGTACGTGGTGCCAAGTGTAAGTCCTGTTGAAGTTGCCACAAGGTCTGTTCCAACAGGTGTGTATGAGTACGGCCCAGAAGAGTTTGTGCCAATACCGTGCGTATAACTCCCCACACTCCACCCGAGGTATGCCTGCGCAGGAGTCCATGTCACCACAGCTGTGGAAGTTCCCACCAATGACGCCGTTAAAACCGGAGTTGTAACGAAAGGAAAATATAAAAATCCAGAGCGAACCTCGTAGAGAGCAGATGTACTTGTTGCAATTGCGGGTTGCGACACACTTCCCCACAATCCAAAGCTCGTTGATGTACCATACCCGCTTGAGAACATCACCGGATCAAGAACACGATAGCTTGGTGATGTGTACTCATCTGCACGCACAAAAACTGCTGTAAATATCGTTCCACACAAAAGAAAAATGAAGAAAAACCTTTTCACAAAATAGCGCGGTTATTGTATTATCTCTAGGGTCACAGAGAATGGCTTCTTGTGCAGATTGGTAAATAAGCACTTTGTCCCCTTTTTTGCGTCTCTAAACGATTATGTGAGTACAAAAACCCCACATACCGATGTATTCAGTATATCACCCTACAAAATATCTGTGAGTGCTTATCCACGTCGTTTTTACTGGGATTCTTCGTTTGACCCGAGTGAGGCAACTTCAACAATAATATTTTCTGCAGGGTCATAGAGATACGCTTTTCGAGCAACCGCATAAAAAAGAACAATATTCCCCTCTTTTGCGTTTTTAAAAAAAGCCTGATCTTCAAGATTTGATGTATCACTCACCGTAGCAAGGACAGGCGTCTCTCCACTTGGCACATCAATGAGTTTCTGAACCCGTGCAACAACCTCTTTTGTTTTTTCTTCACTAAACGTCTGAGGATTTTGACGAAGCGAATTCCATTCCTTATAAAAGTGTCCCGCTACACCAAATACACCGAGCAAAAGAATACAAAAGACAAGAAAAGTTATGCGAGAACGACCCTGAAGACGTCGTGGTTCATCCATCAATGAAGCCGAGCCTGAAATATCATATGTAGGTATTTGAGGTTCCTCAATAATTGTTGTTTCCGCACGAGTCGGAGCACGCATATCCATATCATTATTTCTTTTTTTGGAGATTATTTTTCCTGCCATACAGCTTATTCTGTTTCTCCAGATGCCGCTCCTGACGTGTTGTCTGAAACATCTACTGACTCTTCGAGTCCTGCATCGGTATTTACACTAATGGGCGCCACTTCAAGGATTCGATTAACAATCGGGTCATATAAATAGGCCTTCTGTGCCTTTGCATATATCAACACCTTGTCTCCTATTTTTGCTTTTGCAAAAAAAGGTTGGTCTTTAAGTTTTTCTGGGTCGCTTACTGTTGCAATAGTAGGAACTTCATCTTTTGGAAGAATGATGAGTTTTCCAACAACCTTAACGAGTTCCTCAGCCTCTTCTTCTGCCACAGCCTGAGGATTCTGTTTTAATGTTGCTACTTCTCGGTAAAAATAAAACGCTACACCAAGAGCACCGACAAATACAAAAACAAAAATTATTACAAAGGATTTTTTCATACAGGTATATCTATAATCCTATTATATAACGCATAGCGAGATGAACAAGAGTCCTTACATGCTTTTTAGTCTTGGCCATACTGTCTTTCTATCTCTTTATAAACAAATGTGGAGATGTCTTTAATTGCAGAAATAAGTTCTTGTGGATTTTCTCCACGAGTCATAATGCAGAGCATGTAAGGGTGATCTGGGAAGTAGACAACGCCACAATCATGGAATTGTTGGATATCATTAGTAATTTTTCGCTCCCCAAATTTATGGGCAACGGTGATCTCCTCTGGAACTCCTGCACGAATTCCGCCTGTAAACGTGGTTTCGGTGAGTAATTTTAGGGCGTACTCAGAGTGCGTCCGAGACAAAAAAGATGCATTAAAAAGAATGCGAAAAAAAATACTATAACGTCTCACTGAAAGTACTGCTTTTGGATCTGTAATAAGACTGACATCAATACCAACCAATCGAAAGAGATCTTCCTGATATTTGCTTGGTAGACGATTATAGAGAAGGAGGAGGGCTTGGTTATCAGAATATCTAACCATATTCTCAATGAGATCTTTCGCTGAGTACGTTTTTCCAATTTCAAGAGGGACAAGCGGAGCAAATTCTTGAGTAAATCCTAAGTCCATAGGTGTCTCATACAGAATCCTTTCTTCAAGTACATCTGGTTCATCTTCAGACCACTTAAGATATGCAATCATGACAGGAACCTTAAGAAGACTTGCTGGAGCATAGAGCTCCTGTTGATTTACACCAATCACAGGGCCGTTGTTTAAATCGCGGAAGTATACAGCGATATCGGAGATATTTGTTGATTCCTTTAATTCTTCAACAAAATCTTCCAGCTCTGGAGTAAAGTCCTCTTTACGAGAAGTGATTGTGGACACAGCAATCTCACACTCAAGAAGTGGGTTTGTAAGTTTTCCTCCCAAACGAAGTTCTGAGGAGAAATCGCTTAATTCTCTATTTGGAATAGTTTTTGAAATGTTACCCACAAAAAAACCAAGCACAAATAGAAGTACTCCACCAAGGTACATGAGGCTAATATTTGTTTTTTTCACACAATAAGTATACGTGGTTTCCGCTCAAACAAAAACACCCCTTTCATGTGGGTGTTTTTGTTTATTTTCTAGATTTCAGACTCAGGTTCGGGAGTAGGCTCTGGTTCAGGTTCTGTGACAGGTTCCTCATCGGGAGTGGGTCCTGGAGTTAGTTCGGGTTCAGGTGTTGGTTCCGGCTCGGGTTCGGACTCGGGAAGAACTTCAGGATCTGGGTCAGGAATTACCTCAGGGTCTGGCACAACTTCGGGTTCAGGGATTATTTCAGGGTCTGGCTCGGGAAGAACTTCTGGTTCAGGTTCTGAGACAGGTTCTGAGACAGGTTCTTCCTCTGGTGCTGGTTCGGGTAGAACAATCTCGCCCAATCCTTCAGATTCAATCGTTCGCGCCCCTTTCACCGCAAGAGCTATCCAGTTGAACATTATGTCTTCCTCGGCTGGTTTGTTGAGGATAATAGTGAATCCTGTTGTAGACGCAGTATCAATAAGGAATCGTACGTCATTTCCAAAGAACGCTTGAATAACGGCCGCGCTCGCACCGTCTCCAGCTGAAATTCCATCAGATGTTGACATACTTGCGTTCACCACCGGTTTCTCAAGATACTCTCTCTCGAATGGAATGTACACCTCGGAATCACCTTCCTGTATTATAGCGAATCCGGCAGTATCCGTTGTAAAGTACGGAGTTCCAAAGAAGATGACATCCGATTCAAAAAGTACCTGATCATTGAGTGCCGACACTGTATCGACAGTCAAACCTTCTGTAATGACATGTGGTGTGTAGATTTCAAACGCCGCAACAAGTCGGTCGGTAAATATCTCAGAATCAAGCTCTATGTCTCCACCTATACGTGCATCCTTAAGATATTCAAGGATTTGATGTGCCCCATCTTCTTCATCTTCATCATTAAGAATCTGCCCGGGTGTTGTTGTCGCGACTGTTTCAACAAGTGTAAACCCTTCGTTGCAAAGCCCATCGGCATTTGTGCTCGTTGCTGTGCCAGTTTCATCAACACATGATGCAACAACCGCCGGTTCACCGACCACAAGACCTTCCTCCATCTCACTCATAAGAACAGACAGTGACATACCTGAGTAGTCAACGAGGTTGACGAAGACAAGTACCTGTCCACACTGTTTGCTTCCCTCTTCTGCATCAGGACAATCAACACGCATCTCAGGTGTAAAGTCCTCCATCACAACTCCAAGTACCCTGCCAGCCTTTGTTGCACGCATACCATATCCAGCACGTGATGATGTCGTAATACGATCCCCTGCTTTAATTGAGCCGTTTTCAAGCGAAACGTTCACTGGCACACGACCGACAAGTGCAACAGGAAATGTATTTTCTGTCTGGGGACCGAGGATAATTCCAGGGTATGTTGCAACAACACCAATAACATCTCGTTGATATGTCTCCGTTGATGCCTTGACTCCGTTCGGAATTGCAGTATCAAGCCCAACGATTGTACCTGCTGTAAGTGCTTCTTGTGATGGATAGTACTCAGCAAGGTCAGCACCTCCGAGAAATCCTCCTTCTGGGGTTGTTCCAAGAAGTCCGTCCACCAAAAGCTCCATCGCAATTGAGTTCAAGTTGTTGTTGATGAGGTCAATGGTTTGTTCAAGACTTTGATCCACTTTTTCAAGCCACAAGTGCTGTAGTGAGCCAATAGCAAGTGTTCCGTTAACTGCACCAATCGCCGTAACATCATCCGCGTCTCCCGCTGACCATGCAACCCCCGCATCAGTCGTCTTTCCTGCGTTTCCATGATATACATCTGTCACATATGTATTTCCATACCCTTGGAACACGGTAACACCACCAACGTCCGAGCCATTACTTGTTCCCACATACATTTGTCGCATTTTTCCAATAAACGCGTTCTCAAAGACGGAAATTGACGTAACAGAGTCTGTGCCACCATAGAGTTGTTCTGGAATAACTTCAAAGTCTGATGTTGCATCAGGCGTTGTCGTCCATGCTGGAGAGACAGTAAGTGTTGTTGCGGTATTCGAGATGACCCGACGAGTTTGGTCAACACCAGTGTTTCCCGTAATCTCAACCAAACTCCCTGCAAACTGATTAGGAGTCCACCCAGCACCTGTCTTTCCAATAGTTGTTCCAGAGAAGATATCTCCGTCTGTTTGGCGAGTTGAACTTCGTGATAATGCCTGCCTACCAGCAGCGTATTTACGTTTTACCTGTGCTTGTATGAGCGAACTGTCGGTTGTGGCGGCGGCGGCTGCAAAGTACACATCATCAATTTCTCCTGCCCAGAAGTCTGCTCCGGCCGCACCACCACCGTCGGCGCCAATAAAAAGAGGCTGTGAGGCGTCAAGAGTAAGTGTCGCTGCAAGTGTCGCATCACAGGCTACTGCAAGACGGCCATCAATATACAGACAGATGGAGATGTCTGTGTTGACCGCCACAAGGTGGTGCCATTGGCCATCCGCGTAATCAAGCGTTGATATGACAGAGTCGTCGTATCCCGCCGTTGCCGCTGTGTCTTGAATACCATACACAATCTGTCCAGATGTATTCATTTCAACTCGATATCCAATACCCTCCGTACCGTTTAATGCGGTGTATCGCCTATCAACAAGCACATCGTTCGTGGTAACGGGATTTGTCGCGGAGTGCTTGAACCACAATTCAATCGTGGATGAGAGCAAACCGACGTTAAAGTCCGCGTCCGTGTCGCAGGTACCGTCATTGTTTGCATCAGAACACAGGTAATCACTCGTTCCATTGAATGAAAGACCTGTTCCGTACACACCGTCAACACTATATGTTGGTGGGTCTTCCGCCTCAAGGATACTGTTTCGTATCGTGGAGTCTGTAAGGTCACCTGTTGTTTCATCAAAACCAAAGTATCCACGCGGTGTTCCTGACATATACCCTGTTTCACGGCTCGTTGAATAGAATTTTGACCATCCTATGTTTGTTGCACTCACCACTGCAATGTCATGAATTTGAGTCAACCCTTGGCTGTGTCCAACAAACAAAACCTCTCCTTTTCCTGTTGTCTCAAGAATATCAGCATACGATTCACGCTCAAGAACCCAGAATGCATCGGGGTTTGTTGAAAATGTTGGAGCTGTCTTAAAGGCATGCGGTGTGTTTGCCGCCTGTTCATCCCAAATATCATTTGGTGCGTTGTCAATTGCGGTCGCGACTTCAATATCATCATAACGCTCAATTTCAGCAAGTGTCTCGTTAGTGAGATACAAACGTCCTCTCTTTGTGACCCATACTTGGTTTGTGTCGTCAGTAGCGGCACCGTCAGCGTAGCGAATAACTCTTCCTGCTGAAAGGTTAATGAGTGCCACCGATTGATCTGTTGCAGCGGCAATGAAGGTATTACCGTTCACCGCCAAGTTCACACCACCTGTTGAACCTGATATGACAGCCCCGTGGACATCGTTAACAATGTTGTCTGTAATTGATAGATCAGTAATGGCATTTGTTGCATACGTAATAGCAGTGTTTCTCTTGGCTATGTCTTGATCGCCTTGTGTTCGGTCAACAGAGTCATAGTTAAAGAGTCGGTCTTGGAAGAAATCAAAAGCATACAGACCAGTACCGCCCGTACCGTTTGTACCAACATACACAACACCATTGAGTGCAAAGACACCAGACGGGTTGTTGTTTGTGTCGGTTCCAAGGGCAAACGTACCACCCGTTTGTGTAAATCGCATCCACATGATATTTGTCATTGCATCAAAGATGTAGACATCAGTTGGCGTGGAAACGATAACCGCCTTTTTCGGGAATGAGGACGTTCCACAACGATCATCTGTTGTGGGAACACAAGGATCCCCAATTGCATCGTCCTTCGCTTCTATGTACCAGCTTTTTCCTATTGCCAAAAGATCGTTGGTCCATTTACCGGCATCGCTGTCCCTCGTTGTGTCGTATACGAATATCGAGTTAATCGTAGGAATTGATGTACTTGCGGTAAATCCTTTTTTGATGATTTCACCGTACACCTCAATATCTGCGCGTGTTGTTTGGCTTCCCACATCCACAGCACCATTTTCCGCAACTGAGAAGAGGTCAGAACCCGCATCATCTTCAATAAGGAGCGGATACCCCGTCACTTGCGACTGGTCAACGAGAATATGAAGTCCATTACCTGTATTCGCGTTTGCATCCACAGCATCCATGGTGATTTGAAGAGCATCCCCTGAAAACGTACCTCCCGTTGCTGAGTTTGCGGTAAGCTGCAACAAATCATGCGTCATTGCTGAACCTGCGGTTTCGGTAATCACAACAGGTGTCGCTGCCGCTGTCTCAATTGTTGCACCCGTATCGTATGCAGTCTGTAAACTACCCCCCCTCCAGCTGATGATGTTGCTGCGGCTATCCATGCTCCAGCACTCCACATAAGCACTTGTCCTGGTGTTGCATTTCCTGCACTGGCAATAGTTGATGACGCGGTAATGTAATAGTCAGCCGATGTTGTTGAGAAGGCTCCATCTGCGGCACCAATAATGTTGAGTGTGGATGTTGCGACCGAAACCCACTTGCTTCCATTCCAAGAAATAAGGTTGCCAGAGGTGATGCCTGATGGATTTGCGATTGTTGACGATGCGTTGATATATGTAGCAACTCGGGTGTCAGTGTAGAAAAGATTGGTGGCGCCGAGAGTAATATCGTCAGCAAGAATTTTGAATGTTGATGTTGCAGCAGAAATCCACGCGCTTCCGTTCCACGAAATAACATTGCCTGTTATTGCATTACCCGCATGAGCAATGGTGCTTGATGCCCCAATGTAATAGTCGGCTGATGTTGTTGAGAATGTTCCGTCACCAACAGCTGTGATGTTGAGTGTTGAGGTGGCAACAGAGACCCATTTCGTTCCATTCCACTGGATGAGATTGCCTGAGGTTATACCACTTGGATTGGCAATGGTACTTGATGCATTGATATATGTGGCAACACGAGTATCCGTGTAGAAAAGGTTGGTGGCACCCAGCGTGATGTCGTCAGCAAGAATCTTAAATGTGGAGGTTGCGGCCGATATCCACGCACTTCCATTCCAAGAAATGACGTTTCCTGTTACCGCATTCCCCACATGTGCAATCGTACTGCTTGAGTTCACAAAAGTATTAGCACTTGAGGTGGAGAAAAAGTTCCTGACCGTCTGCCAATAGTCAACTGATGTCGTACTGAAGAAGTTGCGCACCGTCTGCCAGTAATCTGCTGAGGTTGTAGAGAATGTACCATCACCTACTGCAATAATACCGAGCGTGGTCGTTGCAACAGAGACCCATTTGCTTCCATTCCACTGGAGAACGTTGCCAGATGTCACTCCTGATGCTGCGGCAATGGTACTTGAAGCATTGATGAACGCATTTGCTGAGCTGGTTGAAAAGAAGTTGCGGACAGTCTGCCAGTAATCAACTGATGTTGTACTAAAGAAGTCAGTTACCGTTTTCCAGTAATCCGCAGACGTTGTGGAGAATGTTCCGTCACCTGCCGCAATAATACCGAGTGTGGTCGTTGCAACAGAAATCCACGCGCTGCCATTCCATTGCAAGACGTTGCCTGATGTCACACCTGATGCATGTGCAATTGTTGAAGATGACACGACGTAATAGTCCGCCGATGTCGTTGAGAATGAACCATCTGCTGCACCGGTGATGTTGAGTGATGATGTCGCTACCCAGACAACACCTGTACCGTTTGTTTGAAGCACCATACCGCTTGCACCACCTGTTCCTGATGAATCAGCAAGACGTCCTGTGAGTGAGAGTGTTCCAGCAAATGTGGAGGTAGCGTTGGTTGATGTTGCGTTAAAATAATTCGCATAGAGGGCACCACCTGCACCCGCACCATCTGTAACACCAATTACACCTGCGGAGAGACGTGCCAGAGCGGTATCTAGCGTTTCACTAAATGCACCTGTGGCTGACCATCCAAAAATACCAGCTGCAAGAGTTGAAATTTTTGGAGTACTTCTACTGTTAATCCAAAAGAGAGGCGCACCACCAGATGTACTACGGGCAATGAGTAAACTTGGGCCTGCTTGTTGACTGAAATAGTGTCCCGCTCCACCCAATTTCATCAGGTCTGTACCATCAGTGACATTGTCTGGAAGAATATCAACTCGTCCGGTTTTTAATACAGTAAAGGCCGTTGTTGTTGATGTGAGTGTTGAGGTTGCAACGGAGAAGAGTGTCTCCGACCCATCATTATTATTTGCATGAATAGAGAACTTCGCATACGGAGATGAGGTACCGATTCCTACATTTCCCGCAACAAGACCACTTGGATAGTAAATGTTTGCACCCGACACAACCCACGGTGATGATGTTGCGGCAGCAACCCATGCGGTGCCATTCCACATAAGAACCTGCCCTTGTATTGCGTTCCCTGCTGCGGCGATCGTGGTACTGCTGTTGATGAAATTATTCGCTGAACTGGTGGAGAAGAAGTTTCTCTGAGTGGCGAGGTAGTCAGCACTCGTTGTTGAGAAGAAGTTGTTGACGGACTTCCAGTAGTCAGCGGATGAGGTGGCGAAGAAGTATCCCTTGGAGAGCGTG
>JANLIT010000004.1 GCA_024653945.1 Candidatus Campbellbacteria bacterium
CGGGTAAATACCAAACGGGATCGCCTCTTGCTTCGCTCGAGACGCTACATTTTTATACTCGTTACACTCGTTAAAAATATGCGCCTACGGTTCGATCCCTACTCCATAAAAACATAAATCAAAAACACCCACACAGAGTGCGTGGGTGTTTTTGGTTTTGCTCCTCGGGTAGGGATCGAACCTACGACCATCGCCTTAACAGGGCGCCGCTCTACCGCTGAGCTACCGAGGAATATTTCTACTTTTTAATATACCCTGTCGAAATTCTCTTCCTTCTCCAGTTTTCAAAAATTTTTCTCGCATACGCGCTTTGGCGCGTGTTTCGCATTTTTCTGAATAAACAAGCATGAGAGGTCGGCGGGCTTTGGTTGGTCGCACGCTACCTCCATTATGTTCACGAACACGACGAGAAATGTTTTTTGTAAGCCCAGTATAAAAACCAGAATCTTTCTGGCTTTGTAAAATATAGACATAATACATGGCCTTATTTTATCACCGTCGCTGAGCCCTGCCTGCCGGCAGGCAGGTACCGAGGAATATATTTCTGCAATGTACAACTAACAGTAGTATAGTGATTTTTTGGAAAAAATCAAAAGAATAGATACACTTGATGGCATGAAACCCCTTGTTCGACTCCCCTTCATTTTTCTACTCGCATTCATTCTCAACTTTGTGTGGGAAGAATTACACTCTGTGTTGTATGTACATTATCAAGGTGAAGCGATTACACACCTCATCTTGTTACGTGCGGGACTTTTTGATGCATTCTTTATTACACTTGTATCGCTTCCCTCTCTGTTCATTCCAAAACTCCGCGGAAACCTTATTCTCCCAACCATTCTCGCAACTATTTTTGCAATAGGACTTGAACTGTTTGCTCTCAATACGGGACGTTGGGTATACACAGACGCCATGCCACTCATTCCATATATACAAACAGGATTCACTCCCTCAATTCAACTTGGTCTACTGACTCTCATCACACTATTTGTAGTACTACAAAAAGAAAAGGAGCCGATTGCCTAGAGTGTTCTCGGGTGGTAGAATGCTGTTATCTCTATCAGGGGATGGAGGTGCTTATTATTAAACAAGCCTAATATGAGGAATGCCGTCGTATGACGGGTCAGCATGGGGCTTACTCCCCTTTTTTGTATTAACGATGCATGTATGTGAATCACACAGTGTGGTTCCCCACTGAGACGTTAGTACACAACAGACATTAGTATGACTACAGACACACTTATATCTACAGAAGATGTAGATGTTAAAGATAAAAAAGCAGACCGCATGATGAACGACTTTCTCGTTCAGACAAAAAATCCTCCCGCAGTAGGAGATATTGTTGAAGGACGTGTTATTGCGCTTCACAAATCATCCGTCTTTGTTGACGTCGCACCATTTGGTACAGGAATTATTTTCGGTCGCGAGTTCAACAACGCGCGAGACATCATCAAAAACATTTCAATTGGAAATGAAGTAACCGCAACGGTTGTTGATAGCAACAACGCTGACGGGTATTTTGAGTTGTCTCTCCGCGAAGCACGCCAAGCACTCATCTGGAGCGAGGCGGAAAAAGCGGTCCGAGAAAAAATCTCATTTGTGCTTCCTATTAAAGAAGCAAATAAAGGTGGTCTTATTCTTGAATGGCAAGGAATTGCTGGATTTCTTCCTGCGTCACAACTCTCAACAGACAAATATCCTCGCGTTGAAGGCGGTGATAAAGACAAAATCTTTGATGAATTACAGAAGCTCGTTGGACAAACATTGCAGGTAACACTCATCACTGCAGATCCAAAAGAAGGAAAACTTATCTTCTCGGAAAAAGGGACTGACCAGAAAGAAAAACAGGCGCTTGTTGAGAAGTACGCAGTTGGAGATGATGTTGAAGGAGAAATCACTGGCATCGTTGACTTTGGTGTCTTCATTAAAGTTGAAGACGGCCTTGAGGGACTCGCGCACATTTCTGAACTTGACTGGGGTCTCGTTGATAACCCACGTAAAATCTTCACTGTTGGACAAAAGGTTCGCGCACGCATTATTGAAGTGAAGGATGGAAAGATTTCTCTTTCTATCAAAGCACTCAAAGAAAATCCTTGGGGAGCAGCCGCAAAGAAATTTGCGAAAGATGACATCGTACAGGCCGTCATCATCAAGTACAATAAACACGGAGCACTCGCATCCATTGAAGAAGGTGTTGCTGGTTTGGTACACGTTTCAGAGTTTGAATCTATTGAAAAATTGCGCGAGACACTTGAGCTCGGTAAATCATACGCATTCAAAATCAACCTCTTTGATCCAAAAGACCAACGCATGACACTTTCCTACACTGGAGCAAACAGTAAATAATTATTTTCACGTAGTGAAAACGAACGAACGCCACTCCTCCTAGGGTGGCGTTTTGTTTTTACCTGCAGGAAAATCTAGAGAACAGACAGAGGAGGTGTGCGTTTTGACGAGAGAAGGTTGCTCATCTCCTCCGTAAGCACGCAAAATGCGATTGCTTCCTCGAGAATGGGGTCAAACGGTACCGCTCTGCCAATGAGCCATTCTCCGCACAAGGTGCACTCAATCTCAATAACCCCCCAACTACCATCTTCCATGGAAAATGGCGTTTGTGTCTTCTCACCGTCGTGAAGACACAACATCTGGTTCTGGTGCGCCATGTGAGAACCCCTTTCGTAGGTATATATCGGATACGATTCTGGAAACAACTCTACGCCACAAAATAGTTTTGTGCAAGAAAATCAATTACACATGTTCATCGCACGACCACGCCCGTCACGCACGATGAGTACAAGTGCTTCACCTATTTTTTTTGTCACTTTTTTGAGTGTAACGGCATCATCTTTTACCACCTTTCCTAAAATAAATGTAAGCACCTTCTCCTCTCCTTGTGGTTTTCGCAACTTGCCCGTAGACGTTGTTGGTGTAACGCCAACACGAATACGAACAAATGCTCGTGTTTTTAGTTGCTTCATCACAGAATCCACACCTCGGTGCCCCCCAGGCCCCCTATCAAATGAAATCTTGAATGAACCCAGTGGAATATCAATATCGTCATGTACCACAACAATATATTCCGGTTTTATTTTGCGAACCTTGGCCAGATACGCCACCGCAAGACCTGACTTGTTCATAAACGTCTCAGGAAGCACGCATTCAACGGTGTGCGGGTTTATTTTTCCTTTAGACACAAGTGCTTCTGCTTTTGACTCTTTTTCAAATGAATCAAAATCCATTTTTTGTGCGAAGGCGGTCACCGCGTCACGCCCAATGTTGTGTCGCGTGTGTTCGTATTCATCCCCAGGGTTACCTAAACCAACAATAAGATATTTCATAGACACTATGGTAAGTGTTCACTCACAGACAGTCAATATCTATGAGCACACATGACACAAATGCGCCACAACACGAAACAAAATATTGCGTCAAGGAGAAAGCGAGTATACACTTATCTCGAAATGTTAGAGCAAAACGAAAAAATCGTTGACTCGCCAAAACTTCCTCCTCAAAAAAGCGGAATGAGTGTGTTCTTCTCCGAACTTGTTCGCTTCATCTTCATTGCTGTGTTTATTGTTCTACCAATACGTATTTTTATAGCGCAGCCATTTATTGTAAGTGGTGCATCTATGGATCCCACCTTTGCAAGTGGCGAATATCTCATTGTCGATGAAATATCATACAAATTTGAACAACCACAGCGTGGTGATGTCATCATTTTTAAATATCCCTTGGACACATCAAAATATTTCATTAAGCGTATTATTGGTCTTCCCAGCGAGCACCTCACCATCACAGGGAGCACGATCGTTATACAAAATGCTGAAAATCCTGATGGTTTGACGCTCAATGAAACCTATCTGACACACAAAACATTTGGTGATGTTGATGTTGTGCTCGGGGTAAATGAGTACTTTGTCCTTGGTGACAATCGACCCGCAAGTTCCGACTCACGTATTTGGGGATCATTGAAGGAAGAATTTATTATTGGTCGCGCACTCGTTCGACTTCTCCCGGTCACGCGCATGAATCTTTTTCCTGGTTCACACACATATTTCATAAGCGAAGAATCTACAACCACCCCACTATCCCAATAACCATGCCACACCCATACCAACAACATCGAGAAGGGGTCCTGCAGAAACCAATCGTGTCGCGGGACAAACAGTTGTGGTATGGATATGAAGGCAATTTAAAAAAGGCAATTGATGTTGCTGATTTTTATGGATTCAAACTCGCAAGCCCGCTCTCCATTGAAAAAGAGGACCGAGTACATGAAAAACGACACCATTGTCCCGCACAGCACGTTGCAGCACTACGTTCATTTGTTACTGATGAAGTACATCGTGGCGGTACTGTTCGTGTCGCTCATACGCGACGTATTCCGTATAAAAAAGATATTGAATTACGCCTTGAGATTATTGGTGACCGAGAAAGTTCAGCTGAAGGACTCCTGTTTCAAACAGTTCAATCCATACTGAACGAGTATGACCACAAACATATCACCGCCTCAATCAACAGTATTGGTGCGCGAGAATCAGTAGCTATCTTCACACAAGCTCTTGCAAACTATTTCCGACCACGCCTTGGTGATATTGAGACATCCTGTCGGGAAGCATTTAAAGAAAACACATTTGCACCTATGCAATGTCGGCATCAAAAATGTATGGATGCACGCGCCGAGGCACCCCAATCACTTAACTATTTATCCGAACCAAGTAGACGACATTTTAAAGAGGTGCTTGAATATCTTGAATCACTTGGTATTGCGTACACTGTTGACCCGTCACGTCTCGGCTCTGAACACTACTCCTCACGAACTATTTTTTCATTTGCAGATACTACTACGAATGACATCCCGGCAGATGTGCCCCTTGTGTGGGGAGAACGCTATGATCACCTCGCAAAAAAACTCGGCATGCGCAAAAGTATTCCCGCACTGCACGCAACATTCCTTTTTGATACAGAATCACCTCGTGAGAAAATAACACTTCTTAAACGAGCACCCAGAGAGGCGTCCGTCTATCTTATTCAAGTTGGTTTGCAAGCAAAAATTCGCGCCCTTATTGTCGGCGAAGACCTCCGAAAAGCGCACATTCGTGTTACCACCACACTTCACAAAAATAGTGTGTGCGAACAAATGGATGAGGCGCGTGGGCTTGGTGTTCCTTTTGTTGTCATTATTGGACAGCGGGAAGTATGCGAAGGAACGGCGCTCGTTCGACACGTTACCACCAACCAACAAGAAACTATTCCTCTTTCTCAATTATCCCTCTACTTGAAGAACCGTGTCCGCCGAGCGTAGCAAGCACCTTGCACAGCTTTTTTTGGCATGGTAGAATGCTTTTTCATGAATCCCGTTAGAGATCGTATAGTTAGTACGACCCCATGCGGGAGGAAGAAGAAGTATCTGTAATGCAATTGTCATACTAACCAAAGAAATCATTGTATTTCTTAATCTCTAACGGGATGAAAGCAAACGTGCACATCATTAAAACGGAGCGGGAGAACAATATGAGTCTTCTTCGCCGTTTTCGTCAAAAAGTGAATGAGTGGGGCGGGCTTAGGAAGCTTCGTTCAATTAGATATCACAAACGGGATCTTTCGGGATACGTCACAAAAAAGAACCGACTCAAAGCGATTGAAAAGAAGGTTGACCGTGAACGACTTTTCAAACTTGGTCACGTTGACCACGCCTAAGGCGAAACATGGCTACGCATTGCGCAACTACTCTTACGACAACCGCCCCTCTTTCAGTACCGAAAGAGGGTCGTGTTTTTGCACGTATGGCACACAATGTCCTCGGCGCATCATATGAACTTTCTTTGGTATTTATTGGAAATGCACTTTCAAAAAAACTAAATAGTACCTATCGAAACAAAAACAAGGACACCAACGTGCTCGCATTTTCCCTTTCAAAAACATCCGGCGAAATCTATATCAACATTCCCCTTGCACGAGCCGAGGCGAAACAATTTGAATCTACTCCCCTTTCACACATTCGTTTTCTATTTGTACATGGACTTCTTCACCTCAAAGGTCACGACCATGGAGAAAAAATGGAGCGGTTGGAACGACGCCTTATGAGAGAGTATTTTTCAAAGGCATAGGGAGTTTTTGGCGCCTGAAAAATTGGAGCTGTATTCCACTTTTTTCCTTGTTTATAGTGCTCGGGGCGGGATATACTATACGTATACAAAATCATGAGTAGAATTATTTCCACAGGTCTTGCCATAGGCACAACGACCGTTCGTGTGGTCGTTTCTGAATATGTAAAAACAGATCGCGGCCCACTCCGTCGCGTTCTTGGTACTGGCTTTTCAGAATCATCTGGACTTCGTCACGGATATATTGTTGACCCAGAACAAGTAACCCGGAGTGTTTCGCGAGCGCTATCACAAGCACAGCGAGCCGCACACGTGAACATACAAAACGTGCTCCTTTCAGTTGGTGGCACCGGACTTGAATCATTCACCACAACAGGTTCAACGAGCATCACTCGCGCGGATTCAGAAATCACAGACCTTGATGTAACGCGAGCGTTTACCGCAAGCCAAGAGATGCTCCCCGACATTGCTCAGATGAATCGAAAAATAATTCAAACCGTTCCACTTTCATACAAAATTGACGGAAAAGAAGCCCTTAGTCGTGTTGTCGGTATGCGAGGTTTAAAACTTGAAGTAAAAACACTTTTTATTACAGTGCTCGAACAACACCTCTCCGACCTTATTGAAGCTGTTGAGAGTGCGGGTGTTGAGGTTCGAGAAATTATTGCCGCCCCTATCGCATCAGCTGTTGCCACACTCACCAAAGCACAACGCATCGCTGGTGTTGTTCTTGTTGATATTGGTTCAGAAACAGTATCACTCATTGTATATGAAAACGACACACCGCTCTCACTAAAAGTATTTCCACGTGGTGGAAATGACATCACCAACGATATCGCACTCGGTTTGCGTATTCCGATTGAAGAAGCAGAGCGGGTGAAAACGGGAACAGGCATGTCCGTGCAATATCCACGAAAGAAAATTGATGAAATTATTACCGCACGCCTCAAAGATATTTTTGACCTCGTCCAAACACATTTGAAAAAAATGGGGCGCGATGGTTTACTTCCTGCTGGTGTTGTTCTCGCTGGTGGTGGTGCACAAATTGCGTCAATTGTTGAGATAGCAAAAAGCTCTCTCGCGCTTCCTTCACGACTCGGCATGATTGAAGTCAACAGTACAGCGCACGGACAAGTGTACGACCCGTCATGGACAGTGGCCTATGGGCTTTCAATTCTTGGTTTGTCTCCCGATATCGCCACAGGCGCACAAATATCCACGCTCGGACAAAATCTTAAAATGTTTAAGCACACAGGGTCGCGGCTCGGTGAACTCTTCAAAAGATTTCTTCCATAGTGTTTCTAATTAGAAAATAAATATCTGATTCGTCAACTATTTTCTTCCCTTTGACACATATACCCCGCACTAAAAAATCCTTAGTGCTGGGTATAGCCAAGGGCGACTCTATCTGATACGATTGCGGTATTACAGGGGTAGTAATACGGCTTGCAGAGAGACTCTGGGCCAGATTCTTATTATTTATGGCTACTAAAATTGAACCGGTTGTGGAAGCATTCGCACGAATCAAGGTTGTTGGTATTGGAGGGTCAGGATTGAATGCGGTGAACCACATGATTAGCGAAAAGGTTCGCGGTGTTGAATTCATTTCTATAAACACAGATGCGCAAGATTTACACCACAGCAACGCAAAAAAGAAAATTCATATCGGAAAAAATTTGACGAAAGGACTCGGTGCAGGAATGGATCCAGGTGTTGGACGACGTGCCGCTGAAGAAACAAAAGAAGAAATACAGGAAGCACTGAAGGGTGCCGATATGGTTTTTGTAGCCTGCGGACTCGGAGGTGGAACAGGAACAGGGGCCGCTCCAACGGTTGCGCAAGTAGCACGTGAACTGGGCGCACTCGTTATTGGTGTGGTAACTAAACCGTTCAGTTTTGAGGGCCTCCAGCGTCAACGAATTGCACAACAAGGTGTTGATGAACTCAAAAAAGAGGTTGATTCTCTTATTGTGATTCCTAACGACCGGCTTTTTAATGTCATTCAAAAAGATACAACGCTCAAAAATGCGTTCTCAATGTGTGATGAAGTTTTGCGACAAGCCGTTGAGGGTATTGCCGACCTCATCACTATGCCAGGTATTGTGAACTTGGACTTTGCAGATATTCGAGCCGTCTTGCAAAACACAGGTTCAGCTCTCATGGGAATCGGACTTGGTACAGGCGAACGACGCGCCGTTGAAGCAGCACAGCAAGCCATCAATTCCCCACTCCTTGATGTATCCGTTACCGGTGCAAAGGGAGTCCTCTTTACAATCTCAGGAAGTGATGACCTCACCATGATGGAGGTACACGACGCCGCAAAGGTTATTACTGAAAATGTTGATAAAGAAGCAAAGATTATCTTTGGTGCCGTCAAAGACGATCGCCTCAAGAAAAATGAAGTCAAGGTTACCGTTATTGCTTCTGGTTTTCCAGAAGGTAATGGTGTATCACCAACACTCTTTGCGGGAGCTTCACGAAAAGAAAAGGAGGAATCGGGGGGTATCTTTAACTCATTCACACGAACAACCGCAGGAGATCTTAAGAATAAAGAGAAAAAGAATGAGGAACTAAAGGAGGAGGTGTTCGTTGAGGAATCGAAGCCGGTTGAAAAAACGGACCTCAAACCAAAAGCAGAAACGGAAGACGAGGACGATTGGGGAGCAATTCCAGCGTTTCTCCGCCGCAAAAAATAACCACATTAGCTTGTAGCTTGTTAGCTTGTAGCTAATTAGCTTCGTTAGCTTGTGGGTTTAGATTTATTTGAACCCACCTAGAGTATTTTGGTGGAATGGAGCCACTTCATTCCTATAAAGATTTAATTGTGTGGCAAAAAGCGGTCTCCCTCGCTATCGCAACCTATAAACTCACGGATATTTTTCCACGGAGTGAAATCTACGGCCTAACGTCTCAAATGCGACGTGCTAGCGTTTCTATTGCCTCAAATATTGCTGAGGGTCGCCGTCGCGGAACACGAAAAGACTTTATTCAGTTTTTACGGATAGCGTACGCATCAGGAGCAGAGCTTGAGACGCAACTCTTTATTGCACGGGAAGTTATTGAGATAAAGAGTGGTGCCTATGGTACAGTAGATTCGTTGTTGGATGAGGTGATGCGCATGCTCAATGTTATACTACGACAATTAAACGTACCCGCCTCTTAACAAGCTAATAAAGCTACAAGCTAACAAGCTATGACCTACGACGTAATCATCATTGGAGCAGGACCGGGCGGAACAGCAGCCGCCGTCTATTCTGCCCGTAAACAACTCAAAACACTCCTCATCTGTAAAGAATTTGGAGGACAAAGTATTGTGTCAGAGGATATTCAAAACTGGATAGGAACACCGTCTATTTCAGGAATCGCTCTTGCAAAGGCGTTCAAAGACCATGTTGCAAAGTATGCTGATTTTGTAACTATCCAAGAAGGCGTGTGGGTAGAAAACATTGAACACACGGAGGTGGGGTTCACGGTTAAAACAAACAAAGAAACTTTTTCAGGACGCTCCCTTCTCATCACAAGTGGCTCTACACGACGAAAACTTGCTGTCCCCGGCGCTGATACGTTTGAAAACAAAGGACTCACCTACTGTGCATCATGCGACGGACCACTATTCTCTGAACAAGATGTTGTTGTCGTTGGTGGAGGAAACGCAGGATTTGAAAGTGCCGCCCAACTGCTCGCCTACTGTAAGAGTGTCACTATCTTACAACACGGAGACAGATACAAAGCTGATGAAATTACTGTTGCAAAAGTACTCGCACATCCAAATGTGAAAGGGATTCTCAACACCGAAATTGTTGAAGTGAAAGGAGACAAGTTCGTTACAGGAATTGTATATGAGGACACAACAACAAATGAAAAACACGAGCTCCCTGTCACGGGAATCTTTGTTGAAATAGGCCTTGTGCCAAGTACTGATTTTCTGGGAACACTTGTTGAAGTAGATACTTACAGACGAATTAAAATTGACCCATGGACACAGCGCGCTTCCCTTCTTGGTGTCTGGGCGGCTGGTGATTGTTCAAATATTAAATACCACCAGAACAACATCGCCGCTGGTGATGCCGTGCGTGCAATAGAAGATTTGTATCTCTACTTGAAAACGGGAAAATAAAAAAGGGCGCGACAACTTCGTCGCGCCTCTCTGTCGGAAAGGACAGAGAAACTTTTACTGCTTCTTCTTGTTGAAAACGAGAATCCCACTGAGTCGACGGCGGATGGTCCTCACGAAGACGACCTTGAAGGACGGCGCAAGAAGCAACTCGCCATCAAAGGTGCAGAGGTCTTGGTACACCCCCTTCAGGTATTCCACGGTCTCCGCCAGTTGGTTCTTTTCCTCGGTGAGTTTTGCCACGTCTACTTGCAGGGCCTCAACCCTCACCTCGAGGTCCTTACGAGACATCCCCGACTGCTGCCCTTCGAAGGACTCCTCGGGACGGATGGAGCCGGTCCGGATCATCCGAAACAGCTCGTTCACATCCTTCATGTTCTTCCCGAGGATGTTGACCATCGTGCTTCGCTTGGTATCACCCTGCTCCACCAGAGCTTCCGCCGACTGGTGTCGGTAGATACCCGACTCTCGTCGCGGATGGGAACTGATTGCTTCGTGAAGTGAAACTTCTTCGACAAGCTCCACCAGCAGTGCGGGAATCGGATCCGTCGGTTCGCTGAGCCAGATGAACCAGCGTCCTTTGTCGTTCGAAAGATTGATGCCAGGAAGACGATACACGTCGTATGTACCGCCGTCTCCGTTCCGACATGTGCTGGTAGTGAATCCTTCGAGATTCTTGACCTCTTCACCCTTCAAGAACACGTTCACGGACATCGCGCTTCTCCTCTCTTCTGGTGTCGCCTGGATTTTGCGGGGCTTACTGGGCCCCTACACTCCATGGTCGACGGTGTAAAGAACATCAGCAGAAGAGTATCACACAAAAGTATAAAAGTCAATAGCTACAGGTGCCCCCGTGTCTACTGCAGTGTTATTTTTTGCACCTTAATTTTTTTGCCGAAAAACGTACTGCCTAGTGTTATGAATTTGGGGGTCAGGTCTGTTGAATAAAAACGAACCGTTCCGTTCCTGCTTATTTTTCTTTCAATTTTTGGATGCCGGGTAAGATAGTCTTTTAGTTTTTTAGGAACAACTCTGCCCTCTGAAATAAGAGTGATTCGGGAACCACATATTTTTCTAATTTTGTTTTCCAAAATCCCGTAGTGCGTACACCCAAGAATCAGTGTATCAATATTTTTTGTGATGAGCGGTTTGAGGTAGCCCTTGAGAAGTAGTGTTGTCACTTGTGAATTGTGTGCTCCTTCTTCCACAATCGGCACAAGCAACGGGCAGGCGTTCTGGAACACTTGTATCTTTGGATCGAGTTTTGTAATCTCTCTCACAAACGCACCTGATTGTACGGTTCCACTAGTTGCAACAACCCCGATTCGTTTGTTCTTTGTTTGAGCAACCGCTTCTTCGGCCGCAGGAATCAAAACACCCAACACTTTTTTATGAGGATAGTATTTTGGTACATATTCCCGTTGAATTCTTCGAAGCGCATCACTTGAAGCAGTATTGCAGGCAAAAATAATAAGTTCGCAGTTATGTGCAAACAAAAAATCAACCGCTTGCTTCGTAAATTCATACACAAGCTCTTTTGAACGTGTACCGTATGGCGTACGCGCCGTATCTCCCACATACAGATAGTTGTACTCTGGTAGTTTCCTAACTATTCCGCGCAAGATAGTAATTCCTCCGAAACCAGAATCAAAAACCCCTATGCACTTATTTTTACTCAACTTTGTAGACAAGTGAGTGTTCTTTTGCTTTTTGAGAGAGCTTAACCGCCGCCTCGTCGCCCTTCTTTGTTTTTTCAACATCCTCATGGTCAACTTGAAGAGATGAGACCGTTTCTTCAAATTCTTCATTGCCGTGCTTAATCTTGATGGTGTCACCAACTGCAAGCGGTTCGGTAAGTTTTATTACGGCAACATTAATTTTATCAAACCAGTGCGATACGGTGCCAATTTGTTTTTCCATATAATTTCTTAGAAAATGTATAAACCTCATCGACCTTTGTTTGTGTGCGCCCTGTAGGAATCGGACCTACGGCCTTTACAATGTCAATGTAACGCTCTACCCCTGAGCTAAGGGCGCAATGGTTGTGCCATTTTAGCCCAAAAAACACTTCTTCTCAATCCTTGAGAGCGCGGTGATAGCTGGTTAATACCGTAGTCGTTTAAGAATATCTGTTCGTCGCCCTTGTTCAGCACGACTTTCGCGGAGTACTTTTTGTGATGAGGGATTTGAAAGTTGGGAGCCGAGTGCGATACGCATGTCATGCAGTGCCCGCGTCTCTTTTCTATTTTCACCCTTTCCAATCTGGCGCTCCTTTTCCTCACGGATGGTATGAATAACACCGAGTGCTTGTTTAAAACGATCGGCCAGTTCTTTCTTTCCAGTTTCTTGCGCATACTTTTCGTACGCTTCAAGTTGTACCTCAATTTCTTGCACCATGTCTAGTTGGATTGGATGTTTTTTGAGCCGTTCGCGACTATCCGTATCTGAACTGGTCCAGAGGGATAGTAGTTCAATAAGTGTGTTCGCTTCCAAGCTCAACACAACGCGTGGCGTCTTCTCCAATGGCCCCTGTTTTCCTGATGGTGTCTCGTGATATTTGACGGTTGTAAGGCTTTGCTTATCAATTTCCTGTTTAATAGAGTGAATTTTCTCTTTGAGAGTTTTTGTGCCAATGGTAACGTCAACGGTTACGGCAAGTGTCTTTTCACCATCCCCCGTCTCAAATGTTAGAACAATATCTGTTTTATTAAAAATATCATCTATGTCTGCTGTTTTTTCAGGATACACATGTATATCAGGAGTAGAAATCCACCCATGTCTTCCAATTTGTTCATATAAAAATGCCTCGGCGGCAAGAGATGCTTGTTCCATCAGTGGGTCATCGTGGTTGAATTTCTTTTTCGCTTCCCCGGCCTCTTGTTGTTCAAGTTTTATCTTTTCCGAAGAATACACCGCACCGTGATCAGTTGGGTTCACCGCTTCACGCTCAATAAGCGCGAGTGCTTTTTCGTGTGCGTTCTTAATAAGTTCTGTATGAACACTAAAAGATATTTCCTGCCTATTCGGTTGTGATGCTTCTGGTGATCCAAATTTCATATAGATAAGTATACACTGCGGAGACGGGAGGATTCGCCTCTCGTTGCTGGTGCAACTCGAAACCTTCGCCTCCTCTTCGGAAGCTGCGGCCCGCGGTTCGAATTGCACCCCCTTTCTCCATAGTACGCAAAACAGATGGCAAAAGCCATCCTTGTTTGCATATGCGGAGACGGGAGGATTCGAACCTCCGATCCGGTTTCCCAGATGCCGGTTTTCGAAACCGGTGCCTTCAACCACTCAGCCACGTCTCCTTACAAAACACGCCTATCCTATCACTTTATCAATGTCTTCTCTAGAGATTGGGCCTTCGCGTAAAACTTCACACATATCATCAACACATTGCACAACCGTTGAAACGTGTGTCTCTGGAAGTTGCCCCCCATCTATGGTTCCATCAATCATTTTCCATGTATCTTTCAAACTTTTTTTAACATCAGGAATTGAATAACATGCGGGCGTATCTGACGCATTAGCGCTTGTTGCGGTTATAGGAAAATTGCACGCACGAACAAGATCAAGAACCCATTGTCGATTTGGAATACGAAAACCTATGGTTGTGCCTTCTGCAAGCAGTTTTTTAGAAACACGTTCGCGCGCGGGAACAACAAGAGTAAGGGGTCCAGGTAAAAAAGCTTCTGCCACAGCAAGAGCCCGCGGAGAAAAAACTCCATATCGTTTTGCCATAGCAATGTCCGACACTACAACAGAGATTGCCTTTGATTCGGGGCGACCTTTTACCAAACTTATTTTAGTTATTGCACCATCACGATCAGTCCGCACCGCAAGTCCGTATGCAGTATCTGTTGGAAAAACTAAGACCCCACCATCTTCTAAAATAGCCCGTGCTTGAATTATTCCGGCTGCGTTTTCTTCTATTTTTTTAACCATCTCCGTATTTTGCCATTTATCTGAAAAAATGCTATATTTTTGCTCGTTGGCCCTCAAGTTGGGCCCGCATAAATACCAGCGGCCTCATCGTCTAGCCTGGTTAGGACGTCACCCTTTCACGGTGAAAACTCGGGTTCGAATCCCGATGAGGTCACAACACAAAACAGGGCGCCCATATGGGGCGTTTTTGTTTTGTGTCTAGTGGACCGAAATAGCAGGCAAACTACTTTGCCTGCGTCGGAATTCGAATGACGGAGCATGTTTCGAGCATGGCGAGAAACAGCGAGTCACGTCCAGCAGTACTTATGAGCAAAGCGAATTAGTAACTGCGGGACGAATCCCGATGATACGACAAAATACTTAGTGATCCGTGACCACAAAAAAGGAGATAAAAGTTATACACCCCACACATATCACTTACATATCCAGAAGTGCTACTCTTAAAGAGACCTTATAAGTCATTACTTTTATTATTATTTTATAGTAACCATTTTATGGAACCACAATCAAACGTATACAAATACGCAACATGGATTCTTGTCGTTGTTGTCATTATTCTCGGTGTCATGCTTAGTAGGAAGAATGCTGAGACCATCACAAGTCAACTTGGAGATTCTACCGTTGACATTCAAGCATGTCGTGTAAAGGTTGCAACATGGCAAGAGGCAAATCCTAAAGGAACACCAGTCAGTGCAACGGCACAAGCTGAGCTCGATGGTATTCTCGAGACATGTCTCGGTAGTGTTGAGGATGCTCAAGACAAAATATAAAGTTAGAGAAATCTTCTCTCTTATGAAAACAGTTCCGACGCCGTGTCGGAACTGTTTTTGTATAGACAATTTGCTATACTCACCTGACCTCAATACGATGTCATCTGGTCTAAAAAGACCCTTATTTCATGAAAATACTAGCAATAGAAACGAGTTGTGATGAGACGGCCGTGTCCATTCTAGAGTGCTCTGGAGACGCCCATATGCCCTCCTGCGCCGTGCTGGGCACGGGTTTGTACTCACAGGCATCCAAACACGCCGAATTTGGTGGTGTCTTCCCCAACCTTGCAAAACGAGAACACCAACTAAACCTGACTTCGATGTTAAAAATCGCACTGAAGGAGTCAGGTTTAAGCACCAAGCACCAAGCACCAGATTCCAAACAAATTCAAAATTTCCAAACAATGCAAGAAATTTTAGAACGGGAGGAAACGCTTTTTAAGAACCTACAAGAATATCTCTCAAAAAACCCAAATAATCCTGGGTTTGATGCAATTGCGGTAACCCAAGGTCCAGGTCTTGAACCGGCGCTGTGGGTTGGGATTAACTTTGCAAAAGCACTTTCTTTTTTCTGGAATATTCCACTTGTTCCCGTCAATCACATGGAAGGACACATCCTTTCTGTCCTCTCGGACAGAAAGGAAAATTCCAATGATCAAATAACAAATAACAAAATAGCGTTTCCTGCTATTGCCCTGCTTGTCTCCGGAGGACACACGGAACTTGACCTCGTGCATGATTGGGGGACGTATGAGCTCATTGGGCAAACGCGCGATGATGCTGTTGGGGAAGCGTTTGATAAAGTTGCACGACTCCTCGGACTTCCCTATCCTGGTGGACCAGAAATAAGTCGCCTTGCGGCGGAAGCACGAAATCCGAAATCCGAAATCCGAAACACTATCCACCTTCCTCGACCAATGATTGACTCAAATGATTTTGATTTTTCATTTGCAGGACTTAAAACAGCCGTTCTCTACGCAGTCAAAAAACTTGGCTCGCTCTCTGATGAGCAAAAGAAAGAAATTGCATGTGAATTTGAAAACGCCGCAGTAGAAGTATTGGTTTCAAAAACAAAAAAGGCACTTGAACACTACAACGCCCCAACACTCATCATCGGCGGAGGCGTTGTCGCAAATACACATTTACGTGAAGAAATGAAAAAAATGCTCGCACAGGAATTTCCTGATGTAACACTTCTTCTTCCCACCCACGAACTCTCCACAGATAACGCGGTCATGATAGGAATTGCTGGGTACATTGCATATACAAAAAACCCCAACGAATATGGAGTCTTTTCACCTGAACACGGTGACCTGCGCGCACACGGAACCCTTAGACTCTCAAGTTAGTTTGGGATTAGGTTCCATAACTAAAACCCGTGTCCTCTCAAAATCAGTAGGAATCAAACGAACCAACCGACGATTGACAAAATCTATTTGAAAAATCATATCGTTTGCCTTCCAAGACCGTTGTAAACCGTTCGCTAAGAACAGATTCTGAAGGTCCACCATTTCGCGTTCAGTATCTTGTTTCAGCTGGTGTATATCCTCAGCACTCCATCCCGAAACCGCCACATCGAGTTCTTTTTTTGTATAGCCATCTACCTTCTCCATTAAAAAAATACTGTTCTGTTCACTCTCAAAAAAACCAATCGGTTTCGGCGCAGGTAGTCCGAGGGATTGGATGTATGAAAGGAGATTGTACTCATATAAAGGTTCCCCCGTCTCCTTCAGCATACTTTTTTCTCGGTTTGTCCACTTCGCAATCGGCGTGACAACCCTGTCTCCCTCTTCCCAATCAGGTAGCTGCCGTACTGCGCCAGGATCGTCGCGAAGAGAACCTTCTTTGTCATACTTCTTCTCACCACTTTTCATTGGTGTCCCAAGACGCTCGAAGTACCCGAGAGGATCTTGCCTTAATTCTAGGGGAACTAAAGAAGCGTACTTCTCCCCAAATTCCATCTTGAATGGTTGATCTGAGGTTTCCGATGTATGAAAAGATTCAAGGCCCATACGTTACACAATCAATAAATCTTTTGCGAGAAGAAGATAGTTGAAGTACGACAAGAAGACAATCAAAATAATGAGTGCGATGCCATGAGAAAATTCACGCGAGTGTCTTTTGTGTACTTGAAAGAGAACCATCAACAATGTCACAAAAGCAAGTGCGAGTCCGATGATGATGTATCCCCAACGAACCACGGCTCGTGGTTGTGCTAAAAACTTCTCCCACGCATTTGTATACGAAATTCGTTCAACGGGCATAATGACCTCCTCCTTAACTGAAGCTCCTGCCGTATTCGCATCTCGCGCTGGGGTAAACTCCTGTGCTAATGAAACATCTTGGGCCCCTTCTGGAGCTGGAGCCGGTACTTGGGTCACTGCTGTTGGGGTCACCTCCTGAACTACCACTGGCTCTGAAACGGTCTGCTGGGCTACAGCCACGGTAGCTCCCTGTACCTCCTGTGTGCTCGCAACGGCAAGCGTAGGGGCAGTTTGAGCAATCACGGGGGCAACCGCGACTTGTGCTGGCGTACCAAAAAGCTGAACGACAAAAATGGTCTTCCTGTCCTTGTATTGCCCTGGGACAGCGGCAATACCTATTTCAGTAAAGGTCCCATTCATGATGTTTTCTCGGTGTCCTGGAGAGTTCATCCATGCTTGTTCAACGTCACCCGAGTCAACAAAGTTCACCGCCAAGTTTTCTCCCGCATTCACAAAATTGTATCCCGCTCGGTAAAACCAATACCACGGATTGAGTCCGTCGGGACTTGTGTGTGCAAAATATTCGTTTTCCGCCATGTGCTCCGCCTTCATGCGTGCCGCCTTTTCCAAAATCGGACTCACCGTCAAATCAGAAAGTCCTTCTGCTTCTCGGTCCTTGTTTGCAAGGTCAACAAGCACTCCGGGAACAACCGCTGCTGTAAATTCAATACTCGTACGAATGAGAAGCGCTTGGAATACAGAAAAACCAAACGTGAGCACGAGAATCGTGGTAAGCGCAACAATACTTGCATCACGAACCATGTGTGGCTTGTGGTCGTTGCCTTCGTGCGGAATGAAGTAATCTTTAATATGTTTTCGCATAGCTGTTAGCATGAGTATATCCTACTTCGTATCGTCGCTATCAACAAGTGTCGCGTAGACAACAAGTACTCGGTCGTATTCCTGTGTCTCTTGGCTATATGTTCCTGAGCAGGTAATAAGACGCAAACCTGGAAACGTTATATCGCCGTATACTTTTTCTGTCGGAAAATTGCTTCTATCGTACCGTTCAAGTACTGTTACACGAAATGTTGCTGTTGTTCCGTCTGCGCGATCTACATACACATAGTCGCCTTCTGTGAGTTGACCAAGAGATAAAAACACACCAGGGCCTTCATACGAGTCAACATGTCCGAGCACAACAGCAGGACCAATTTCACCAGGTGTCGGACCATAGGTGTACCATCCAACTTCTGTGTATCCTTTTGGAATTTCAATTTCACCATTTTCTTGCAGACCAAGAGGAACAAAATTAGTGTCCACAAATATATCTGGAATACGCAAACGCATTGGGTCTGAATCTTCAAGCGGGCGCGCTGGATCAAAAATCGGTCGTGAAGATGTTGCAAGAGTTTCTTGAGAATTTTTTTGTGTCAAATATGTGGTGACACCTCCTTGTGATGCTATAAGGATTCCAAAACCAACGACAAGCAACACAACGCCCACAGATATAAGTACTTTTTTTGTGTTCATTTCTGAATTAAACAACATCATATTCGCTGTACATGGTAACTCTTTTTGCCCGTTGTGTCAACCCCATCGTGGGTTGGGGCCGTCTTAATGCAAAACCCGCCCAAAAGGCGGGTTTTGCGCTTTTTTGTTTTCCGAAGCGAAGCTTCCCTTTTGGAAGCTTCGCTTCTTGTTTTAAATCTTTAGTAAAGACACATCTTCAATCCTCCAAATCCTGTAGCAGGAGCACCGAGTGGAAGAATGGATGTTTGCTCACCCAAGACCTCACCAAGAACCTCTCCGCCACCATCTGTGGATGAGTTTCGACGACGGAAGCCACTTCCTCCACCGTCGTCGTCATCGTCTCCGTTTGTATCATCACCACCAGTATCTTCGTGAGAATATGAGTTGGTGAATGTACATGTTACATCCTGATCTTCAGAGAGATACACAGTTACAGACCTCTCTGGTTTATTCGTGTCATACTCAGTTCCATAGTTACAACTAATGAGAGACAGGCTCCAATCAACACCTGCATCTACTTCACTGATTGTGTACGTTCCTGAAGAAAGATTCGACAGTACCTCAGGTTCATCATTTGCAGAAAGATCAAACGATGATTCATCCCAGTAATTAAATGTAAATATGTGGGTTCCATCCGCACCTTCGTTTACCTCCTTGTCAATTGTGATTGAACCTCCGTTCTGATGATTACCAAAGTCCTTGAGCGAGAAGGTGCCGGGTGTTCCTTCTCCGTCGCCCTGAATCCGATGTCCAACAGTGCCGTTTGCGCAGGTAACCGTTCCGTCCGAAGCGGAAATCGGCGAGGTCTGTTCCCAACCGCTTTGGACCTCTTCGCAGACAACGTAATTAAGCTCTGGGTCTAAACTGTCGAAGGAGTAGTTGCCGTCGCCATCGGTCGTAGTCGTGTCCGCGGGCGTCTCTTCGATTACAGTCGTATCTTCGTCGATTGTGTACGGGAACAGGTTGATGGTCCATCCGTCGATGCCGGATTCGTCATCGCTCTGCCGATCGCTGTTCACGTCGTTCCACTTCATGCCAGTAACAATGGATCGCGTGGTATTGGTAAAGGTACAAGTCACATCATCGCCACTTTCCACAGTGATTCGTTCGCCATCTTCAACGGCACTACCAGTGCTATCACCATCGTAAATACATTCTACGTCGGCTAATTGCCAGGCGCTCTGCTGGGTTTCCAGAACATCATATGTTCCAGGAGCGAGGGAGATGGGACTGGAAGTCGCGGTGTTATCTTCTGGGTCAGCGTCAGGTGTAAGATCAACCCCGTACAAGAACACGGTTGGATCTATTCCCGTCACCAAAAATTCAAAGTTGGGGGTCCTTCTAGGGTCAACTGGCTCACCTTGCACGAGACCTTGAAAATCCCCAATCTTCACAATCGTAAGGGTTGCTGGAGGTATACATGTCTCGCTGTCCACAGTCAGTCTGAATATAACTCCTGCTGGATTACCCGGTCCGTCGGGTTCGTCGTTTGTTGCCTCAATCGTCAGCGTGTTCGTACCGCTCAAAAGAGAGCTGGCTGGGATAGGGTGTGTTCCAACAATCTGCCAATTGTCACCAGAGCCTACCGCATTGCCGTTGATGGTGACAACGTAACTGTTGTCCGCGGTGATATCAAGAGAAGCTCCTGTTGGTGTTCCAACAATCTCAAACGTTCTCGTGAAGGTCAGCGTGCCGGCTGGGTGCGAGCCTGTGTCATCGGCAGGGACTTTGTCTGCATCCCAGATCCACGTAGCACCTGATGGAAGTGGATCATAGTCATCCCATACGGAGTGTGGAGTAACAGCAACCGCATTACCACTACCTACTTGTGTTTCCGAATCACTGACAAGTGTCTGTGTGCTTGGGTCACACGCTGGTGCTACCGTTGCATTTGCGTTCAGTGGACTAAAAGAAAATACCCCAATAAAAAGAAGTGCGCCCAAAAGCCCCAGCCCAATAGTTCGATGTGTTTTATACGATGTAGTAATGAGAGCCATATGTATATGATTAGTGACCCACCTTTAGTGGCGAGCTCTGATTAATTAACAACTTTTATTAAAATACTTTTCCCGAGGGTTAAACCTCTGCTTAAAAGAAGCGAAGCTTCCCTTCTGGAAGCTTCGCTTCTTGCTTTTAAATCTTTAGTAAAGACACATCTTCAATCCTCCAAAGCCTGTGTTTGGAGCTCCGAGTGGAAGAATGGATGTTTGTTCACCCAAAACCTCACCAAGAACCTCTCCGCCACCATCTGTGGATGAGTTTCGACGAAAACCTGAGCTTCCGCCACCATTACTTCCACCACCATCGTCTGTTGTAATTGTAGGATTTTGGTGGTTACCGAAGTCAATACCAACCAGAGAATCTCCTAGAGAAAGTTCCACTTCATGGCCGGCCCCTTCACCCTGACAGAGCGTGTTGCCCGACGGGTATGTCTTCTCCCATCCGTCCTGGCCCGTCTCACAGACTATGTATGTGTCTGGAATAAGGTCGGAGAATGAGTAGTTTCCATCAGCGTCGGTTTCCGTTGACACGATGAACCCGCCTTCACTATCGTTTGAAGCGTGGATCGCCCAGCCCTGAAGACCTGGTTCACCCGAATCCTTGATACCATCAGCGTTAAGGTCATTCCACTTCATACCCGAGATTGAGCCTCTGTCATCATCGTTTGTAAAGACACACGTAATTGTTTCTCCGTTAGACAGAACAATGTTGCCTGAATTAATATCGGTGTGTCCTGTGTCATCTGATGTACACGATACACTTTGAAGATTCCATCCAGGTAGAACTGTCTCAGTCACTGAATACGAGGTGCCAACATTAAGGTCACCACTGTTGTGTTCCTGATTTGCTTCAAGCAAGAAGTTATCAGTACTCCAACTTGGGTCAAATTCAAACGCAGTGTTTGTGTCGCTTACTTCTGTCACCTCCTTGCGAACGATAATTCGTTCGCCATCATCGTCATCGTCGTCTCCACTTGTTTGAGGGTCATAGGTGTTGGTGAATGTGCAGGTAACGTCTTCATCCTCACCAAGTGTAATTTCAACATCACCTTCACCTAGGTCGTGAAAAAAATCAACGTCGTCGCCACAATCAACATCCGTGACATACCAATCGTCGTCGGTGCTAGTTAATTCAGTAACGATATAGCTTCCAGCTACAAGACCTGAGAATGTTTCTGGATCATTGCTTGCTGTAAGGAGTATGTCGTCATCGCCCCCATCGAGGTCAAATGAGAATGCTTCATCTTGACTTCCCCCCACAACAACCTTATCAATCGTAATAGAACCTCCGTCCTGGTGATTGCCGAAATCAAAACCATCTCGGTCATCAGTACCTGTGTCAATAATAAGTTGGTACCCAACACCATCATCACACGCTACAGCATATCCGTCAGAAATCTCTGGTGATGTTTGATTCCAACCACTTCCTTGTGCTTCACACACTTTGTAATCGCCATAAGAAATATTGAACTGGTAGTAACCGTCTGAATTTGTTTCCATTGAGCCAACGAGGACATCCTCGTCATCATAGATATTGATAGTCCAACCTTCAATTGTTGGTTCGTCGTAATCTTTGTATCCATCATTATCAAGATCGTTGTACTTCACACCATTGATGTTTCCTTCACCACCTCCCTGTTGTCCGTCTCTCTCGTTGATAAGGTTGAAGGTGTACACACCCTGATCACTGTCGATATTCCAAACAGTACCTCCTCCCGCACCACTGAAGTATGACCAGCCATCCTGCATAACTTCGTCCACAGTGTACTCATCAAGAGCAACATCATTGAAGGTTACACAACCTGTTTCATCAGTAATACCTGTGTACCCCTTGTAGATATCAACCGAGAGTGTTCCTGAGTTATCATCAAACCATCCTGGGTTCTGCACACCACTATCACCATCAAAGATGGTAAATGGTACTGGACCAGTAACGCTTGGTGTGAACCCTTGGAGGTATGCATGTGGAGTATTGTATGCACCCCAGTTGCCGAATCCAAGTCCACTAAAGTCGCCACCAATGTTGAGTTCAAGAATTTCTGTTGGGTACCCTGTGTATCCGTCCATCTGGGTTGCCCAAGAATCTATTGTAGAGTATTCAGAGTCAACAAGGTTTGCACCACCTTGGTTACTCCACGTACCGTCTGCAAAAGCAAGGTATGATGTTCCCGCGTCAAGCGATGTTGAGTCAGTACCGTTGATATCCTCTGAATCAACAATCAAGTCCGATTCTACAGAATCACCCTTGAGGAAGACCGTCCATCCTGAAAGACCCTCGTTCTGGCCCACCTCATACTTACAAATCGTAACTTCATTGTGGTGTTCTGGTTCTTGTGGTGGCACACAGAAGAGCGCCACGTTGTCGAGGAACGTCCCCTCGGAGTTTGGAGTACCGAGGTCTTTAAATGCGATGTCTGTTGAACTGTCTCCGGCTACAAATGAGTGTGCATACGTGTTCCATACCGTGTTTAGATTTGCACTTCCATCAAGACTCACCGCGTTAAGCACGTTGCCATCTTGTGAGACTTCAAGATTGTTTTCTGAAGTTCCTGTTCCTGGTCGTGGAGAGAATGCGTATGAAAGTTGATACGTTCTTCCTGGAACCGTTGCAATAGCTTCTGAAATGATAGTTGATGCCTCTTCACCATTTGGACCACTTGCGTGACCGTTCCAATCAGAATCGAGCTCAGCGTACTGTTCAAGCTCATATGGCAACCATCCGTTTACTCCACCGTGAAGTTCTGCATTTGCTGTAGCGGGAGCGCCTACAAATGCACCCGCCCATGCAACCGTCCAATCAAGACCTGAAAAACCTGAAGCAAAGATGTCCCATCCAGAACCATCGGTAACGTCTGGCAATTCAAATCCTCCGTTTGCAATAAGATTTTGTTCAGGATTACACTCGCGAGCGTTCACAAGGTTAAATGTTTGTGTGGGTTCATTTACTGTGACCTGACTTCCTGCATTAGTTGCATCATCTGCATCAGTAAGGTTTTCCCAACCCTCCTGCATAAATTCATCAAGAGTATATGTGCCATAAGGAACCGCTTCAAATGACACACAACCATCTTTATTCGTTGTTCCTGAATAGTCGTGTTCATCAGTATCATCGGCCATAAATGTATCATCACCGACATACTCATCAAGCCACACCTCCCAATCTGAGAGAAGGTTTTCTGGGTCAACTGAGTTTTCATACTTACAAATCGTTATGTCTGATGTGTCTTCAACTGGTGGTTGCTCACAAGATGTCTGCTCTTCACCGTTCACCACAAGTTGGTAGATACCTGCTGCGGGGTTCCTTTCAGGAAGCTGTTCGTATCCTGCCATACCAATGTTTTCAACCGTCAATTCAATAGTGTTCCATCCTGAATCAACATAACTGGTGACATCCGTAGGACCAGTAACAGCTCCATAGTTAAATTCGGTTATGTTTGAGATAACAGGGTCACCGTTGATAGTAATCCAGTAGCGGTTATCTGCAGCAAGATTAAGAGTTGCGTCGTTTACAGGACCGTCAACAAAGAAATCTTTTGTAAATGTTTTTGCCACAGTTTGTGATCCGTCAACAACTTGATAGCTGTCCCAAATCCAAGTAGCTACACTGTTGAGTGCTGTGGTCCATGCACCGTGAATCCACGCGGCAACTGCATCACCGTTACCAACGCCTTCGTCACCCGCTTCACTCACCACCTCTACACGACACGCTTCTGCCACCAAGATAGGAACGTTCCACGCAACACAGTAGTAGTCTGTGTCCGGTGTGGTGCTAAGCCATTCCCAGTTATCATAGTGAAGTATGTCATCAGAACAATAGATTTCTGCTGAAACATTTTCTGTTGTGTTTTGACCTGTAAAAGGAATGTAATTTGCGTCAAAAAGTTCACGTACACGAAGCTGACTATCGTTTGAAATATCAACCACTGCAGTACCAGCAACAAATGCTGTCCATCCTGCTCCTGCTGAGCCTGGAGTATTGTCGTCAGGGTCTCCAGCGGTGCTGTAACTCCATTCAAAGTCCCACGGAACGAGCTGACAGCCGTTATTTGGGTTTGCTGCGAGCCAGCGAGTTGCAGTATTTGATGTCACAGTTGTAAGTGTTGATGTACCTGCGCCCCAGTTTGGAAGGTCACTTTCTTCATCACACTCAATTTTTTGTGCGTGAAGGGTAACAGTTTCTTCTGATGGAACGACGCCTTCGTTATATGCAACACAGTGGGCAGTTCCGTCAGTGGGAACGAATGTAAGCTCTTGGTTATCGTTTGTACCAGAAGTATCTCCGTCACCTTCACAGTAAAGACCTAAAACATCTTCGTTTGGAAGTTTGTTACCGGCGCCGTCGGTTTCAACAATAAGATAGCGTCCAGCTGATGGGAGATTGTCTATAGTGAGTATTCCGCTACCGTTTGTTGAACCATCTTCAATGAATGGTCCGTCTAATTCTGGGTAAGGACCATCGGTATCATCTGCTTCGCCGTGAACATACCCAAAAGTCTTGCCCGACTGCAAAGCACATGCTTCTGGTACATCTCCGCCTACACCATTATCGTCGCGATTTACGGTTGTACCGTCAGGACACACGTATTTTGTAATTTCAATTGAACCCGTTGGGTCATCACTGCCTATATCTTCACAAGCATCCCCGATATTATTCTGATTTCCGTCTACCTGATCTGGATTTACAGCATTTACACAGTTATCACATGCGTCTCCAACACCATCCCCATCTGCATCTTCTTGGTTAGGATTTGCAACCTCAGAACAATTATCTGAGTCATCGGGAATATCATCATCGTCTGTGTCTACTGGATCTGGTGCGGGACAAGCGCCACTTTGATCGGGCATAACATCTCCGTGGTCAAGATGTGTTTGAAGAGCGTTTGCATTAAAGGTTAACAAAGAGAAATTGCCGTCGTCGTCTTTGTGACAAACAGTAACATCTCCTGCTGGTTGTGCATTTACTAACGAGCCAAAAGAAAACACTCCAACAACAAGGAGTGCGCCCAAAAGCCCCAACCCAATAGTTCGATATGTTTTATACGAGGTAGTAATGAAAGCCATATGTATATGATTAGTGACCTACCTTTTTGGGTAGGCTATTAAAAACGTTTTTTATAAAAATACCCCTGTGTACAACTAATTATCCCTCTACAAACCGTCTCCACCTCGGAGATCAAATTTTTCTAAAGATTACACCGTCATTTTAATCTAGTCAAGCCCCACAAGTCAAAGACATTTTTAAAGATTTTGTGTATAGACGGTGGATAATAATACAATACAAAAGAATAATTGTGTCAAACGACTTTCCTGTTCATTGACAAAATTCTTTTTACTCATTTTGATAATTTTCTTTTTTCTCACCCCATCCTTTTCAACACAACAAAAAGAGTTCAATCCCCCACCCCACCAAGATTAATATCTCCCAAAGGTTAAACCTTCGCAAAGGTTTAACCTTTGGGTACCATACATATCCATAAAGGACATTATAAAAGACATTTAAATATGGATGCGATGTTTATATTTTTATAAAGGACATAAAGGACATTATCTCGCCCCACCTTCCACCACCAAAGGTTAAACCTTTGGGCGTTGCGTCCTTTATAAAAATTTCATCCCTGTGGTGTAAATTACCGAACGAAGGTTTAACCTTCGTAAATCTTATGGGAAGAAAAGTGGCACTTGCTCTGGGTGAGTTTTACCATCTCTATAACCGGGGCGTCGAAAAAAGAATAGTTTTCACTAATAAATATGACTATGATCGTTTTTTGTCCCTGATGTATCTATGCAATACCACAAAATACGTAGATGCTCGAGAGCAAGGAGGTACGCTTCAAAAAGCCTACAGAACAAGGGGTGGCAATCGAATAGTTGATATCTGTACGTATTGCCTTATGCCAAACCATTTTCACATTCTCATAAAGGAAATGGCCGAGGGTGGTGCCAGTAAATTTATGCAAAAACTAACCACAGGATACACAATGTACTTCAATAAACGATATAAACACACCGGGGCACTTTTTCAAGGAACATACAAATCATCACACGCAAATACCGACCAATATCTTTCCTACCTTATTGCGTATATTCATCTCAATCCTGTCAAAATTATTGAACCGAACTGGAAAAAAGACGGCATCCTGAATTTACAAAGAGCTGAAATGTACCTAAAAGAATACCCGCACTCAAGTTATCTCGACTATCTCGGCAAAACACGCGTTCATAATTGCATCATAAATAAGAGTGCTTTGCCTGAGTACTGTAGTACTCCACAAGATTTTATGGAAAGTGTTAAAACTTGGCTCTCCCCGAAGGTTTAACCTTCGCGAAGGTTAAACCTTCGGGAAACGGCTCTTTCAGCTTTATCTTTCTGTTGCTAGAATGGTCGTATGACTCCTGACAAATTCCTCAAACCATATAATCCAGTACAAACAGAAAAAGACACATACACACGATGGGAAGAGAGCGGTTATTTCAATCCTGATGTGTGTGTACAAAAGGGGGTTACCTCGGCCGACGCCCCGCCATTTTGTATCGTCCTTCCCCCACCAAATGTGACGGGTACACTCCATCTTGGCCACGCACTTGAAGACTCACTACAAGATGCAATGATTCGCTTTGCCCGTATGCGTGGCAAAAAAACTCTCTGGGTGCCCGGAACTGACCATGCGGCAATCGCCACACAAACGAGAGTTGAAAAAATTCTTGAAAAAGAGGGGGTCCGTCGTAGTGACTTGGGCCGTGAAAAATTCCTAAAACGAGTAAATGCCTTCGCACAAAATTCACACGATACGATTGTGTCACAAGTACGCGCAACAGGCGCGTCACTTGATTGGTCGCGTGAAGCATTCACCCTCGATGAAAAACGTTCGTTCGCCGTGCGTACCACATTCAAGCGAATGTATGATGAAGGGCTCATCTACCAGGGCAAGAAAATTGTTAACTGGGACCCGAAGGGTCAGACGGTTATTTCGGATGATGAAATTGAGTATGTGGAAGAAAAAACAAAATTGTATTATTTCAAGTATGGCCCATTTGAAATCAGCACCGCACGACCAGAAACGAAATTCGGTGACAAATATGTCGTCATGCATCCAGCGGACACACGATACGCGGGATACACACATGGGCAGAAAATTGAACTTGAGTGGATTAACGGGCCAATCACTGCAACCGTCGTTAAGGACGAAAGTATTGATATGGAATTCGGTACTGGGGTGATGACTATTACACCGTGGCACAGTATGGTTGACTTTGATATGGCAGTACGCCACGGCCTCGACTACGAACAGATTATTGACTCACACGGACGTCTGCTCCCTATTGCACAAGAATTTGCGGGAATGAAAATTACCGACGCGCGAGAAAAAATTGTTGAAAAACTACAACAAAAAGGTCTTGTTACCCGCGTCGAAGAAAACTATGTACACAATATTGCTACCGCACAACGCTCTGGCGGAAAAATCGAACCGCAGATAATGAAACAATGGTTCGTGAACGTAACCAAAGAATTTGTTCTTCCCCACTCGACCATCCCAAGCATCACTTCAGGAGCAACGACCACCCTCAAGGAAATTATGCGTAAGGGTGTCCTGGGCGGAGCAATACACGTTCTTCCCGACCGGTTTGAAAAAATATATTTCCACTGGATAGACAACCTCCGTGATTGGTGTATCTCGCGACAAATTTGGTATGGACACCAAATACCAGTGTGGTATCGGGGAGATGAAATATATGTTGGTATTGAAGCACCCCAGGGTAACGATTGGATTCAGGATGAAGATACGCTTGATACGTGGTTTTCTTCGGCTTTGTGGCCGTTTTCTACCCTCGGATGGCCCCAAGAGACATCAGACCTACAAACATTCTTCCCAAATACAGTTATGGCCCCTGGATACGAAATACTCTTTTTCTGGGTTGCGCGAATGATTCTCATGAGTGGCTACCTACTTGGCAGTGTTCCGTTTAAGACAGTGTACCTGCACGGCATGCTCCGAGACGCGCAAGGACGTAAATTTAGTAAATCTGCAGGAAACGGGGTAGATCCTTTGGATATTATCAAATCGTACGGGGCTGACGCATTGCGCATGTCGCTCGTTGTTGGTATCGGTCCTGGTAATGACAGCAACTTTACTGAAGACAAGGTGCGCGCATATAAAAAGTTTTCAAATAAAATTTGGAACGTCACACGATTTGTCCTAGACAACACAGAGGGTGTTCCAAAGGAGCAACCGGAACTTCGCGCTGAAGACATCGCTCGTCTTGAAGAACTTTCGGCTCTTACAAAAGAAGTTACCGAAGAGTATGAACAATATCAGCTCTACCTTGCAGGAGAAAAACTCTATCATTATGTGTGGCACACACTTGCCGATGTTATTCTTGAGGAACGAAAGGATATTCTTGTTGGTATTGATGAGAAAGCAAAACGAAGTGCACAGTGGACCTTGATGCATATCCTAACCACATCACTCAAACTTCTCCACCCACTTATGCCATTCGTTACCGAGGAAATTTGGAGTTCACTTCCCCACACAGAAACTGATATGATTATGGTAGCTCCATGGCCACGTACATAATTTCATGCCGATCTTTCAATCAGTTGTCATAGCATTTTTAGGAGGATCCATCCCCGCCTTTTTTTGGCTTTGGTTTTGGCTACGTGAAGATAGAAAACACCCAGAACCTCGGCATCTTTTGGTAGCTTGTTTTTTTCTTGGTATGGCCGGCGTAGTGGTTGCAATTCCCTTGGAAAAAGCAGCCGAGCTCATTTCAACCGCTCCCCTTTTTATATTTATTGTATGGGCGCTTATTGAAGAGTCCCTCAAGTATGGTGCTGCCTACATCGGTGGCATGCACACACAAGCAGAAGATGAACCTATTGACGCAATGGTGTACTTGCTCACGGCCGCACTTGGATTTGCAGCAGCAGAAAATATGCTCTTCCTCCTCAACCCACTTATTGAAGGCGATGCGTTCGTGGGAATACTCACAGGAAACATCCGTTTTATTGGAACATCACTCTTACATGTGGTTGCTTCGTGTGTTATTGGAGGTATGGTTGCTCTTTCCTTTTACAAAAAGAAAAAAATACGCCACGAATACTTTTTGGCCGGACTTATCGGTGCTGTTGCCCTTCACACAGCATTCAACTACTTTATTGTGCAGGGTGGTGCTGGTGGTCTTTTCTATGTGTTTGCAATGCTCTGGATACTCGTCATTGGGCTCATGCTCTTGTTTGAAGACGTAAAACGTGTCCATCCACAGGGTGTGGTGTAGCAAGTTGTTCTACGGGTGGTACAATTAAGAATACTGAAAGTAACACTTTATAAAACAGTAACGTACCTCACACCTATTTCATGAAAAAACAATCATTCTTTCAACGACTCACTGGGGCTATCAATACGGATGACGATTTTCTTGACGACGAACAAGACGCAAAAGACATCGTGCGCCGTGAAAGTATTGGAACGCTTGCTGAAGACCACGAGCACGAAGCGGAGCTTGCTGTTGATGTGAGTCAAACACCAACTGAAATCATCATTAAGACCATGGTTGCTGGTGTAGGACTTGATGACTTGGATGTGTCCATCAGTCAAGAAATGGTGATTATCAAAGGTTCACGCCGTGAAGTGTATGAAGCAGATGATAGTGATTACTTTCATCGAGAATTGTATTGGGGAACATTTGCCAGAACCATTCTTCTCCCTGCGGAAGTAAAATCAGAAGATGCGATTGCAGAGATTAAAAATGGACTTCTCACTATCCGTCTACCAAAGATAGATAAGCAGAGACAAACAAAACTTCGTATCCGAACAATTTAAATCAAAAAAACCGCCTTCGGGCGGTTTTTTTGTTACTGGTGCTTGGGACCGGGCTCGAACCGGTGACCCCCGCCTCTTCAGGGCGATGCTCTACCAACTGAGCTACCCAAGCGCCACCTTCCTTTCAAGTTCCCTTGAAGGCCACAATATCATGTTTTTTTACCCTCTTCCACCTCCTTTCAGTCACCTAAAAATTAAAAAAACTTTCAATGCTACTTTGTTCCCCATCACCATTTCCTGTTAAAGATTGTATTGTATCAATGTAGGGTTGTATAAGGTAGAACGCACCAACCGAAGCACCGATAATAATTGCCCAATAGACTACACGCATAACACTTCCCACCATAATGTGTCGATACATTTTTCTAACAAGAATATTTGTTTCTTTTGCAAGTGTGGCGGTTTCTTCAAGAAGTTTTTTTTCTTCAGGTGTCATATGAGTAGTATATCGTATATAGGATTTAGTATATAGTAAGAAGTTGTATAAAGCCCCCATAGCTCAACGGATAGAGCAGTTCCGTCCTAAGGAAAAAATCCTCGTTCAATTCGGGGTGGGGGCACTTGAAGTGATTCTACGTGGCGTAGCGTGTGCTCGGATAATAAATCCCATTTTCCAATCAATAACCACACTCCAACCAGATTCTTGTAGTGTTTCGAGTGTTGGCCGATTCAGGTGACAATTATAGGCAAACGCTGACCACCGTGGTGTTGCTCTATCAGCAATATAGCGAAGACATGTGTTGGAGGGACGAATATGTTCAACCATATGCAGTACCCCACCTGGACGAAGTACTCGCTCAATCTCATTAAGAACCTTTTTTTGGTTAGAGACGGAACACAAAACAAGACTAGAGACAACGTGGTCAAAACTACCGTTAGAAAAGGGGAGGTTCTCAGCTGATATGTGTGTAATACTTACTGGTATCTTAACACCACCTGCAACCTTCACTGCTTTTTGGTACTGCTCATAGTTAGGTTCAATACCAGCGACAGAAGAGGCGTGTGTATACAGTGGTATGTTTTGCCCTGCTCCAACACCAATCTCAAGTACGTCACCAGTGAGTTCTGCAACAAGTTTTTTTCTCCAATTCAACATAATGTGCGAGTAGCGAGAACCTGCCTGCCGGCAGGCGGGTCGAACTCGGGTCTTAACCTTGGCCCTGCAATAATTTTGCGGACCTGTGCGAGTGGTGGGAATCGGTCACGAGTTACTAATTCGCTTCGCTCATAAGTACTCTCGACCCCGCCTCCCAAATTGTCACACTGTGATAATTTGGTCCGGCCTTCGATTCCCGCGCATCCATCAAAAAAATAATTTTTTGATTGTGCGAGTGGCGGGAATCGAACCCGCGTCAGATGCTTGGGAAGCATCCATTCGACCACTGAACTACACTCGCAAAATTCTTCAGGATTGCGATTTACAATACACTCGTTTCACTCGTGATTCAAGAGAATGTACTCCAAGAGTGAATCTACTGATTCACCTACTGGGTGTGTAAATCGGGAAGAATGTCACATTCTGAAACTCAAACCTGTACCCGCTTGTTCTACCACAACCACTCCCACAACCTACCCCACCACCCAACTTCCACTTCTTCTGTACTCGACGCTTCTTCATCATTGATGAGTATAATCACTTTTTCTCCAGATTTAGCAATACTATATCGTTCGCGTAACTTTGATTCAACACCCGCAACTGTTTCCATAGATTCTATTTCAGAAGAAAGAAATTCCTTGCGTTGTATAAGATCTTCATACTGTCCTTGTACACGCGCACGTGCCTCTTCTGCTTGTTCTTTTTTTTGAAAAATATCCCAGAGCTCTTTTCCACCAATAAACAGTAGCCCAAGTAATACTGCGATAGTAACGTTTGAGTAGAGTAACTTTCGAGCTCGTTGTCGTTGTCTAAAGTCTGCCATAGAGTAAATCTAGTATACCGCAAAATGCTGTGGTACAATCTTTTTTGTTATATGCTATTTCAAAAGAAAACACAAAAGGTGGTAAGGGCGATTTGGATGGTGGTCGTTATTTTGGTTATCATCAGTATGATTGCCCTCTATACACCATCCATTTTCTAATAAACCCTTACCCGACTCTACTCTTTAACCATTTTGAGGAACACATCGTGGGGAATGTTTACTTTTGCGTTTTTAAGCATTTTCTTCTTTCCTCTCTTTTGTTTTTCTAAGAGTTTCATTTTTCGCGTAATATCACCTCCATACAAATATCCAGTCACGTCTTTTCGCATGGCCTTCAAACTATCTGAGGCAACAATACGCCCCTTGGCACGCGCCTGAATCTTTGTCACAAATAATTGTCGTGGAAGAGCTGATGCAAGTTTTTCTACCGCCTTGCGGGCTTCTTCCTCGAGAGTTCTGTGTGATACAACGCGTGAAAATGCTGTTACCACTTCGTCCGCAACAAGAATATCCAGACGGACCACATCCGCGTCTTTCATTTCGGTCAATTCATATGACAGAGATGCGTAGCCCGCCGTCACACTTTTTACCGCATCAAAAAATCCACGCATTAATTCACGTAGTGGCATCGCAAGAGAAAGCGATACACGTCCATCACGAAATGTTTTTGAATCCTCCAACGAAGCCTCGTGGTCATACAGTAATTGCATGAGAGCATTCATATATGCCGATGGTGTAATGAGGTGCACAGCAACCCACGGCTCACGTATTCGTGTTGCTGTGCCATGGTCTGGAAAAAGAGCTGGAGAATAAATCATTTCTGTTTCACCATTTTTGTAGGTAACTTCATACGTAATTGATGGCGTGGTCACAATCATTGAAAGATTGGACTCTCGGCGCAATCGTTCGGTCACAATTTCAAGATGAAGCATTCCCAAAAAACCACAACGAAATCCGCGACCAAGTGTTCCTGATGCTTCCTCTTCATATGAAAGAGACGAGTCAGAAAGACGCAAACGTTCAAGTGCTTGTCGCAGTAGTGTGAAGTCATCTTGTCCTTCAGGAAAAATACTTGCCCACACAACTGGCTTTGGTTGTTGATATCCAGGGAGGGCTTCTGCTGGATCTTTTGGTTTAGTGAGTGTGTCACCAACAGATGCAATACCTGGTTTTTTAATACCCGTCACGATGTATCCAATCTCACCAGGACCGAGAGATTCCATGAGATGCTCTTGTGGTGTGAACACACCAACCTCTCCTGCGAAACATTCCTCACCCGCGGCAACAAAAGAGAGTCTGTCTTTGCCGGACACACTTCCGTTTACAATACGGGTATGCACAATAATTCCGCGATGGTTTGAATACGTAAAATCAAAAACAAGCGCTTGTAACTTTTCACCTGTTGGTTCTTTTGGTGGTGGAATACGTCGTACTATTTCTTCCAATAATTCGGCGACACCCTCTCCTGTTCGTCCTGACACTTTCATAATAGTGTTGGGGTCACAGGTAAGTATTTCAATAATTTCCAATGCAACATCCTCAATACGTGCAAGGGGTGAATCAATTTTTGAAAGCACTGGAATTATGGTAAGACCTTGTTCGCGCGCCATAGCAAGTGTGGTAAGTGTTTGTGCCTGCACTCCTTGTGTTGCGTCAACAAGTAACAGTGTTCCTTCAACGGCCTTGAGGGCGCGCGATACCTCATATGAGAAATCTATATGTCCAGGTGTGTCAATGAGGTTAAGAACGTGCTTCTCCCCCCCTGTGCTGAAATCCATGCGTACAGGGGCCATTTTGATGGTAATACCGCGCTCACGCTCCAAATCCATTGAATCAAGCACCTGCTCGCGCATTTTTCGTTTCTCTATGGTATGTGTCACCTCAAGCATGCGGTCAGCCAATGTGGACTTACCGTGATCAATGTGGGCGATAATACTAAAATTTCTAATGAGTCGTGATGGCATAGTAGGTCAATCCTACCAGAAAAACAGCGTTGTGAAAGGAGTACTACAATTCTTCTGGACTTGGTGCAATAGGTTTTGTGCGCCAGAATTTAACATGGACTGTTTGCCACATCTCTGCAAGCTCGTTATTTTTTAGACCAATGAGCACCAAAACACCCGCGGCCACTCCAACAATACCCGCACTTACTCCGTGCACAAGAACTCCAGCGAACGAATCAAGATTTATAAAAGGTTCAAGCACATGTAGGGTCATATACGCACCCGCTCCAGCGATTATTGAAGCAGCAAAACTTTGCCAAAACGTTTTATACATACTAGAAGGAAGGTGGCCACCGAAATCGTGTCTGAAAAGTAACCAGAAAGCGGTCGCATTGCACATCATGCCAACGGTATATCCAAATGAAAGCATAATAATAACAGCACCAGAAACATCGCTGATACGAAAGAGTGATTCCACAAAAAACCGTACCCCTTCAAATGAACGGTAGAGCCACACACTCCCGTACGCAGTAAGAAGTGTGAGGACCGATGTAGAAACATTAATCCAAAACGGTCGAGCCGTTTTTCCAGCAGCATAGTACCCACGAACAAAAAGTAGCACCAAACTATGTGCAACAAGTGAGACCACAAGCATTGCCATTACTGCGGCAGTTAAACGTGTTGCTGACCAATCAAATGCACCCGATCCCAACAGAAGGCGGACGATGTGTGCACGCAATACGATAAATAACACAGTTGCCGGGAGAGACCAAAAGAGAATGTGCCGAACAGCAACTAATAAATGATCTATAAAAACGTCTCGCTTCCCTTCTGAAAAAAGATTTACCAATGTCGGAAATGCCGCAACAGAATATGAAACACCAATAATGGTGAGTGGTGCAAGATTAATATTTAATGCAAATGTAAATACAGCAATGGACCCTTCAGGAAAACGCGACGCCATACCAATGAGTATCATTAATATAATTTGATCGAACGCGAGAGTCATTGTCCGTGGAATAGAAACCATAACCAATAATTTAATATCTGGCCATGAAATGGTACGTGTAAGTTTTGGCACAAGTCGCTCTTTGATAAGAGTGGGAATTTGCACACAGAGGTGGAGCACGGCGCCAAGAACGACACCGTACGTAAGTCCTTGAATTCCAAACATCGGATACAGCACCACGACACCAACAATAATACCGATGTTATACACAAGCGGAGAAATCGCGTACACAAAAAACTTTTTTGTAATTTGAGTAACGCTCGCCACAATGTTAGAAAGACCAAGAAATATTGGAGAAAGAAGAAGAATTCGTGTCAGCATAACCAATGTGTCGTGTTGTTCTGGTGAAAATCCTGGATACAGAAAATCTGAAAGAGCTGGAATGAAAAACCACAGAACAGCACTCACGCCAACCATGAAGAATGTGAATACGGTTGTTATCTCAGAAAGAAAACGGCGAGCATCCTCCCTATCATCTATTTTTTTTGCAAGAAACGGAATAAGAACGAATAGAGACACAAATGACGCGATGGACGCAAACACCACGTCTGGAATTCGAAAGGCGGCATAGTACACATCTAGAGTCGCGCTCGCTCCAAAGGCATGGGCCAGCAACCTATCTCGAATAAGCCCCAGAACTTGTGATGCAAGCGAGAAAATGGCAATAGTATATGCCGCCTGGTGAAGACCCTCTATTTTTGTTGAAAAAAGTGCAAAAAACCTTTGTATCATACTGATTTATGTTCGTCACAAATGATACCAGGTTACAGGATAAGAGTCATTGTATAAGTTGTTTATGGCACTTGCTTTTGTATAAAACCACACGTATACTTCTGAAGCTTGTACAGGGCAATCGCGCCTGTGTTCTTTCACAGAGTGAGGAAAGTCCGAACATGTGCCAATTTTGCCTACCGAAGGTAGTTGTAACAATTGAGCATCCCGCCGAAACACTTTAGTGTGAAGGCGGGGCCCTATAACTTTTTGAAGTTACAATGGGACGCTTGAACGTGCAAACATCTTCGGTGGGTGAAATTAGCAGGACGGTAGTGGGTAACGCCCACCATACGCAAGTATAGAGGTACGAGCAGTGACGGTTTGTGTGGCAACGCACAAACAATCCCTTGTGGATTATTTCGGTGGCAACATCGAAGTGAAACGGCAAAATCCTTACCTACATGCAAGGTCGTGCCATATTTTTGTTTTACAAAAACATGGAGAACCGCAAAGACATCGTGTGTAAATACGATGCAAGATAAATGATTGTCACCAAGCGCTCGCAAGAGAGTGCTGGTACAGAATTCGGCTTACACGTACAAGTACTATCATAAAAACCCGCTTCACGCGGGTTTTTGTGTTTCTTGTTATTTAAATACCACCTCAAGTTGTGTTCCCTTCTCGATATGTAGTTCGTTTGATACGCCAGCATTTACTTCGAGTACATACAGGGCTTTTTCGTTTGGTATAAAGACACTTGGATAGGTTTCTGGTGACACATTTTGTTCAAGGTGCACAACGGTGAAGTTGTTATCTAACCAAATGATATCAAGCGAAAAAAACATATCCTTCATCCAAAAACCATATACATCAGAAGTGTCAAAAACAAAAAGCATTCCTGTATTTGGCAACAGTGATTTTCGACCACTAAGACCTTGCGTTCTTAATTCTGGTGTATCAACCACTTCAAATGCTAGTGTTTTATCGTCAATCGACACCGTTGCTATCTTCGGTGAATCTTGTGGTATACGTACAAAAAAAGCGAGAGCAATTGCCCCCATACATATACCAGCAAAAATCAACAAAACAGTTTTCATATTGCGGGCTTCGCCACGCCGAAGGTTTGCTACTGCGAACCGAAGGCGGGCCCACGAGGAATCGGTCACGAATCACTAAGTATTTTTGTTTCCTACGGAACCAAAAATTCTAAGTGTTCTCGACCCCGCCTCAGCATATCTGCTTCCGGCTTTCGATTCCTCATATTAAATTACATTTTAATTATAATGCGGGCCCACGAGGAATCGAACCTCGATCACCGGTTTTGGAGACCGGAGTTTTACCACTAAACTATAGGCCCGAAATGAGGAACAGAGAGAAGCTTGCTTACTCTTTGTCTCCGAATGAGGGCCTATATCGAGTAAGCGAAAATATAGGCCCCTATTTAGGCATTGTACCAGTTTTACTTCCCCTATGAAAACAGCCCCTGCTGGGCTGTTTTGCTTCTTTATTTCTTTACTTGTTTATACGCAACATGCTCCCGCAGTGTTGGGTCAAATTTCTTAAATTCAAGGCGCTCTTTATTTTGAGCCCCCTTACTCTTTTTGTTGCGACGGGTCCAATACATGTGGTCGGACTTGGTCGATTTCATTTTTACGAGTGCGTCTTGTGACATAGTGGAGATATACTAGCACGGGAATTAGTCACGCGCAAACATGACTTTTTGGTACCCAGTGCGATATACTAACCTTATGTCCGAGGAAAAAACCACTGAAAAAAAGATTTCCGTGCAAGATTTGCACCAAGCTGTGTCGTATATTAAAACACTCATTTTAGATGAGGAGCACTTACTTGATGATACCGAGCATCTTAAAAAGATTCTTTCACAAGCATCTGTTGGTTTTGACGCAGAAAAAGATCATGACGTGATTGAAAAACTTCACTCCCAGCTCCACTACCTACGCACAATGGTGTACAAAGACGAGTTGACAGGAATTCTCAACAGACGCGGTATTCATGAAGAATTTACCTCATTCTTTGAAGAGGCAAAATTTAGTGAAGAAAATAAGGGTAAAAGAACGGGAGTCACCATTCACGACTTCTCTATTCTTTTTATTGATTTGGATAATTTCAAAAATATTAATGACACATTGGGACATGATGCGGGAGATGAAATACTAAAAAAAATTGGCTCTATACTCAAAGCCGATATGCGTGACACTGATGCAGTTGGTCGTTTTGGAGGTGAAGAGTTTGTTGTTGCCATGCTCGGTACAACAGAGGATGATGCCTATATAAAAGCTGAAAAAATAAGAGCGCACATTGAGGGAACACTTTGTCTTGAGCCTTCTGCGTGTGTAACTGCAAGTATTGGCGTCGCTTCACTCCACACCACAAAAGCAGAAACACTGGAGCGGTTGATAACCTTTGCCGACCAAGCTATGTACGAAGCAAAAACAAAAAGAAGTAAAAATAATGTCGTAAAATATAGTGAGTTGAAGAAATAAGAAGCTGGGGAGGACCGCGAGTACGCTTTTCTCCCTCGACTAAACTTTTGCCGTCGCAAAAGTTTGTCTGGGCACCACCTCACGAAATTTTCTACTGAAAATTTCGCTCCGGTGTTCGAATCCTCCTCTTCCAACAGCGTCAGAATGAAAAATACACCAGGCATTGCTGGTGTATTTTTCATTCTGTGCGCCGGGGAGGATTCGAACCTCCGTAGCCCGAAGGCGCTAGATTTACAGTCTAGTGCGATTGACCGCTCCGCCACCGACGCATCGAGGTATACGTTACAACAAAAAAACAGTAAACGCAAAATTATGCGTGGGCTATTTCTTTATCCTTTCTTGAAATCCGTGACTTGGTAGATTTACTTGTACCTTTTTTAGTAAGAGAGAAGACAATATCCATTTCTCCATTTTCTTGTTTTTGTGCATCTACAAGAACGGCTCCACCTTGGAAAATACCCTGAGACACCATGAGCTGTGCCACGCGTGTCAAAATCTTGTCTTGAATCAAGCGCTTGAGTGGTCGTGCACCATATGTTGGGTTATATCCCTTTTCTGCCAAAAACGCCACCGCCTCAGGAGAAACTTCAAGGGTAATTTCTTTTTCAGCCAAACGTTTCTTCACAATTTCCAATTGAATAGAAACAATGTTACCAATCGCCTCTTTTGAAAGCACGTTAAACACAACCATTTCATCCAAACGGTTCAAAAATTCTGGACGAAACTGGTCACGAAGCGCTTCCATAACTTTGTCACGAATATTTTTACTTGATTGTTCCTCTTCATCACTCGATGCAAATCCGATGCCATGCATACGGTCAAGATACTGTGCACCGACGTTGGATGTCATAATAAGAATTGCATTTTTGAAGTTCACCGTGCGCCCCTTTGCGTCAGTGAGTCGTCCATCATCAAGAACCTGCAAAAGAATATTGAATACTTCTGGATGTGCTTTCTCAATCTCATCAAACAAGATCACACTGTACGGTCGATGACGAATGAGTTCCGTGAGTGCGCCCCCCTCTTCATGACCAACATATCCTGGAGGCGCACCAATGACTTTTGAAACAGAGTGTTTCTCCATAAACTCGGACATGTCAACACGAATGAGTGCCTTCTCATCATCAAACATAAATTCCGCAAGCGTCTTTGCCAATTCAGTTTTTCCAACACCTGTAGGACCCAAGAATATGAATGAACCAATTGGTCGGTTGGGGTCTGCGATACCAGCACGTGAACGCTTTACTGCATTTGATACTTTTTCAACGGCTTCGTCTTGACCGACAACGCGTCGACGAAGCTCGTCTTCCATGCGAGACAGTTTCTGTGCCTCACCTTCTAACATTCGTGACACAGGAATACCTGTCCATCGTGACACAATTTCTGCAATGTCTGGCTCTGTCACATCCTCTTTGAGAATACGTCGTGATTTTTGAAGTCGTTTCAAACGAGCAGTTCGTGTTTCAAGCTCCTTCTCAAGTGTTGGGATGTTTCCATAACGAATTTCTGCGGCACGAGCCAAATCGGCAGTTGCTTCGGCGGCCTCTGCATCAAGACGAGCACGCTCCATTTGTTTTTTAATTTCCTTAATTTCAGTGATTGTTTCTTTTTCATTTTTCCACTTGAGTTCTATTTCTTCAATAGTTTCCTTAAGGTCCGCAATTTCTTTATCAATCACCTTCACTCGCCCCTTCACCTTTGCAGATTTTTCACCAACTCCAGACGCCTCGCCTTTGAGTGCTTCCTTTTCAATCTCCAACATCATTATTTTTCTGTGTGTCTCCTCCAAAATTGGTGGTTTGTTTTCAAGTGAAATACGTAATGCGGATGATGCCTCATCTATGAGGTCAACAGCTTTATCAGGCAAAAAACGGTCAGAAATGTACCGACTTGAAAGACCCACTGCAGCAATAATGGCATCGTCAGTAATTTTTACTCCGTGGAATAATTCATACTTTTCTTTTAATCCACGCAAAATAGCAACTGCATCTTCTACAGATGGTTCATTAATAAATACTGGTTGAAAACGTCGTGTTAATGCGGGATCTTTTTCAATGTGACGTTGATATTCCTTAAAAGTTGTGGCGCCAATCGCTCGTAAATCACCGCGCGCAAGCGCCGGCTTTAACATGTTTGAGACGTCAAGCGAACCCTCTGCAGCTCCAGCACCAACAATGGTATGAATTTCGTCAATAAAGAGAACAATATTTCCGTTTGAATTTTCAATATCTTTTACGATTGCTTTGAGACGTTCTTCAAACTCTCCACGATATTTTGTTCCTGCAATAAGAGAACCGAGGTCAAGAGACACTAGATCCTTTCCCTTTAACGACTCTGGAATGTCTCCAGACGCAATTCGTTGTGCAAGTCCCTCAACAACCGCGGTTTTTCCTACTCCAGCTTCACCGATTAAAATTGGATTGTTTTTTGTACGACGAGATAAAATCTGAATAATTCGCTGAATCTCCTTATCGCGCCCAATCACGGGGTCAAGTTTATTTTCTTTTGCGAGTACGGTGAGACTTCGTGTGTATCGAGCAATCGCACGTGGTTTTTTGGGTCCGCCCTCTGCTGTTTCGGGGTTCTCACGAAGTTCTTTAAGTACGTGGAGAACTGCCTCACGAGATACTTTAAATTGTTTTAAGATTTCTTTTGACTCACCCGGACTATCAATAGCACTGATAAAAAGGTGTTCGGTAGAAACAAATTTATCTGAAAGAGATGCTGCTATTTTTAAAGAGTGCTCAAGGGCCTTCGCAAGTTCTGGAGTCAAATACATTTGGTATGCAGGTGATACTGTCTGATTGCTATCAGTTGGCTCAAGGGAATCAAGAAGTGCGTCGGTCAACGCTATCGTATCAACTTCAAGTTTGTCCAAAATTGAAGCAACCATGCTTTCTTCCTGAAGAATGAGTGAAGCGAGCAAGTGCAAAACCCCTACATTACTTTGTCCACGTTCAATGGCAAGCTCGTGGGCACGCTTAATTGCCTCCTTTGCTTTTGTTGTAAATTTTTGAAACGGGGGCATAGATTTCAGTATAATAACCTATATTTACGATATAGTCAATCCCACCCTAAACCAAGCACGCGACTCTTTTTACTTACAGAGACGTTGAGAATATCGTTCTAAAGAGCCCTAATTCAGTTGGATGCACAATACCCACAATCTCGCCCCTATTGGTCATTAGAGGCGTTCCTAGGGCCATTCCTGCCGTATCAATAGTTGTCTTAATAAGCCCCATACCTGTCTGGTTTTCTGGAGTAGGAAGCGTGATGTTTGTAACAACGCCTGGAGAAATTGTAAACGATTCATTTCCGCTCAACGCAACGATGGTTTGTCCGAGTCTTAAATCAACAATAGACGCGTGTGGTGCTGGTTTGAATACAAGCACCTCACCTTCTTGTGCTGGATCAATAGTAAACGTGCTGATGCCGTCGGTACTGGTCCCCGCAATCACCTTTGTTGATACACCGTCATCACGCATGGCAAGGTAGGTTTCTTTCGATTTGAATGATGCCGAACTGGACAGCATGGTTCCTACCTCATCTGTGACAATACCAAAAGCTACAAAAGTATTTTTCGTACGACCAATTTCATACAAACGAACAATGCTTGGACGAATGGTTTCAATGGCTTGCGCAATAAGTTCATTTTCCTGAACAACAACCGTTTTTGTAATAACTTCTTTTTCTCCCGGTATAAATGTTTCAATTGGTTTTTCAATAATTCTATCAATAACGCGCATCACATCAACTGGAGCTTTTTCAATAAGTGATACCGTTGCAATACCCGTAGCGATTGATGTCACAAAAGACACCAATAGTGTTAAAAGAATTATTTGCATTTTGCTGAGTGTTTCGATATCCATATAGAGTAGAAGTTGGAAGTTAGATGTTGGAAGAAAAATATATTTGATACTCCTAGTATAAATGATAACTGTTGTGCCGACAAGAATGCTATGCGAGCACGTCCACAAGAACACTTATCACATACTCAATATCTTCACGTACTGATTCCTTGCCAAATGAAATACGTAGTACGTTATTTTTTCTCTCTGGGTCAAGTGCCGCAATAACATATGAACCCTCACCTCCTCCAGACAAACAGGCACTTTTGGCTGATGCGGCAATACCGTGCATTGAGAGTTGCGTCACCAAAAACTCAGCTTCAATGTTGGGGAAAGAAACGCTAATATTGTTTGCAACACGATTTGTTAGGCTTCCGTGAATGCGCGCATCTGGAAACCGGGCGTGTAATTGTTCAATAGAATAGTCACGTAGCACCGTAATCCGAGCAACGGTCTCGTCCCGTTCCTGCTCACAAAGTTCAAACGCTTTTGCAAAACCAACAATTGCTGGAACGTTGGGGGTACCACCTTCATCTTTTTGAATTTTATGAATCGTCCCGCACATACCCACGTACGGCGTTCCATGCTTTATCACAAGCGCTCCAATACCTTTTGGTCCATACATTTTGTGCGCATCAAGCGTCATCATATCCGCACCAATGTTTGGCAATACCACTGGAAGCCATAGTGGCGCCTGACTCGCGTCGGTGTGTAACACAATCTGGTTTTTTCTTCCCTTGTTTATATCTTTCAATCGCTCTGCAAGTTGCGCAATTGGTTGAATTGTTCCAATTTCATTGTTCACCAACATATTCGAAATAAAAACCGTTGTATCCTTAATAAGTGCGAGTGTTCTATCAACATCAAGAATGCCGTCAGTAGTAACTGGTGCATAGGAAACAGACACACCGCGACGTGAAAGTAACTCTGCACACGAACGAACGGAGGAATGTTCGATGCTCCCCACGATGCAATGCATGTCAGACAAAAGCATACCCTTGTCTTGTAGTGCGTTCAGTACTCCCATGATAGCCCTCATATTTCCATCACTTCCACTATGCGTAAAACGAACTTCATCTGCAGTAACTCCCACATACGTTGCTATGCGGGAACGTGCATCTTCAACGACACGTCGCGCTTCCATACCAAACGCGTGTGGAGAGCGCGGATTCGCGAATACATCGGTCTCATACAAATGCATGACTTCCGCCACACGCGGGTCAAGTGGAGTTGTCGCCGCATAATCAAGATACACACGAGGTCGAGTTGTTTTTGGGCGCATGTTGGACATACTCATATCTCTCATACTACGCCGATGATGCTCACACGGCATCCTTTCATACTCTACAAAAACATTGTATAATACACGCACCGCGTCGAAAGACGCTTTTTCTATCCTTATGACTGCCCTGCGTAACAAAAGCATAGAACGACCCCCTATTGTCGTTGTCCTCGGGCACGTTGATCATGGTAAATCGAGTCTTTTGGACTATGTTCGAAAAACAAACATCGTTGCCACAGAGGCAGGAGGTATCACACAGCACACAGCTGCGTACGAAGTAGTGCACAAAGACAAAACCGGTGCACTGAAAAAAATCACCTTCATTGACACTCCAGGACACGAGGCGTTTAAGGCCCAGCGCCAACGAGGTGCTTCCGTTGCTGACATTGCCATTCTCGTTGTTTCTGCAGAAGATGGTGTTAAAGCGCAAACAAAAGAAGCCGTGCAAGCAATTGAAGATGCGGATATACCATACATTGTGGCCATCAACAAAATTGACGCCCCAAATGCAAATGTGGAGCGAACTGTCGCCAATCTTATTGAAAATAGTATTTTCGTGGAAGGTCACGGTGGCTCTACTCCCTACATTCCTATTAGTGCAAAAAAAGGAACTGGTATTGATGAGTTGCTTGAAATGATTTTACTTGTTGCGTCTCTTGAAGAACTGCACGCAGAACCAGATGTGTCTGCAACAGGTATCATTATTGAAGCACACCGTGATGCACAGAAAGGAATTTCTGCCACGTTCATCATTACCAATGGAACTCTTTCCAAGGGCTCAGCCGTTTCTGCTGGAAAAAGTTGTTCACCGGTGCGTGCTTTGTACGATTTTAAAGGCGAACACATTGAAACAGCAAGTGTGTGTGCTCCAGTAACTATTATTGGATGGAATGAACTTCCAGAAGTGGGATCTGAAGTACACACGTTTGATAAAAAGAAAGATGCGGAAGCGTTCTGTGCTGAAACTGTTGAGACACACATAGACACACCTGTGGCTACAGCCATTTCCCCAGATGACACATCAGAACACGCGCTTGTTCCTATTGTTATAAAAGCAGATGTGTCTGGCTCACTTGATGCCATCGCACATGAAATTGCAAAAATTCAGGAAGAAAAAGTTGACCTCAAAATTATTCTTACGGGAGTTGGTCCAATATCTGAGAATGACGTGAAGCGTGCTGGTGGTGATGTGCGAACAGTGATTATTGGTTTTAATACAAGTGTGGAAACCGAGGCGCGCCTTAGTGCTGAGCGTGTTGGTATGACCGTGCACACTGAAACTATTATTTACAAACTCACCGAATGGTTGGCCGCACTGGTGGCACAGCGAAAGCCAAAAGAAACCGTGCAAGAGGTCTGTGGTCAAGCGCGCGTACTCAAACTTTTTAGTGTGGTTAAAACAAAACAAGTCCTTGGTGCACGTGTTGATGAGGGGGCGTTCCATGTTGGTGATACGGTGACCATCGTGCGACGCGAAGAAGAAATTGGACATGGACGTATTGTTGGTTTACAAAAAGATAGAGATCAAGTAAAACAAGTTCCCACTGGAACAGAGTTTGGAGGACGAGTTGATTCTCCTACCACTATTGCAACTGGGGACACACTTATTTCGTACACGTCAGTAACACGATAATCTATGTCACGTCGAGAACAAAAAGAAGAATTGTTTGCACACATTGCCGCTGATTTCGTGAATCTTGAATCAAACCGACAGTCGTTGGTAACGGTCACACGCGCAGTGTTATCTTCTGATGAAAAACGTTTAAGTATTTTTATCAGTGTGCTTCCTGATTCCTATGAAGACACTGCGTTGGATTTTTTGAAACGAAAAAGAAAAGAGTTTCGTGCATTTGCACAAAAACGTGCACGAACACGCATCCTTCCCTTCTTCGATTTTGAAATCGATTACGGAGAAAAGAATCGCATCGAACTTGAGGCATTGTCAGATGACAATAAACCTTTAGAATAGGTGAAGTGGCACGGTGGCGAAGTGGTAACGCGACGGTCTGCAAAACCGTTATTGCGCGGGTTCAATTCCCGCCCGTGCCTCCAGGAGGATTTGTTGTGTTGGGAATTAAATGCCGGATTTGGGCCAGTGGTGGAATGGTATACACGCACGACTTAAGATCGTGTCTCGTATGAGATGTGGGTTCGAGTCCCACCTGGCCCACAAAGCGAAGCTTTGTCGTGTGGGACGAGAAAGTCGCAGACCGACGGGCCGAGACGGGGCTGCAAAATTTTTCAGCAGAAAAATATTTGTGGCCGAGTCCCACCTGGCCCACACCATAAGAAACAACAGTGAGAGAAATTTTTAAAAAAGAAAAAACTGATACAATGTATCAATCTAACATCATTTTAAAACACCTAGAAAATGGAATCTTTCGAAAAAAATAATCAACTTAGTTACGAAAAAAAAACTCTTTTAACTGAGAGGGACAGGGAGGTTGTAAAAGAAAGTCTTGAAACGCTTTTGCATAAATTTAGAGATATTCCAAATGAAAAACTGCCAACAGTGGTAGCATTCTTAGAAACCTCAACTCGACCCGCAGTTTACGCTGTAAAACCAATTTTTAAAAAAATTTATAAAGAGGCCCAATTGAATGAACCTAAAATTCAATTTTTGACCACTTTTAGAAGTATCGACAAGACCTCCCTTGGCCACATATTTACAGAAAAATTTTTTTATGAACTAGAAAATGGAAAATCGTTTGAAGAAGCCCTAAAAGAAGCCCGAGACAGGTCTCTTTCTGATGGGGCCAGTGAAGAAATGCTCGAGTCTTATACTGACAAAATAATCGACCACTACCTAACACTAATGGAGAAACTTAAGACCCTACTTGAATCGTCAAATGACGGTCCTGTACTAATTTTTGACGATTATATTTTTAGTATGGCTTCCTACAACCAAATAGTTGGAGCTTTGAAGGCTTTGGAAGTTCCTCCCGGTAGGGTTACTTTCTTTGCAATGTATGGCTGGGCTGGTAAAGAGCCCCTTGAAAAAGCAGCTTCCCCAGATGTTCCTATCTGGGTTGGATCAGATATCAAAAAAGATGAAACTTGGTCTGGTTTTTCATACAGAAGAAATCCAGAGAAGTCAAAATACCTCGGTGTGGCAAAAAACTTCCCAAATGTTACGGAGAAAATATCGTCTGAGGAAAGGGATTCTGAAAAAATGAAAGAGCTGAGACAAATATTTAGTAATTTGGGCGAAGAAGTTTCTCGAGAGCCTTAATAGCTGTTTTTAAATATAACGTATGAGAGAATACCCAAAAAATCCGGAGATAGAATCAATCGATCAAATTCCAACTATAAAATCTGGATCTTTGATTATTGAGAGAGGAAAAACAGAACAACTTGAGAATTTACCCGAAAACAGTATAGCCCTTGATGGGTATGTTCAAGGTCCATTATTTGATCTTGAACACAATAAGTTTTCATTTGATCACCACGATAATGTAAATAGACAAATTACTCGCGCAAGCTGTCAACAAATAGCTGATGCACTACTGCTTGGTTTTGAACCCAAAGAATCAAATATTTATGTTAATGATATTGACGGAGACACCGTTTTATCCGTGTGGCTACTTCGACACCCTAAAATGGTGAATGATCCGAGGGTCAGAATGTTGGTTGAGTCTGTGGGTGGAGTAGACGCGCACGGTCCAGCATATGTACCGCTTGATTCAGAGCTTGCCGAGAAATTTTATAAGGGAGTAATGAAACCTGAAATTGATACACGAAGGAATAGAACATACGCTCAGACTGACTTAAATACTTTATTAGAAGAATGTCTAAAAAATGTGGACGCCTTGGTGGCAGGAACATTGGTGTATGAAAAACTAGAAGATCACAGGAGTTTTGAAGTTATAAAAGAAGGCACGGGATGGATTATGGTAGAGTCTAATGACTTCGTTTTTGATCTTGTATATAAAGCTGGCCATACTCGCGCAGTGGCAATGCAAAAACAACCGGATGGAAGTATTGCGTATACCGTTGCAAAAAAATCAGAACTTGTCAGCAATTTCCCAGTCGGACCAACATCAAAGGACGGGAGTATACTTTACGAGCTAAACAAACTTGAGGCAGGTTGGGGCGGAGGATCTACTATCGGTGGAGCCCCCCGTAATCCCGACGGATCAAGATCTCATTTATCTCCGGAGGAAGTTTTTGGTGCTATCGAAGATATACTCAATAAATAGAGTGACTATTTTTATTTAATTACTTGTACGAGCGTTTAACTATTTACGGGTATAAACAAGGCACTATGTGCCGTGGGTAAGAATATTTCTATTCTTTTGGTTGTTTTTTATCTTTTTGATCCCGTATTAAATCAGCAATAAAATAAGAGTCGGCAAATTGGCCTCGACTATTTTTATAGACAGTATAGCCGTCATAAATTAATCTGCCTGATGGAGTAAATCTGTCTTTTCCATCAAAAAAACCATGTTCACTTACCAGTTCCCAACCAAGTTCAGATGCACTCTTATCAAATTCCTCCGTATGGTTGTCAACGGATTTTTTTACCTCTTCATGCTCACTACTAGGCATTTCCATTTTATTTTCCATGTTTATATAAATTAAATTCGTATAATTAATAACGATTATACTATTAGTCTTATACTCTACTTACTTTCAAGTTTTTCTTTAATAATCTTGTCTAGTAAAACCGCATACTCTTCTGGATTTAATGTGGTTCCCCCTTTTCCTTCAGGACCCTTGGCTCTTTTAGTACTGCCCGCATTCCACCTGCCACCAAAATCTGGCAAATTAAGGGTGTTCAGAGTTAGACCTTCAGGTGCTTTCATTCCTAATCGTATCTTTATCTCCCATCTTTCTGGATTATCTTTCATCGGACTTCCGAGAAGTATGACGATTGCATCAGGTAAAAGGGCCGGCAACAGTCCTGCGTCAAATTTTTCATTTACAGATGTAAAATACACATCCCCGATACTATTGAATTTTCCGTCTGTTATTATTTCTTTTGCCCTTTTTCTGTCTTGTAATCGTTTGTTGAGCATTTGTTCCGCTTCTTCATCAACCGGTTCTCCTTTAAGGAGTTTTTCAAGATTGGTTAGAGAAAAAGAAATGCTTCTTTTATCTTGTAGAGATTGGAGTAGATCAGCAATTTCATTTTGAGCACCTGTGTGGTCAGCCGCAATTGCAGCCTCTCCAAATTTTTGATCTGGTGACAATATGCCTCTCATAATCGAACTTGAAAGAACACTGTCACAATCCACATGATTGACTACAACATGAACTGGTGGAATCATCACACCATTTTTTTCAACAAATTGTATGGCTAGGTTAGTGCTAGAAATTTGTCTTGCCATTAAAGCTCCTGGCGCATGATGATCTATGTTTGTTACATCCTCCTGTCTATACCCGGATTCTAACTCCTCTCCTTTTTCAATATCTTCTACATAAAAATCACAAACTACGATAGGATCATCTGGTATAATCTCTCGTAATTCTGATATTGTAATTTTTGATCTTTCGGGAAAAAGTTCGATTGGTAATTTTTCTAACTTGTCAGTAAGTGGTTCTGGGTCAGAAATAGTATATCCTTGCTCTACAAAATTTTCTGGTTGTTTTTCCATATGCTCTAATACTAAGCATATTATCTACCTTACACAAGTGCGTCTTAAATCGTGTGATTAAGTCCCACACCTAGAATAATTCTTTTTTATTGCTACAATAACGCTATTCCACCACCCATAGCTCAGCTGGTAGAGCAGCTCCCTCTTAAGGAGACGGTCGTAGGTCCGATTCCTACTGGGTGGACTTTCGGTAGAAAGTCCTGCAAACTAGAGCGCACGGCGGTGCGCACCGCACCAGCAAGCCGTACCTGGTTCGCGCGAAGTGCGATACGGCTTACTGGGTGGACTACGAGTACTTAGAATTTTACAAGTGTAGCGAAGTAAAATACTTAGTAACTTGTGACGACTTTCACACATATTGGGCGAGTGGCGAAATTGGTAGACGCGCTAGCCTTAGGAGCTAGTGTCGCAAGACTTGGAGGTTCGAGTCCTCTCTCGCCCACCAAACAAACAGGAGGGATGCGAAGCATTCTTCCTGTTTTTGTTTTGTAGGTAACGAGAGGGGGCTCGAAATACGGCCCTACAAAGCCCTATTTTATGCATTCGTAGCTTGACAATCCTATTGTTTGTGATATACTGTGTCTCGGCAGTTCTTTGACATCATGAATTTGGAAATTCATCTCGCAAGGGATTGAATATATCAGAAAACAAACAACCTCACTCTCTCGAAAGGAGAACACCATGGCTATCATCCGCACGGGCTTCGTGATGGAGCTCTTTGAGGCAGTCGCCGCCCGCTTGGGCGTCGACTGGTTGGTCGACAAGGGAAAGAAGTCAACCACCGAAACTCCATCAGCCACACAAGCAAGTGACCAGAAAGAAGACCGCATGGACTGGCACTTGCTCATCAACAACGACAGTGTATTGCCCTTGAAGAATCGGAAGATTCTTCATGAGGCAGTCGAGAAGTTGTCGCCAGACGACCGTGATCGTGCCGAGCAAGCTATCGGCAAGGTCCTCTCGGATGGGCGTGATGGCTTCTTCAAGGCGCGGTCCGTTGTCACCATGACACAGAAGAGTTCCGAATCCCGTAAGGGGGACGACTCGAAAACCGTCAAGGAGACGACTGAGTCGTCGAAGTCAGGTGTGGCAAAGACAGTGAAAGAAACGACCGAGTCCCACAAAGGAGGCGACTCGAAGTCAGCACGTGAGCCAGTGACTCGGGAAGTATATCCGAAAGGTTTTGAACCCGAGAGTCTCACCGTTGAGTTCCTCAGGAGCTCAACAAACTCACTAGAGGCGGCCGATCTGTTCCTCGCGATGCTTCTCCAGAAGTCTCGCACCCAGCAGGCACGAGAAGCTGCTAAGAAAGCGCTCGATCAGGTTGAGAAGTTTGTTGGGAACAAGCTCTGGTGGTTCTTCGGAACGTACCTTGCTCTTCTCATCATCTCTCTCGTCGGCTGGGTTGTCTGCTTCAGCGCAGTCATCACCAGCCCCGAAGCATTCTCCACGTTCATGTGGGGTCTCGTGTGGTTCGCCCTCTTCGTCGCTCTCTCGACGCCAATCGCAAAACTTCTACTTCCCAAAGAGTAAGGAGTAGGTCATGAACGAAAAAGATTTGCCGAAAATCATCGGCGCACTCCTCTCAGGAGTAGTCCTCTTTATCCTCATGACGTACATGGGGGTAACGAACGGTTTTCTGAAGATTCTTGTTGTTGTACTTCTCCTCCTGTCGTTTTTCAGCGACAGGTTTGGAAATGCTGGCAAGAAGTTGCGTACCATCTTCAGCATCGCGACGGCTGTTGTGTTTCTCCTTTCGTGGGGATACACTGCAGCAACTGCAACATGGGGAAAGCACGAGCTCCAGGTGGCCATGCCACGTGAAATCTTTAACTCGGAGAGTCCTCTGCCGAAAGCAGGAGAAAATCCGACTACGGGTGCCACATCGAAATTCATCCGTCTTCCCGACGGAACGCTCAAGCCCGTTCCACTTTCGTGGAAACGCGACCAGCGAACGGGGTTGGAGATCCCAAATCCTGGGACCGTCGAGTACTGGAACCAACTCAACGAGTACAACGCTCAGGAAGCCCGCAAGACCACCACTCCGGTAGAGTACCGGTTTTGCTGGAGCAAGCCGAAGGAGGTCAAAGGTTACCGTCCAGACCTCCGACAGAAGTGTCTCCCTATGCGAATCAACGCATGGAGCGGTGGGTACATCAACATCTCCGTCTTCCACCTCTCAGGAGGTGAAACGAAGGAGCAGGTGTACTCCATGAATCGGCCCGAAGGGACCGGCACATGGAAGAACACCGACGGAAGTGGCGGACACGGGGTGTGGGAAGAGCTTCCCCTCCCAGAAGGAACCAACACAAAGATGTTGGGAAGACTCAAAGATGAGACCCAGAAGGACGACGGGTGGTTCAGTTTTGTCATCACCCCAAAGTCCACCACCCCAAGTTCATGATGTGCATAGTGACGTTGGTGGTCCTCACAGACCACCAACGTCGAAGGGCGCCCCTCGCGGGACGCCCTTTTCTTATACACTATCCATTTTTTATATTGGCGCTGTTACGGTTGGTGTAATCGCAGCTGGTGGATTTGGATTTGTAGCACCAATGGTACCTGTAATAATCTTAATGATCCCAAATACTGAAATCATAATGACCATCCCAAGAATTCCCCACAGCATATTCCGCCTCCCTTTTGCCTTACCATCATCACTTTCCGAATCACGGATTGATTCAACAATTCCCCAGAAAAATATGACAAAAGCAACAGCAAAAAGAAGAAGGATAATCGGCTTAAGAATCACCGTATATCCAGTTGCAAGAAAAGTCTGGAGTGACATACGGACTTACTTTTATTGAACGCCAGGTACTGGCAAATTACCACCTGTCGTAACTCCAACCTGAGCGGCAATGAAGTTAATAATACCGACGATTGCAACCATCACGAAAAGCGCAATGATACCTCCAATCATAAGACCCTTGCCTTTCTTTCGAGCCTCATCATCATCTGAATTCATGATGAACTTAATCAACCCCCAGAAGAATACAAGGAGGGCCAAACCAATAACAATAGGCGTTGCGGTGTCAATCAATCTTCCAATTGCGGTAAGAATATTTGAAACACCACCCAACTGTGCAAATGCAAACAATGGTGTGAATGCAGATGCGATAGCGAGACCTTGTAGAACTTTTTTCATACGTAGTGTGTAATTACTTTTAATATAATGCTAACAACTTAATACTATCACCAACATACCCGAGAAACTAGATACTCTGTCCCCAAAACCGTTACAGAGTTACCTTGGGAGGAGTGAACGGACCGTCTACTGGGCTAAGACCGAGAGATGACCTAATAAATGCGACTAACCCAACGACTGAAAATAATACGAATAACGCTATCACCCCGTATATCATAATACTTTTCCCTTCCTTGGCCTTGTCCGCATCACCAGCACTGGTAAGATACTTTACAATTCCCCACATAAACACAAGAAGAGCGAGCGAGGCAATTATTGGGATAAGCCAACCAACCCACACCCCCAAACTGGTTATAACACTCCCAACACTCTGTGCAAACACAAACAACGGCGAGAGTACAAGCACTGCAACAAGCGATGATATATATCTACGCATAATGATTAAATTAATGACAATTAAAATATTGACCTATAAAGCAGTTGCACAATTCCCCAGAACGAAAAAAGAATAAAGAGTGCGAGGATTCCATACGTCATAATACTTTTACCTTCTTGTGCTTTTGCTTCATCACCGGCATTGCGTATGTATTTTACAATACCCCATATAAAGAATAGCACCGCAAGCCCTGTGAGCAAAGCAAGAATGGGATTAAGAAGTCCTGTGAAGAGTCCAATCAAACCAGCCAAATCTGTAACGGCAAAAGAAACCAGTGGCGCAAAAACAAGTGTGAGAAGTAGCAGTATTTTTTTCATACAATATCTTGTTGGGTTGTTGGCGCATCTCTGTGGCCAAGTTGAGTAACGGTATTTTTAATAACATCTGAAAGAATTTGTGCACCAAGAAGAACTGCCGCGCCAACAACCGTCCAGAGAAAAGTATTTTTTGCATCCGTAATTCCCTTTGGGTCCCCTCGCGCTTTCACAAACAAAAATCCTGAATAAATGAGGAAAAAGACGATGACAAAGTAACCAATATCTTTAACCGCTGTGACAATAATAGTGATGAGTGCAGGAATACTGGTTACATTATTAAGTGGGTTCTCGATGGTACTACCTTCACCGCCCACTTGTGCAAAAATGACCATAGGAACCACAAAAACAAACAGTGCCAGAGCGAGAGACACAACCGCACGTATCTTTTTATTTTTTTGAAAAAATGTGTTCATAGTTATGGTTGTCTAAATGGATTTGCTGACCACCCCCTTCCTGTTAGCACATTTGTTATTAAATCAATAATCAAAAATCCTGCAAGTGCAATAATAAGCCCAAAGAAGACATTTTTAAATATTTCATGAGCTTTTGATATCTTGCCCATATCCCCCGCCGCCGTGAGATACAAAATACCCGCCCACGCAAATAGTGCCGCCGAAATCGGAAGTGCAACCGTATAGAGGAGAAAGTTAATGACATTATTAACGAGAAGAACGAGGTCATTGAACGTGCAGGCGGTCTGGGGTGGTGGCCCACCACAAGGAACAATCGCTGCAAAAGATACCAGAGGAACGAGCACTACCGCCAAAGAAAGGCCGAAGGCCACCGTCTTTCGTTTCTGTTCTTGTGTCATATAGCCATTGTATGCCCTTATCAGAAAAAAGTTATCCCCACCCACATTTTTCGTCTTCATTTGCTATTCTAATAGCTGGCTCATCCGTCCATTTGCCTGACTTACCGCCTGACTTATTGATACTCGCCCCGACGTTACATCTTCAATGAGTGTACTAAAGAGTGCGTTCGTTTGAACGGGGTCTGGGTCATAAAATCCTCTTGAGATAAGTGCATCATTATAAAATACTGCCTTGTATGGGTCGGTCGGCACTTGTGAGAGAGCGTCGCGACGTGCTGGCGGAAGTCCGAGTATGTCAAGAAAAAATGGAGACATCTCTTTACTTGTCAGAATTGTTGCGGCTTGAAATGCATTTGCCTTCGTTGGTGATTGGTTGAGAATTGCAATCGCATATATGGTGCCGAACGTACTTTTTTGAACAGCGTCACGAACCTGTGGCATGCGCGTCACATCAAAATTAAGATTTGGGTTTTGTTCTCGTATACCAAAAAGCTCACCAGAAAAACCGAGGTACATAGCAAGATCACCCCTTACAAATAAATCCTTTGAGGCAATCAAGGAACGATTCCATGAGTATGACGGCTTTACTGGATTTGCAAACTCAGTATAAAAGCGGAGGGCTGAATCTGCAGGAACTTCGGAAAGACCAAATCGTTCGCTGATACTGCTCATCACGCCGTTTTCTGTGCGTATTGTAATCGGATTACCAGCCTGCATCATCATAAGTGCGAGAATCTCTTTTGCATGATTGACATTGCGATATTCTCCGAGCGCTATGGCACTTTGTAATACATTATGTGCTGTATCTGATTTTGTGAGCTTCGGCACAAGGGCTGTTATTTCTTCCCACAACAATGGTGGTTGGGCTATGCCCGCAGCATTAAAGAGTGTCCTGTTCCAATAGAGCACCATAGGGTCAACGGCAAGCGGAAAGGCAAGAATACCGTCCGTACCAACAAACAACTCGGCACCCTCAATAAAAGTATCCCTAAATGTTCGCTCGGGAAGATTTTGAAAAGGAATCGGATAGATTTTCTTTTCGTGCTTGAGGAGTCGTTCTTGAGAAAGAATAATCGCATCGGGGCCTCGGTTTTCTGCAAGAGCTTCTGTTAGTTTTGCATCAAATGCTTCTTCAGAAAATTGTGTGTAGGTAATCGTGAGAATATTGTCATTTTTTTCATTAAAAAGTTGTACGGCTTTATCAATCATGTTTTTATCAAGCGTTCCCCACAAAACTGCCTGCGCAGGAACATCTCCCGAACCTGACGAGCCAAACTTACCATACGATGCCACCGCAATAACTCCGGCAATAATAAAAAATCCAAAAATAACGAGAATAATTGTTGGAAATGATTTCATATAAAGTGGGGGTTGGAAGTTAGATGTTGGATGTTGGAGGTTGGTTTTAGTTTGGTCTTTGTTATTTTTCTTTCTACATACTACTTTCTACATACTACTTTCTGCTTACTACTTTCTGCTTACTACTTATTTTCTTTCGGCTTTCTTAAAAGCATACCGTAGTGGTGTGTTCCTGCATCAATGTCTTTTTCAAAAACAAACCCCGCACTTTCAGCGAGCGTTTGGGCGGTGTGACGTTTGAGCACAGATGTAGCATGAGGTCCCATACCTCCGTACGAATCACTCCAGTCAACAATGAGCGCCTTTCCATCAGCACGTAGAATACGGAACATCTCCTTTAAAAAACGCTCCTTGTGCTCTATTTGAAACAAGATATTGGTGGCCATAACTGCGTGCACTGATGCATCCGCGAGTGTTGTTCCCCGCTCTTCTTCAAGATCAGTCCACATGGTGTGTACATTCAAAAGGCCTTCCTGCTGTGCTTCTTTGTGCACTTTTTGTATGAGCTCTTTCTGAAGATCGCACGCATACACTACCCCCGTTTCACCAACGTGGCGCGCAGCAAGAAACGTGAAATCCCCGGCACCAACGCCGAGGTCTGCAACATGCATTCCTTCACCGAGTTGAAACTGCTCAATAATTTTTTCAGGGTGTGCAAACATATACCACTATTGTAAAGCACCACTAACCAAGCACCAAATGATAAGTGGAACAATCGAAAAAACCCACAAAAAATTCTTACTACTTACTTCTACCCTACAAGCAGACAAATGATGCGATAGAATCTCCCTCACGAAGCTTCATAATACGAACACCTTGTGTCACGCGTCCAAGAAGTGAGATTTCAGAAAGTGCTACCCGAATAACCTGTCCTTTTTGGGAAATGACCACAAGTTCACCTTCTTCAGATGACACAATCTGAGACGCCATCACCTTACCCGTTTTTGCGGTTACATTCGCCGTTTTTACACCCCCACCTCCTCGTTTTTGAGTTTTATACTCATCTATTGCTGTTCGCTTTCCGTATCCGTTTGAAAGGAGAATAAGTAGTGCTGAGTCGGCGTCTTCTTTCTTCACAACACTCGTGCCCACAATAACGTCTTTTGCTGACAGACGCATTGCCCGAACACCTCCGGCAGTACGTCCCATGGCTCGAATATCTGTTTCTTTGAAACGAATTGATTGACCACTTTGAGAAACGAGCAATGTTTCATCTCCAGGATTTACAAGAACGGCAGCAATGAGTTCATCATTTGCGTCCAGTGAAATCGCAATAATACCACTACGGCGTACATCGTGGAAATTGGCAACTGCAACCTTTTTTGCAACACCGCGACGAGTCACCATCATAACACCACCTTTTGACTCTTTTGAAATTTTTGACAGCGGAAGAATGGATGTCACGCGCTCTCCGTCTGAAAGCTGTAGGAAGTTCATCACCGACTTTCCTTTCGTTGCGCGCTTTCCTTCTGGAAGTTCGTACATCTTCAATTGGTACACCTTTCCTTTGTCCGTAAAGAACAGGAGGTCGTCGTGTGTATGTGCACCAACAAGCATGGTAACAAAATCTTCTTCTTTGGTATCCAAATCGATCACTCCAACACCACCACGCTTTTGTGCCTTGTATTCACTTGGATTCGTGCGCTTGATGTACCCGCCAGCAGTAAATACCACAACGTTTTCTTCGTTGGGAATTAAATCTTCAGCAGAAAGATTTTCAACGCCCCCTCGAACCACTTTTGTTCTTCGGTCATCACCGTATTTCTGCTCAATTGCAGTGAGCTCTGTCTTAATAACCTCACGCATCTTTTTCTCACTCTTGAGAAGTGCTGTAAGTTCGGTAATAGTTTTTTGAACCTCTGCAAGCTCGTCTTCAACCTTCTTTCGTTCAAGACCAGCAAGCTTTTGAAGTCGCATTTCCAAAATGGCAATCGCTTGGAGCTCTGAGAAACTGAATTTTTTCTTAAGGGATTCTTTTGCGTCAAGAGCATCTTTTGATTTCTTAATAACCGCAATTACTTGGTCAATATGGTCGAGTGCTTTGGAGAGACCAAGGAGAATGTGCTCTCGGGCCTGTGCAACATTGAGGTCAAATTGCGTACGACGTCGAACCACAATAAGGCGGTGTTTGACAAACTCTTCCAAAATACTCTTCAAGGAGAGCGTTTGCGGAACACCGTCCACGAGACACACGGTATTGATGTGGAACGTGTCTTCAAGCTGTGTGTGTTTGTAGAGAAAGTTGAGAATTTTTTGTGGATGTGCCCCCGTTTTGAGCTCAATCACCACACGAATATCCTTCGTTGATTCATCACGAATATCACGAATACCATCAATCTTTTTTTCTCGAACAAGGTCAGCAACTTTGACAATGAGATCCGCCTTGTTAACACGGTACGGAATTGATGTAATTATAATTTGAAATTGACCCTTTTTCCCTTCCATAATTTCAGCTTCACCACGTGTCACAATTCCTCCCTTTCCGTTCGTGTATGCGTGCTTAATATCTTTTTCACCAAAAATAACCCCGCCTGTTGGAAAGTCTGGCCCTTTGACAAACGAGAGGAGGTCGTCATTTGTTGCTTCTGGGTTATCGGCAAGATGCACCGTTGCGTGGACAACTTCACGGAGGTTGTGTGGAGGAATGTTTGTTGCCATACCAACAGCAATACCAAGCGTGCCGTTTAAAAGAAGTCCTGGGACAGACGCCGGAAACACTACTGGCTCTTTGTATCGTCCGTCATAGTTTGGTCGCCAATCAACCGTATCTTTTTCAAGGTCTTGCATGAGCTCAAATGCCACGCGCGACATTCGTGCTTCGGTGTATCGCATCGCGGCTGGAGGGTCTCCATCAATTGAACCAAAGTTTCCCTGACCAATAACGAGCGGGTAGCGGTACGAAAATAGTTGCGCCATGTTCACCATCGCATCGTACACAGACGCATCTCCGTGCGGGTGGTATTTTCCAAGCACTTCACCAACGACAGCGGCTGATTTTCGTGGCTTTGCTGTTGGAAGCAACCGCATGCCATACATGGCGTATAAAATTCTGCGATGCACTGGTTTAAGCCCATCTCGAACATCCGGCAACGCGCGCATTGTGATAACCGACATCGCATAGTCCAAATACGCCTCCTTCATTTCGGCAGAAATGCTACGAGAAACAATCCCTGATTCGGAGCGATCTGGCACTATATTTTCATCTTCTTTTGGTGTTTTGGAAGCCATGAAATACTACATTTTTACCCTATCATTATACACCAAAAAGACCCACAAATAAAGGGGATTTCTTCGCTTTTGGGTGTTTTAAAATGAGTTCTGCACGGTGCTTTTGAGCGAGTCCCAAAGAGAGGAAAATGTTTCTTTGGAGCTATTCAGTGGGGAAACTTTTTCTGAAATAACGGTGTCTGCGGGAGAGGAAATTTGATTGAGGTGTGCAAAAAATGAGACAAACCAAATACCAAAAATACACACCGTTATCCAAAAGGCAATCCACAATGCTATGGTACGACGTTCGTGTTCTGGGCGCTGTTGAATCTTTTGTAATAACGTAAACATACTGGGAATGTGCTACACCTGTGGAGAAAGCACAATAACCTCACCCTCTTTTTCAATCACTTCTTTTTTTCGCAAAGTTACCTTGTCTGTTGCCGAAGCCCCCGTTTCTCCCTCTTCTTTAAGAAACGCCTTGAGTGTGTCTGCTGTGTAGTGCATTGGAATCACCACATGTGGTTCAAGAGAAACGGAAAGTTTGTGAGCCGCACGCGCATCAAGAACGCCGTCTCCACCAATAGGAAGAAAGAGAATGTCAACATCATCCAGCACTTCATACAACTCTGAAGAAAGTTGTCCATCAGAAAGTGCACCACAAAAACACATCTTCATATCTTCCAATGTAACGAGGTACACCGTATTGAGTCTCTCTTTTCCGTCATACATACTCTTTGACGAATATCCGCGAATCACAATACCATTGAGTTCATATTCTCCTGGCCCACTGATAACTAGAGGACTGGCATCTCCGCGTGCAACCGTTTCCGCACCATTCATATCGGGGTGGTTCACCGAAACAAGCACAACATCTGCACCGTACGATGTTGCGGTGTGTTTTGATTTCTTGGATACGGGGTTAAATGCGAGGACCGCGTCTCCAAATTGAACTTTAAATGACTCTAGTGTGTTGTACGTAATTATCATATGTACGCAAAGTATACCAAAAAATGCCTTCCCCGTCCTCTTATATTCATACTACAAATATGTTTCTTTATTTTGCTTGTGCTCTTCAAACGTCTCAGCATAGTGGGTTACCCCATCCTTTCCATTGAGGTAATACCAATATGGTGTCTTTGTTGGAGAAAGTGCCGCTTCAATGGCACTTCGTCCTGGGTTGCTAATCGGTGTTGGTGGAAGTCCAACTCGTGTGTATGAATTGTATGGAGAATCAAGTTCCAAATCTGCACTCGTCAATTCGTGTGACTCCTTTCCAAGTGTGTACGCAAACGTAGCATCAACTTGTAATGCCATGCCAACATCAAAACGCTTCCAGAGAATGCCGGACACGCTACGCTGATCTTCTCTCCCACGTGCCTCCTCTTCTATAATAGATGCCATCGTTACTATTTCTTCCAAACTTCGACTTGATGATGCAATTGCATCTGCGTATTCGGCAAGAATGGTGTCTGATTTTTTGGAGAGTGTTGAGAGAACATCTTCTGGTGTTGTGTTTACAAAAAAGAAATACGTATCAGGAAACAAAAATCCCTCTTGGGTGTATGCGAGTGAAAAAAACTTTTGTTTGTCAAATGCTGGCAGATTTTTTGAAAGAATATCAGCCATAGTGGCAACGGTGATGCCTTCAGGGAGCACTACTTTAATCTGTTCCAAACGATAGTCACCGTGCGTGAGGCGATATGCAACCGCGAGTGTTCCTTGTGGTTTTTTAAAAAGGTAATCTCCCGCTCGAATATTTTCTGCACCACCGATGACTTCTGTAAGCACCCTGAGTAATGTTGTTGATGTAATAATACGTGCGCCTTTAAGCAACGATGCAGCCTCTACAAACGAAGCACCTTCTGGGATATTCACCAAGGAGTGCTCTGGGAACGGCTTCGGCGTATGCAACAAAATCAAAAGAAGCACAACGCCACACACCACACCAATGTTCATCATCATATTTCGAGACATACCTATACAGGAAGATTCATTGGTGGCTCTGCTTTTTGTGATTCAATACGACCAAATGTTGGTGTTTCTACAACGCCTCCAGGGAAGTGAAAAATGGTTGCTAATTCTTCGGCATTAAGTACAAACGGTTTTCGTTTGTAGGGTGCGTGAAAATAACTTCGTAAACGGTATGCCTCAAACATTTCCCGTTTCATTTTTGGAAGGCGTATTTTAAGTGGGTCCTGAATAATATAATCAAAACTTGTCCCTCGAACTTTTTTGAATCCGTTCAGGTGTGGTGTGTTGTACTGTGTCAGCACACCATTAAGCGCCCCTTTGTGTGACTTGTTGAAATAGTCTTTTTCCGCGACATACACTCCACGAATACCAACGTCAAACCCGAGCTTCGTTATGCTTCGTTCAAGTGCAGTTACAATATCTTTCTCCCCAGAAGTGAAGGTGACCAACGTACTTTCCTCATCATCATTTTTACCCTTTCCTTTGAGCGTTCTCTTGTCAATAATCTTCTTTATCTCACCCTTCACATCATCTTTCCACTTGTCAGTTTTTTCAAAGTGCTCTTTTGTCTTTTTTCCTATATCAAACACATCCTCAACCGACTTAAAATTAGCAAAAAATGAGCCTTCTTTGGTATCCTCTTTTTTGTGTGCACGAACAAGAATTTGTATCCATGCCTGTTCACCCTTACCCAAACCACCGAGATACTCTAGCACTGGGGCAATGGGGTCAATTTTAAATTCCTCTTTTGGATCTCTATCCAAACCATAATCAATGTACGTTTTAATTGGGTACGGATCTGGTTTGTTGAGTATAAATTCTGCGGCATAGAGGTCCGCCACATCGGGGTCATACAAAAATGCCAGCGTGTAGTCAGGAACTTCAACGACTTCTGTTTTCGGATACTGTGCGTAGATATGATTTTGAATATTTTTAACACTATTTCTCCATGTCCAAATAAAAAACTTCACCTGGCCTTCAAGAGACACAAGCTCAAGAGAAAACCATGCACGCACACCACCGTCCCAATATTTTTCAAGAAGGTTACCTTCACCGGGAATCGAATAGAGTGAGTTGAGAGCCATTTCCATTGCTGCGGGTGACTTACTCACTTCTCGCGGAACTTTAATTTCAAGAAGAACGGGTTCTTGTTTTGCCAAATATTTTGCCCTTCGATACCGCATCCACCCGCGCCACCCAGCATATCCAAACAGAATAGGTGCCCACAGAGGAGCAAGCTCAAACAAAAAACGGGAAGTGGTCCAGATGGGTTGTATACGTTCTAGAATATCGCCGAACATATAAGTATCATACCACACGCCCCCGCCTTCAAAATGAAGTGCGGGGGCTTTGGCGTGCCGAGATTAGGCGAGAACGTAGGTTCCGTCTGGATTCTTAGAGAAATATTTTGAATCCTGAAGATTAACAAGAATAGTATTTGGCTTTACGTAACGCTCCTTGAGTACTTTTGCAACAACGTCATCTTTTGTAAGAGCACCGTGTTCTTTAAGAATTTTCGTAATAACATCACGCACAACTCCCTGCATATATCCCCATTCCGCAAGTGCGTAGAGTCCGCGTCCCACGAGAACAAATCGGTCATCCTTAATAAGCTCGTTGTGTGTTGTCGCAACGTGCGCCTTCTTTTCAAAAAGTTCGTTGATTCGTTTAGCAACTTCGCTAAAGTGAAGTGGCGATCCGTGATTTCGAATAGCAAGATATGCAAAGTCACGAACTCCCTTTGGTGTAACATTTGGAGATGCTGAGTGTCCCCATTCTCCTAATGGATTACTGGAAACAACCTTTGACATAGTGAGCCATCGACGTGTCATTTCTTCAGTGCGATATACTTCAGCAACATTTTTTAAATGTGAGAGAAATGTGGCGATAACGTCTGATTCAGAAACAAGTTCCTCGTATGAAAGTGATGCGTAGAGTTGTTTCAATGCCTCTTCAACTTTTTCTGCCAAGTCAGTATCTGCGTGCCAGCGATGTTCAAAGTGTTCATCTTCTTTTCTTTTTTCAAAATCTTCCCCAACAACCAAAATAAAGTGGAAGTGGTTTCGCACACCAGCATCAGCTGAGAGGTGTGCGAGAAAATGTTCCTCAGATGCAATGCCACCAAAAAACATGAGCTCTTCTTTCAGTTCTGCAAACGCATTTTTATCTTTTGTGTATGCATCCGATTTTCGGATACTGCCGAGAGCGTAATTTTCAATCTGACGAACTCGTTCACGGGTAATACCATACAATTCGCCAATTGCCTCAAGTGTCATACGCTTCACCTTATCACCAAGACCATACCGTTTGATGAGAACATCCTGTGCACGTGCAGAAAGGGCACCAAGAAGACGCTTGGTTACCTGCTTTGAGTTAAAAGAAATTGCCGACTTTCGACCGGCAGATGGTGATACTTTTTTTAAGGTTTTTGACATGCGTGTATTAGTTATCTATTGATTGATACCTGCTAGTCTATCACTCTTGGGGGATATCGTCAAGGCTCTCGCGTAACGATACTTATAAGGCGATTGGGGATAAAAATGACCTTCTCAACAGTAACTTTCTCTAGGTACCGAGACAGCTTTTCATCCTTATAAATTAAGGCCAAAACGTCATCTTGGGTCACTCCGGGGATGGTCAAAACCTTACCCCGAACCTTACCGTTGACCTGCATTATAACATATATCTCTTTTTCTGCAAGTACTGACTCATCGTACGTCGGCCACGCTTGTATATGAACAGAATCCTGATGCCCGAGCTGTTGCCAAAGCTCTTCGGTAATATGTGGGGCAAAGGGAGCAAGAATACGCGCGAAGGTTTCAAAAGCTTCTTGTGGTATTCCCCTTTCTTTCTCCAGAGCATTAAGACAAATCATGAGTGCCGAAACAGCGGTGTTAAACTTAAACGATTCTATTTCATCCGTCACTTTCTTAATTGTTTGATGAAGAACTCGCTTACCACTCTCAGATAGCTCATCAGCGCCAATCTTACTTGCCATTTTCCATACTCGTTCAATAAATCTTCGTACTCCAATGATACCGTCGGAGCTCCAGGGATACGAACCAACTTCATTGTATGGTCCAATGAATGCAAGATACATACGAACGGTATCCGACCCAAGTTGTGCAACTACCGCATCTGGATCAATAACGTTTCCTTTACTCTTACTCATTTTGTTTCCATCAGGACCAAGAATGAGTCCGCGATTCATTCGCTTCAGGTACGGTTCCGAGTCACGAACAAGCCCGAGGTCAAAAAGAACTTTGTGCCAAAATCGAGAATACAGCAAGTGCATTGTTGTGTGTTCGGCCCCACCAGAATAAAACGCAACAGGCATCCACATATCTTGTTTTGCTCGGGACGCAAACTCTTTCTCATTCTTTGGGTCGGTGTATCGAAGAAAATACCACGAAGAATCAATGAATGTATCCAACGTATCTGTTTCGCGTTGTGCATCTCCGCCACATGTTGGACACTTCACATTCACCCAACTTTCTGCTTTTGCGAGAGGCGACTTACCATCCCCCATTGGAAGATAGTCGTCAATTTCGGGAAGTATCACAGGAAGGTCTTTCTCTGGAACAGGAACTGGACCACATTTCTCACAATGGATAATTGGAATGGGACAACCCCAATATCGTTGACGTGACACAATCCAATCACGCATACGGTACGTTGTTTTCATTTCCCCACCAACAGATTCGGTAATTTCTCTTTTTACTTCTTCAGTATTTTTTCCATTGAATTGGTTTGAATTCACCAATACTCCGTGACCTTCGTAACAGCGCTCGCCTTTTTTTATCAAATCAAGCTCTGAAAGACGATGTCGTTCCGAAGTTTGTGCTACTGTTTCGTCTTCTAATTGGTGAGGAGCAAACGTCGGATACCCCCACGTGTCTACATCGTGCTCGTTCAAAGGATCGATAACGTGGACCATTGGCAACTCGTAACGCCGTGCAAACTCATAATCTCGTCTGTCGTGTGCAGGGACGGCCATAATGGCACCTGTCCCATATGATGCGAGTACGTAATCAGCAATAAATATTGGAATCTCTTCTTTGTTTGCTGGATTAATCGCAACAACACCCTCAAGCTTCACACCCGTCTTTTCTCTTCCCTCCGCCATACGATCAATCTCCGCTTTCTTGCGTGACTCTGTCGCATATTTTTGCACTTCCGCAAAATTGGAAATAGTACCTTTTAGTTTTTCTACCAATTCATGCTCGGGTGCGAGCACAAGGTAGGTTGCACCAAATAGCGTGTCCGGACGAGTTGTAAACACCTCAACAAAATCTAATTTTTCGAATTTCGAATTTCGAATTTCGAATTTAATCTGTGCACCTTCTGACGCACCAATCCAATTTCGTTGTGCTTCTTTAATCGCTTCTGGATACTGGAGTGTGTCTAAGTCAGACAATAGTCGTGGTGCGTAGTCGGTAATTTTAAGATTCCATTGTTTCATCAAACGCTTCTCAACTTCTGTTTCACACCGTTCACAGTGTCCCGCAACCACTTGCTCATTTGCGAGCACCGTCTTGCATGAGGGACACCAGTTTACCTCCGTTTCTTTTTGATATGCCAAACCTTTATTGTAGATTTGCAGAAAGAGCCACTGTGTCCATTTGTAGTACGATGGATCACACGTCACCACTTCGCGCGACCAATCAAACGATGCACCCATTGAACGAAGTTGGTTGCGCATGTACTCAATATTGCCAAGTGTCCACTCGCGCGGATTCAATTTGTTTTTAATCGCAGCGTTTTCAGCGGGCAAACCGAATGCATCAAACCCCATTGGGTAGAGCACATTGAAACCCTTCATGCGTTTGTACCGCGCAAAAATATCTGGAACAGAAAATGCATACCAATGTCCCACATGCAGGTTTCCCGACGGATAGGGAAACTCAATTAACGAGTAGAACTTGGGGCGTTTGTCTTCATCCTGCGCACGGAAAAGCTCTTGCCTCTCCCACTCTTTACGCCATTTCTCTTCAATTTTTTTGTGGTCGTAGGATTCCATATACGTAAACACTATACTACACCACGCACTGAGGATATAAAAACAGCCTCGCCACAGCTGTGTGGCGAGGCTGTTTTTCTTATTTTACTGTTTATACACTGGATATGTTTTTGGATCTATTGTTCGTTCAAAACACACTCGTCCCGAATCGTGAACAAAGTTTCCACTCATACCCCCCATGTCGTAGTACACAGGTGCAGGTGCTGTTTTTGCCGAATCAAGATTTGCTTGAGCAAACGTCGCACACAATTCAAACGAAAGAGGTTTAAGCACCGTGTATTCATATGATTCTTGTGATTGTGGGTCAACGGGTGCGCGGTATCCACTAATATCATCAGAAAGTGCACCTAGAGTTGTTGGCAATGCGTTGTGCTTTTGGTAGTAAAGGGTAATCTCCTGTTGAACACCCGAAAGGTCGTTCACTCGTTGTTCATCAAAACGAAGCGCACGAACTTGAGATGGTGAGCCCGCAACAACAAGTCCCCACACAACAACTCCAACAACTCCAATGACGGCAAGCACGATGAGTGTTTTGTTTACTTTTGTATCCTTTGACTCTGCACGACGTAAATCATAGAAGTAGTAGGCAAAGATAATTCCAGCAACAACAAATACTGAAAGCATTTTCCAAATAAACCGAGATGAAATTTCTCCACCAAGGTATGTATTCACCAGCGCGATAATGTCACCCGCAACCGCCGCACCAGCAATAAAGAGTGTGAAGTACACAAACCATTTACGAATAGCGAGTTGATACTTGGCAACATCGCGAGCTATATCTTTTCGGATGAGCCACGAAAGCACGATGTACAAAGGAAATGCAACAAGGAGTGTTGACATAGCAAATCGCATACCACTTGTTGCCCACGATGACATGTACTGTGGATTCAATGCGTCGGGAAGTAGGGTGTTGATAATACTAAAAAAAATCGCAATAAGGGCACCCGCAGATGCATAGAGCGCTACCGCCGTGCCAAGATACATAAAGAAGTCCTTTGGCGTCATTTTTGGTTTATCCATATAAATAGAAGTTAGTAGTAAGTAGTAAGTAGTTAGTAATTTCCTTGATTACACACCAAGTATACTCTGATTCTTGCCCAAAATACACGAAAATAGCGAGTCTAAAAAACACTTGACAAACAAACATGGTCTGCTATACTGTATCTACCTTCAGCAGGCACGGGTTGCCCAGCTTGCATGAGAAGGTATCGTTCTTCGTGGGACAGCCCAACGAGGCTCCCACAGACAACCAACTACAACAACCTGGCTCAAAAGGAGGTTCGAACTAGATACCCTTGGCTACCAAGAGCAAGGGCTGGTCAAACAAGTACTAGAAGAGTACCTCGCCACCGACAACACACGATCTTCTCGCTTCTTGTGAGACAGAACGGCGGTACCACTCAAAAGGAGGGCCTGCTAGTGCGTGATTAGTGAAGGCGCTTGCGAGTGTAAGGAGAGAGTTTCGCGCCGCGAAACTACAAATAAACCCTCTCACTTGACGGACTGTTAGCGGGTGTCCGCATCAAGTACTCGCACAGCTTGAGTTAAAAAGGGTTGGATACACAGAGACGCAGTGCGGGGGCCGGGCAGTCAGCGATGACTCCCCGGCCCTTTTTCATTTCATGCAACATTTTCAGACGTCCGACTTCTCTACAGGAAGGTCGGGCTCCCTTGTTACATGTTACATGACTTGTAAACTAGATTTTAAACTCGACGACGTCGCCGTCTTTGACGATGTATTCCTTCCCTTCTGTACGTACCAAACCCTTTTCACGAGCTGTTGCGTATGAGCCGGCATCAATTAAATCTTTCCAAAAAACAACCTCAGCACGAATAAATTTTTGTAAAAAGTCCGTGTGAATCGCAGCGCCAGCTTGCGGTGCAGTGCTTCCCTTCTTTATTGTCCACGCACGTGTTTCATCTTCTCCAGTCGTCAAGAATGTCATCAAATCAAGAAGTGTAAAACCAGAAACAATTAAATCATCAATACCACCACGTACTGAAAGCTCTGTGCGCATGGCAACACGCTCGTCATATTCCATATCTTTCAAATCAGATTCTGTATTTGCGTCCACCACAACCCATACCGCTTTTTCTTTTTCAAAAAATGCAAGCAATGCCGTCCACCGTTCATCTTTGAGTTCATCTAAATTTTTTCCACCTGATTGTGTGTTAAGTGCGTAGAGCATCTTTTTCATCGTCAAAAGGTTGAGGAGTTTCACTTTTTCAAACTCTTCTTCGGTGAGTGCTGTGGTTCGAGCAAATGCCTCGGATTCAAGCACTACCTTCACCTTCTCCAGCCCGTCTTTCTCAACCTGTGCCTCACGTGAGCCACTACGGACCTCCTTCTCAACACTTCCGAGACGCTTCGTTACTACCTGCATATCTGCCAAAATAAGCTCTAAATTAATCACCCCAATGTCTCGTACTGGGTCAATGGTGTTTGATACGTGAATAATGTCAGCATTTTCAAATATACGCACCACCTGCACAATCGCATCAACTTCGCGAATGTGGGAGAGAAATTGGTTTCCAAGTCCCTGCCCTTCCGATGCGCCCTTTACAAGTCCCGCGATGTCCACAAACTCAACGGCCGCAGGAATTGTTTTTTTTGATTGTGAAAACGTTGAAAGAACGGTGAGACGTTCGTCGGGTACTCGAACAACACCAACTGACGGATCAATGGTGCAGAACGGATAATTTGCGGCATCAACACTTTGACGTGTAAGCGCATTAAAAAGCGTCGACTTACCAACGTTGGGAAGACCAACAATACCAAGCGAGAGTCCCATAATTATTTTGAATCCTGCATTAAGGTGTGCAATTCAACTTCGTGAGATGCAAAAACAGCTTGGGCTGCGGCCATTTGCTCCATACCACTGTTCGTTTTTTCTTGAACCTCTTGTGCAATACGTACAAAAAGGTCTGGGTCTTTTTCAAGCATACGCATAAACATATCGCGTTGCTCGGGAGGTAACCCTTCGAGTTGTTTCTGTGCGAGTTTTTGTAGCAATAATCCTGAAATACTCATAGTAGTACTAGGCAGACTAGCATAGACAAAAACAAAACACCACTCGCATACGGGTGGTGTTTTGCAAAACGAAAAAATTAGTTTGTCGTTGTTGTAGTAGAAGTTGTTACTTCTGTTGTTGTGCCAGTTGTTCCATCATCACTTGTAGTTGCAACAACAGTTGTTGTTTCTACTGTTGTCTCATCTACAATCACATCAGACACATCCTTCTTGTTTGTGAAGAAGAGAACACCTGCGAGAATGAGAAGAACAACAATGATGAGGATCGTAACACCCGCTCCTCCTTTTTGTGTTGAAGTCATGTCAAAAAATTACGATTAATAAAACGGGTGCCACACTAAACATCACTGTCCATGAACGACACCAGATTTGTACCCACAACTATAGCACAGACAGCCCCCAAAAGCAAAACCCGCACGTGTGTGCAGGTTCTGCTTTTAGATATATTTTTCTAAAGAATTATGCCTCTTGATTTTGAGAGAACGTGTATGCGCCACCAATACGTGTAAACTGTCGTTCTTTAATAACATCCAATACACGGACAAGGGCAAGACGAACTGATGTATATGCTGAATCGTAGCGTTCATCAACACCCTGCAACAGTTCACCAATAATTACCTCTAGCTCGTTATTTGAAAGATGATACGTTACTTCTGCAATGTGCGGATTGACCGTTGTCTTTTCTTCAGCACCCTCAAGTCGTGCGCGATGTGCGTTGTCAAGTTCCGCTACCACTTTTCGCATAAAGTCGGCTACTGGTTGTTCTTGTGATTTGAGCATACGGAGAAATCCGAAGATGTTTTTGTCTTCTGCTCGCACCATCCATTCAACAAACAATGGAACCATTGAAAGTGTTGAAATAAAGAGTGCCTCGCGAACGCGCCCTTTATCGAGCACAAGCCATCCATCTTCTCGTGGGTATCGTGTCTTTGCAATTTCGACAACTTGTAACAATCGTTCAATTGCTTTCTTTTCGTCACCTTCTGCTGAGTGTACAACAAGTTTCATACCATCCTCAGACACCAGCGCTTGAGATGAACGTGCCACATCTTGTAGTCGAGCAAGTGAAACGGTGCTTTGAGCAACGGCATGCTCACGCTGTGCAACCATGCGCACTGCGAGTGATTGTGCAACAACATCAGCTACAGGAATTGCTGGAGCAATGGGAAGATCTACGGGAACCTCTGCAATAATTGGCTGAACACGAGATGTGTATTCATCGTACGCAGAAAATGTGTCTACTTCAGGAAGATTTTCTTCAAGAATCGGTGCAACGTCTTGGACGTAGTGTGTGCTCGTGGGTGAAACTACCTCAAATACGTTCTCGTTTGTGCGTCGACGTGCAATGACATAGGTTACCCCACCAGAGATTGCGAGCAAACCAATGATAAAGAGGAGTATCTGGAAGAGGCTTGTTCCAAGACCCGTGTACGGAACCTGTGTTAGAGAAATTGAAGAACCGAGAACTTCGGGAGTACTGAAGAGAACAACCTTCGGACGGTGGCCACTGCCCCCACCACCTCCGCCACCCCCATCGTCATCGTCGTCGTCATCGTCGTCACCTCCGCCCCCTGCATTGTCATTGTTCGTGATGGTACATGTTTTATCTTGTCCTGCAGCAAGTGTCACTGAACCATTTGCAGCACAGTCACCACCCCACACGCTTGCGGTATAGCCAGAAAGTTGGTTTTCAAAAATAAGATAGTTGGCTGGAGCAAATTTGTTTGTTTCACCGCTTATAACAAGTACTGTTGGTGCATCAATTACCGTTGGTATTTCACTGTTTACTCGCTCAACGTACAGATTAAAATCTGAAACTTGCTTAGTTCCACCGTCGTCGTTAATGACCGTCTTAATAACCGTCAGTGTTGCACCATTTTGAATGATTGGATTGTCGTTGTTTACAATCGTACATGTTTTTGTTTGTCCTGCGACAAGTGTCACGGTGCCGTTTGCGGCACAGTCACCTCCCCATGCGCCGGCTGTATATCCGGGAAGCTGGTCTTCAAAAACAAGGTAGTTGGCGGGGGTAAACTGATTAGTTTCACCACTTATGACGCGCACTGTTGGTGTAGTACTTATCGTTGGTACTTCACGGTTCACTCGCTCAACATACAGATTGAAATCCGAAACCTGTTTTATTCCACCATCATCATTGATAACTGTTTTGATTACCCTCAACATTGCTGGATTTGAAATAATTGGGTTGTCGTTGTTGGTGATTGTACATGTTTTATTTTGGCCTGCAGCAAGTGTCACTGAACCATTTGCGGCACAGTCACCACCCCACACGCTTGCGGTATAGCCAGGAAGCTGGTCTTCGCGAACGGTGTATGCTCCAGCGGCAAACTGGTTAGTTTCACCGCTTATAACAAGTACTGTTGGTTCCTCATCGAACACTCGATCAACATACAAATTGAAATCAGCAACTTGTTTAATACCACCATCGTCGTTAATGACTGTCTTAATGACTGTCAGTGTTGCCGGGTTTGTAATGATTGGATTGTCGTTGTTGGTGATGGTACATGTTTTTGTCTGTCCTGCGACAAGCGTGACCGTACCATTTGCAGCACAGTTTCCACCCCATGCGCTGGCTGTATATCCGGGAAGTTGGTCTTCGTGAACAGTATATGCTCCAGCGGCAAATTGGTTTGTTTCACCGCTTATAACAATGACATTGCCTACATAGAGTTTGAAATCTGAAACCTGCTTGATACCGCCATCGTCGTTAATAACGGTTTTTATAAGTCTAAGGTGTGCAGGATTTGGTATCACTGGATTGTCGTTGTTCACAATCGTACATGTCTTGCTTTGTCCTGCGGCAAGTGTCACGGTGCCATTTGCGGCACAGTCACCTCCCCATGCGCTTGCGGTATATCCGGGAAGTTGGTCTTCGTGAACTGTGCGTGTACCTGGCTGAAGGTGTTGCGAAACACCACTGACAAAAGGAATACTGTCTGCATACAGATGAAAGTCAGCAACCTGCTTAATACCGCCGTCGTCGTTAATAACGGTTTTTATAATCGTAAGTGTTGCTGGATTTGAAACTGGATTATCGTTGTTGGTGATGGTACATGTCTTGTTCTGTTCTCCGGAAAGTGTCACCGAGCCGTTCGCCGCACAATCACCTCCCCATGTGCCAGCTGTATATCCGGGGAGGTTGGTTTCAGACACGGTGTATGTTCCTGCGTGAAAGTAGTTATTAACACCACTCGTTACTGGTGTGGTATTTACGAACAAGGGAAAATCAGAAACGACTGCGGTTCCACCGTTGTCATTGATGACAGTTTTGGTAACGGTGAGTTTTGGTCCACACAAAGGCAAAGGATAGGACGCGAATTCCCAGTCAAAAACCGTGTAGGCCGGCAATTGCGCAAAATCTGGGTTTGTCTGAGGTGCGGCTGGGCCTTCAAAGAAATCGGATTGATACTGACACGTGGTAGGTTGTGACCTTGATATTGTTATTGTTGCACCAGGTCCAATCGAGTCTTCGTTATCGCTATAGAGTGTTTGTGTTGCAAGGAACGTTGTGTTCGAACCCGGTTCCCACTCATCAAATACCTTGTATGTAGCCATGTGAATTGAATATGTACACTCTGTTGAGAAATTTTTTACTTCAACTGATGTGGGAAGGTTACCAGTGACGATAAATGGATCACCGTTTGGATGACGGAGGTCTGCTCGTGGATTAGGAACACATGTGGATGGCTCGTGGGTTCCGCCACCAGTAGGAGGGGTTACTTCAGCACTTTTGGTAGCCACCGTAGCACCTTCAATTGTTGCTTGCTGTGCAAGCATTGCACTTGGCACCACAACAGAGGCGACGAGGAGTAATGACACTCCTGCCCCGAGAAAATTAGATCGAACTGATTGTGTAATTGTTTTTAACATATGTATTTGATTAGTATATGTACGTTTGCGCATTATACATCCCTAAAAATTAAAAGTCAATACCTCTCTATTTAGCGTGCAGTGAGGTCGTAGCTACCAACAAAATCCGATTCAACAACATATCGTTCCTCTTTTTGACCAAACGAATTGCATGTTGAAAGCGTTAATTTTTTTCGTGTGCTTGAAAAGTTCACACGTACCTCATCTTCGTTAACGAGTGATACTTTTGTCACGCGATACACATACTCTTTTGTTTTTGACTGCACGCGGACGAGATCTCCTTCACGTGCATCCTTTAAACCACTGAATGCTTTGAATGCTTGGTTTTGTACAACACGAAAACCTGTGCTGTGACCGAAAAGAAATATGTTGCTTACATCTTCCAAATCACCCGAACCTGGATAGCGGACCGCGCCACTCAAAAGTGCCGTATCAAGAATTTCAATGTCACGACTTTCTGGATTCACAATCAGTGTATCAACACCAATACGCTCAATAATAATTCGCACTGGTGCACTATCCTCTTGCACGGCATCTGTGGATTGTGGCACTGTCGTGTTCGCAATTGCAACTGTGGGGGTTTCTGTTTCAAGTTTTGGTACCAAACCAAGAGCAAATGAAATACCCAGGAGAACGATAAAAAAACCGCTCCACAGGATGCCGACAAGCACCGGATGCTCTTTTAGAAGTGCAAAAAGGTCACTCACCATGCTTTGGGAATATGTGTTTTTTTGCCTTGTTTGTGCAGTTTTCTTTTGCATAGCACGTGTATGTGTTGTCTATGAATACTACCACCTTTTTATATAAAGTCAATACCGTTCCCCAGACATCCTGAAGAACGGCACTAACTCTTACAACCTTTGTAGGAGCTCCTTATCTGTCAATTTCAACAACCCCTGTCTTAACGTTATTTTTCTCGTTTGACTCAGTAACTGAATCGGTGGGGTCAACTTCTATGCGGTAATCGTCTTCATCCGCATTTTTTATACGATCAAACCCAATAACATATTCAATACGATCTCCAGGAAAAAGTGATTGCTGGCTTGTTGATGTATATGTGTATGAGGGAGATGTAGGAAGTGCTATTTCAAATTTCCACTTGCCTGACTCCTTTGTTCCATCATTGCGAATTTCAAATTTAATCGCTCCTCGTTTCCCTGATGGAAGTTTGTAGGGAATATCATTTGTTTCTGTAAACGATCCTGTTTTTGTATCTACAAGACCAAGCGCAATAACGCGAGGAGCAAGATCTGGTTTTCCGTTCGGGTCAGAAAATGGAGGCACAATGACGGGAACGGTGATTGTCTGCCCAACTGAACCTGTCACGACCCCTGTTGCTGTCGGAGTTGGTTGCGTTGATGTACTTGTTGTTGTCGTAGTAGTTGTGGTTGTTGTAGTACTTGTTGCCGTATCAAGATACGCATCTTGTACAAGAAGTGAAAGAGTTCCTTCTTGAGAAACGAAGGGGCTGTCATTTTCAGTAAAACGAATTGAAACTGAAACTGTGGCAATCCCGTCCACTGTACCAACTGGCACAAGTGTTATCTCATTCCTACCATCAGTAAGTGGTGTTGGTGTATTACAAAAGAGCGTTGTGTCTGTACTAGCAACACGGCGTACAAGATGTACACCATCAGTACATTCATAGACAAAGGTGTATGAACCTTCCGTGTCCTTACCGCGGTGTTCCCATGTGAGTGTAAATGGCTTGTTCACGACAATCTGACTATCAACCGTGGACACAATAATGCGCTCCGCTGGAATAAAAAGTGATTGTACACTGGCAACCGCAGTTGCGAGTGCGCTTCCAACGCTTGGAAACAGCACGAGCCCACGCGCACCAACCCACACAACGCCCGCGATAATCGCAATACCGCCGACAACACTCAATACTTTAATAGTGAGATCTTTATATTTAGATGCTTTTTGTATAATAGGGAGGTCCATATAGAGTTGAAGTTAGAGGTTAGAAGTTTGAGGTTAGTAATTAGTTTTGGTTTAAATACTTTTTTGGATTTCGAACTTTGTGCTTTGAGCTTTCCTATTAGTGGCTTTGTTAAGCCGTTTTTTAATGTTCAATAATTGTAAGTCGTATTATATAGCAATCATTTACGAATGTCAAGCCCACGCATTATTTCCTTTTTGACACGACACGTAGCAGAAGCCCCCGACCAGTCTGTCTGGTCGAGGGCAAAATGGGGACACATGACTGTCCGTCTTCAAAACAGGACCAAGCTCGTCCCCAAAAGAACAGCGGCGGGAGAAAGACAAATAGGAGTCCGTTTTTGTAAGCTTACACCTTTAATAACGTCTTCTCCCATCACAAGATTCTATTTCAAATAAAATCCTCTGATGAGAGGGCGACCGAAGTCGCCCTTGGGGACATATACCCTTTCGTTCAAGTAAGAACAAGCATCGGGGCGTCCCCAAAAGAACTGCGGTGAAAGACAGCACTACTTTCGTCTTCGAGTGAAGACTTAGGGAATAACGTCTTTCACCTTTTTCAAATTGCGAGGGTGGCGAAACAATTACCAGTCATCCCGTCAAGGAAACCAGTCCATTCGTTTCGCCAAGGCAGACAAAGGTGGCAGCTTTCAGTTTGAAAACACCAGGAGTCGTCTACCATCCCTCCTTACAAAACCCTTCAAAAAAGATTCTGTAAGGAAGGGTGCATCTCTGGCGCGCATGCGCGCCAGAGATGCACCCTGTGCGGACAGAGGATCTCTCGTCTTTTAAAAGAAACCGCAAACTTCGTCCGCACTAAAATCTAATCGTATGGAGACATGTTCACTTACGTCTCTAAGACATCATGGATAACGTCTCCACACGAACATCAACACTAGGCTACTTTCTTCTGCCGTTCCACCTCGCGCTCGAGGTCCCACCACGTCATGTAGACGTACTCGGCGAACTTCGTCACCGTGCGCCAGATCGCCATCTTGTGGATGTGCCCGTCGGTGTAGCGCTTCTTGCCCTCCACCACGACAACGTCGGGGTGTGCGACACGGAGCTTCGCCTTGTACTCGCGGAGCTTCTTGCCCCAGACCGAATCCGGCCTGCGGTTGAACTGCTCACCGAGAAGGTAGAGTGCCTGACGACAGTCGGGCTGCCAGTTGGCAACTTCACCAGAACGGCGACGTGCAAAACGGCCGTCCGAAAGGACGTGTACGCCACAGAACTTCTTGAAGCCGGGCTCCGTCGCAAAACGGCGGATGTCGATGATCGCGGCAATCATACGTGCCGCAATCTTGACCCCGCATCCTTCGACCGGAGAGAAGACTCGCTCGAACACGTCGAGACTCTCGACGGCCGAAGCGAGCTCCCTCTCGCGCGCCTTCTCTTCCGAGAGAAGGGCTTGGAGGATCGCGTCGTTGGCTTTCTTGGCCTCGAACGCTTTCTCCACGCCGCCTTCGGGCACGAGACCGTCGGGCGAGCAGAAGATGCTGCCGATGGTTCGCTGACGAAGGCGCTGTTCGCATGCGATGCGCGCTTTCATTGCGTCGATGCGGGCACTGTACGCCACGCGCACCTTGACCAGCGAGAGGTCGCGGACCGTCACGGGGTAAAACAAGTTCGGCGACGTCTCCGCGAGACGAACAAGCTCGGACGAGTCGTCGTCCTTGCTGTCCGTCGTGCGGTTGTTCTTGAGGACAAAGCTCGGCACGCGCATGATGCTTGCGCCGATCTCACCCGCGCGACGAGACAGAGCGAATGCGAGGTAGTCCCCGCTTCCGCCCAAAACCATCGCGAGGTTGTCGCCTTCGCGAACACCCTCACCTTTGTAGTCGCCGAGCACGAACTGAAGCTCAGCATCCTCGTCGGGGAGATCCAGAAGGCGAACCTTCTTCCCCTCCTTGATAGCAACCTGCGTCGGATGCGATTCACCTTCCGCCGTCTTCTTCACTCGATGCCTGATTCCGATTGTTCGTCCCATTGTGAGACACTCCTCTCCGCTAGCGCGGGTTCGGCCCTGTTTGATTATCTTGGGGCCATTGTTGATGTATACGACAAAGAACAACAGTGAGAGGTACAACTCATGCCTCGTCCGTTAAGGACAACTCTCGAATCGTACCTCTCACAAATCTAATTTGAGGGAGAAAGAACACAATTCCATACGTTTTTAAAACAATCGCCTTTTCGTTCTCTCTCCCATCACAAGATTCTATTTCAAATAAAATCCTCTGATGAGAGGGCGACCAAAGTCGCCCTTGGGAACATGAGCATTGTCGTCCAAACGAACACCTCGACTTTCGTTCCCAAAAAGAGCAGTGGACAAATCAATTTTCGTCATAGACGCTTGATCATCCGTCCGCGCTGAAAGACTAGCACAGAATAGAATGTGTGTCAAATAGTGCGATATATCGCACTAAACAAAAAGCACTCGTTATCTCGAATGCTTTTTGTTTTCACTTCTACTTACTGCTCACTACTTTTCCCGACGTTTCAGTCGGGACCCCGACCATAGCGTCGGGGCTACTTACTATAAGCTACACGCTACATGTTCTGTGATACATATTTAGATATCAATCTTCGCGAGTTTTGCATTACTCTGAATAAATGTCTTGCGGGAAGGAACATCTGTTCCCATGAGGATATCAAAAATACGGTCAGCTTCTTGTGCATCTTCAATCGTCACCTGTTTTAGAATTCGTCGTGTTGGATCCATTGTTGTTTCCCACAACTCATCCGCATTCATTTCTCCAAGACCTTTGTAGCGTTGAATAGAGAGCTTGGGTAGCTTTGTTAGCTTTGTTAGCTTTTTAGCTTCGTTAGCTTCGTTAGCTTCGTTAGCTTCGTTAGCTTCAAAAACCCCAGTGGATTCTTCTTCGACCAACTCTTCACCTTCCTCTTCTACATCGTTCGCATCAACACCTTCTTTTTTAAGAAATGTATTTTTTTCTTCCTCTGTATAAAAATAGTGAATCTCTTTTGCTTTCTTCACCTTATACAGTGGTGGTTGCGCAATGTAAATAAATCCGCCTTCAATGAGCGGTTTGAAATATCGATAAAACAACGTAAGGAGCAATGTTCGAATATGCGCACCATCCACGTCGGCATCAGTTGCAATCACCACTTTGTGGTAGCGAAGTTTTGAAATATCGAAGGTGTCCGAGATGGCCGTCCCGAGTGCAATGACAAGATTTTTAATTTGTTCAGAACCAAGCATACGGTCAAGTCGCGCACGTTCCACATTCAAAATTTTTCCACGTAGTGGCAAAATTGCCTGAGTACGACGATCGCGTCCTGTTTTTGCAGTACCTCCGGCTGATTCACCTTCCACAATAAAGAGTTCTGATTCACTTGCATCTTTTGTTTGGCAGTCGGCCAACTTTCCCGGAAGCGTCATTCCCTCAAGCGCACCCTTTCGCAAAATACTGTCCTTTGCCGCTTTTGCTGCTTTGCGAGCGCGCAACGCGAGCACCACCTTGCCCATAACCGCCCTCGCCTCTTCTGGACGCTCCTCAAGAAACATAGTAAACGCCTCTCCAAATACCGTTTCAACGGCGCCACGGGCCTCAACACTACCAAGTTTGGCCTTTGTTTGTCCTTCAAATTGAATCTCACGAAGCTTGACCGATACGACGGCAGAAAGGCCTTCAAGTACGTCATCCCCAGAAAAAGGACCGTCTGCCTCCTTAAGTATGTTTGTTTTTTTCGCGTAGGTATTAAGCGTTCTGGTCAGTGCGGTTTTAAATCCGGTGATGTGCGTTCCACCCTCACCGTTGTACGTGTTGTTTGCGAATGCATAGATGTGGTCTGTCACATCGTCAACATACTGCAGTGCAACTTCTACATCAACGGTATCTTGTTCTTTTTCGATATAAAAAATTGTTTTGTGGAGTGATTTTTGAAATTCGTTTTGGTGACGAATAAATGACACAAGTCCGCCTTCAAAATAAAATGTCATTGATGGCGTTTCCAAACCAAGCTCACGCACGTACATTGTGCTATTGAAATCAATTTTTTCATCAATCTCTCGCGCGTCAATAACCGCAATACGAAGTCCACGCACCAAGTACGCTTGTTGTCGCATGTGATTTACAATCTTGTCCCAGTTGTAGATAATTTCTGGAAAAATTTCTGGGTCTGCCTCAAAGGTAGTTGTTGTCCCACGCAAATCAGAATTCTCCAATTTTTTGACACTACTCTTTGGTTTACCTCGCACATATTCCTGCATGTAGTGTCCCCCATCGCGGTACACATCAGCACGCACATATGATGAAAGTGCGTTCACTACAGATACACCGACTCCGTGAAGTCCTCCTGATACTTTGTATCCTTCTCCACCAAATTTTCCTCCTGCATGGAGAGTCGTCATGATGGTCTCAAGAGCCGACACGCCTGTTTGTTTGTGTTTATCAACCGGAACACCACGACCGTTGTCTGTTACACGAACGCGTTTTTCTGGAAGCAATACAACCTCAATATCATTTGCAAAACCACCCATCGCTTCATCGCGTGAGTTATCAAACACTTCCGTAATGAGGTGGTGTAATCCATCAGGACCAGTCGTACCAATGTACATACCTGGACGTTTTCGCACAGGATCAAGCCCTTCCAGAACGGTGATATCTGAGGCTGTATATGAGGACTCCTTTGTTTTTGGTTCTGGCTTTTTGGGCATGAAAAATGATGACTTTGACCTGTTCAGTATAGCAAAAAACACCTCAAAAATAAAGGGTTTTGATGTGTTTTGGTGGGTATAAAAATGGCTTAAAACTAGCGTACTTTCCACCCATCACGACCGTTTAATTCATCCGTAACCGCTTGCATAATAACGTTCACCTCATCGTCTGAAAGTGTTTTTTCATGGGATTGGAATACAAGGTGGTATGCGTATGATGTACGTCCGTCTTTTTTGTACGAGTCGTCAAACAGGTCTAGCCGTACCAGATACTCTCCGGCATTTTCTCTAATTATCTTTTCAACATCCGAACCCGTAAACTCATCCGGCACCCATACTGCAATATCACGCAACACAAATGGATATATTGACGAAGCGACATACTGCATAGAAGGTATGACCATTTCTGCTAAATTATACTCTGTCGGTTCAGAAAGATTTTCAACATACTCTGTAAGATTCATCAACCCACCATCCTCTCCCGTCACAAAAGTAAAATTGGCTGGTTTACCAAAGACATCTCCAATGTGTTTAAATGTATCAGCAATATTTCCTTTTGCACCAGACATAATTTCAAGCTCAATATGTTCACCATCTTTTGTAAAAACTGTTCCGATTTCGAAAAATTTTAATTTTGAAAAGTCGTAAATACCTAATAGCGAGAGCATGTTACTGTTATATGCGAAGGCATCTCCAAGTCCTGTTTCTAAACTATTCCTCAAAAATCCCTTATCTCCTGCAAGTGAATTTGCAAGTTTAACTTCCCCCTTCTCTTGGAACGTGTACGTCATCACTTCTGAGAATCCGACACTAACAAGAATATCGCGTACTTTGTTTGTGTAATAAAACACCTTGTCCGTTTTCGATACTGATGCTAAAGGAAGTTGCTGTGCCGGAATGTGCTCATATCCGTACACACGTCCAACTTCTTCAAAAAGATCAGACGGCAAACGTATATCTACACGCTCAAAAGGAATTGTGACTGAAAAACGTGGAGATGTATCAGTAACAACACGTTTATACCACTTTTCTTTTGCAAATGTTTTACTCTCAGAAAGTTTCTCTCGTACCACACCACCAACCGCAGAACCCGCATGAATAACCTCACCATTGCCTGCGTAGATGCCAACATGGTCAACACCGTGCCCAACTTCTGTTCCAGGGAGATACTCCAGCGTCTTCGTACGAATTGCTTCATCTTTGACCATAACGCCGAGTATTGAAGAATAATTTTCACCATCAATTGTACGTACTTCCTCTGTATTCGTGAATATAAAATCGCCGGGCAGTAGGTCTTTTTCGTCAATTGAATCCAGATAGACAAATTGGTCAATGGTAATTCGAGGTATACCAAATGTATACCCAGCCTCAATCGCACACCACGCGGTGAGAGTTGCACAATTGAACGCCTCGGGTGTGTCAAAACGAATGCGCGCCATGCGCTTATATGGGGCGCCGGTAACACCTTGAGCTTTTTGTACAATAACATCTCGAGGGTTTTCTATTTTTGTGTATGTAAATCCGAAACGGTCAAGAATTTTTACAAGCTCATTATCTGAAAGTGTTGTCCCAAGAAGTTTGTTCACTTCGTCTGATGAAACACCAATTTTATATGGGAGCGTTGCTCGAACCCTTTCAAAACCATCATACTCAATCACATCACCTCCTGCAATATCTTTGATGAGCGTGACAAGTGCCTGAAGTGCATACAGCGGTAGCTCATCAGGAATTTCATTTTCAAAACGGTATGATGCATCAGTACGCAACTTTAATTTCTGAGATGCTTTTCGTGTAAGTGTGGGATGAAACTTTGCAGATTCCAAAATAATATCTTTTGTTGCAGTATCAACTTCTGCTTGGCTACCACCTTTAATGCCAGCAATTGCGATTGGTGTATCTCCTGAAGCATCAGTAATGAGTTGGATTGTTTCATCAAGTTCGTACCGCGTGCCACCAAGAACCTCAATACTTTCGCCAGCGCGTGCCATACGCACATGAATTGCTTTGCTACCCTCCACATCTCCCAGTTTTTGTGCGTCAAATGAATGAAGTGGCTGACCTAACTCCAACATGACGAAGTTTGTAGCATCAACAACATTATTGATTGAACGCTGGCCGAGTGTTTCAAGTCGTTCCGTGAGCCATTTTGGCGATGGACCAACGGTAATGCCTTTTACATATGCCGCCTGATACACAGGACATGCGTTTTCTTTTTCAACTGTAACAGTTAGTGCATTACTTTTTTCAAATGACGGAACACTACCCGAAAGTGGGTCATGCGACAATGGAATGTTACATAAGACGGAAAATTCTTTTGCGATGCCTCGGTGACACAAACAATCATGTGCACGATTAGGCAACACTTTTACATCAAAAACCGTGTCTTCTCCAACAGCTTCTATTCCCTCAATTTCAAATGCACCAAAGGTGAGTATACATTCAAGTTCGCTCACTTTAGGAAGTGGGGAGTCAAAAAATGTTTGGAGCCATGCACGAGATACTTTCATATATAGTTATTTGGTTGGAAATTGCATGGTTAGACGTAAATCACCTGTGTGGAATAATCGCACGTCATCAATTCCCCACTTGAGCATACAGAGTCGCTCAACACCGCCACCAAAAGCAAATCCTTGGTAGCGTTTTGGATCAATACCTGCATTGTTGAGCACATTTGGATGCACCATACCTGCCCCCATCACCTCAATCCAACGATCGCGAAGTTTTGGAGTTACATGCTCGCCAGTCAAGCGCATATCAACTTCAACTGACGGTTCGGTAAATCCAAAAAAGCTGGGGCGCAGTCGCACTTCAACCGTACCTCCAAAAAACTCCCTGAAAAATGTTTCAAGTACGCCTTTGAGGTGTGCCAGTGTTGTATCTTCTGAAACAACCAATCCCTCAAGTTGGTAGAACTGTGCCTCATGTGTCATGTCAGTTGCTTCGTTTCTGTACACCTTTCCTGGCACAATAATGCGAATTGGTGGCTCGTGTGTTTCCATGTAGCGAATCTGTACCGGCGACGTGTGGGTACGCAGTACGCGACCATCAGGGAGCCAGAAGGTGTCCTGCATGTCACGTGCAGGGTGATCTTTGGGAACATTGAGCGCGGTGAAGTTATGCCACTCATCTTCAATTTCTGGTCCTGTTGCAACCGAAAAACCCATACTACGGAAAATACGTTCAAAATCACGAATGGCGACAGTGAGTGGGTGGTAAAATCCTTTTTGTTCCATGATGTACCGATTATACCTTTGATTCGACCTAAAATAAAACAGTCGCTTGAGGCGACTGTTTTATTTTGTACCAACAACTACTCGCACCGCTAGCTTTCTTTCAATTTCACCCTTTTCACTCTTCATCTTCTTAAAATATTTTTTGAGTCCATCTAATGCTTTTGATTTGAGTAGTGCGGGAACTGAATTCCAGATTGATACCGACTGAACATACTCCAGTGCGTTCGGAATAGAGAATAGTTCACTTTTTCTCCAGGCTCTTATTTTTATCTTTTTAAATCTGTTCTGGAGTAGACTAGTTTGTGGTTTATATAAGATATTCTTCCGAAAGTGGGCAACCTCTCGATGTATTGTTCTTATAATCATTCTCCTGTAACCCTCTCCCCAACTTTTCAGACCCATCTTGTTTACGATAAAAATAATCCCACCAGGCCTTAGAACTCGGCGAATTTCACTAATACTTTTCCTATCATTAAACCAATGGAACGCACCAAACGCAGTGACGACATCAAAGGTTCTGTCTTTAAACGGCAGGTTATTGGCATAACCAGTGACATATTTTTCATTGTTGATTTTTGGATATTTTTTTGCCGCTCGGAGCATGACTACATCGGGGTCACACCCTATAACATGTCCATACTTAGTAAGTTGTCTTGTAGAAATCCCTGTACCACATCCCAAATCTAGAATCAAAGAATCTTTGGTTGTTAGATTTTTTTTCAGAAAATTAAAAACCTCGGCTGGATATGGGCGCCGAGCTTTTTTATATTCTTTTACCAGTGCGCCGAACTTTCCAAGTTTACTTCTCATAGGACAAGTGTTCTCTTTGTTTTGGAGCCGCCTCCCAGATTCGAACTGGGGACCTACGCATTACAAGTGCGTTGCTCTACCAACTGAGCTAAGGCGGCGTGACTATATTCTACCTACTTATCATTACGTGCCAAACTAAAAGTGTTGCTCTCCCACCTCCCTTCGGTCGGATTCAAAACAAAGCAGTTTGTTTTTTATCCAACTGAGCTAAGGCGGCGTGGCTATATTTTACCTCGTCACAAACCACTACTCTACAGGGTTTTCCTGAGAAATTCCACCCTGTATCTTTTTCTTGTGATCATAGAGATGTTTAAAATACTCTGATGAAACCTTTCCTTGCGCAACAAGCTTCTCTCCTCGTGCAGCTCGAATCATGTGTGCCGCAACAAGAACAACAATGGTACGGCCCCATGTTAGGAGTGTGTGAAAAACATATAACACAATGTCTCGTACCGCCTGAACAACGAGCACAACAAAATGTACGACACGACCTCGAATATGGAGAAAATGGTCTCGTACGACAGGAGAATGTCTCTGTAAAAAGAGTGTGAGTGTTGTTGTTGAACTCCGTTTTATTTCCCACTCTTTAAATGCAAAGAAAAGTGAGAGAAGAAAGAGCGATCCACCAAATGTACTAATGAGTGCTGTCATAATGAGGATTTTCTCAACACCAGACGCTATACAGAAAACTTACAGAAACGTCCGAGTTGTGTTCGTTCGCCAAATTTTTGCACCGCGCCATCAATAAGTCCCCCAAGCGTTATGTCAGGATTCTTAAAAAATGGTTGTTTCAAAATCTCTTCCACACCTGCTTCTAGTATAGCATCGTCCGTTGCGGCAATTTGCATAGCAAAATCTTTCGCAAGTTCTTGAAATTCGGGATTTCGAGCAACAAAATCTGTTTCACACTGCAATTCCGCAAGCGCACCGATAGCTCCGTGGTTGTGAATGTATGCTTGAACAGAACCAGAACCAAGTGCCCGGTCTGATTTTTTGGAAGCAATCGTTGCTCCTTTTTCACGCAAAATATCCAGCGCCTTCTCAATATCACCCCCCGAACTTTCAAGGGCATCTTTACACTGGTTGAGCGGTAGACCTGTTCGGTCACGCAACTGCTTCACATCGAGAGCGGTAACAGCCATATGTTTTAAAAAATTAATGAACAATTATTTCTTTGCGACGTGTGTGGGTGCTACGCGAGCGCCCCGTCGAGCAGGTCGTTCGTCTGGAGCAACGGGCTTTCGTTCGGGCATCGCCGCTTTTGCTGGCACACGTTTGGAACCCGTGCTGTATGCTTTTGCAATTCGGTCAATAACGTACGTAATAGTTCCAATACTTGCATCGTTACACGGAACAACATATGTAATGTCTCGCACGTCACAGTCAGAATTTGAAAGTGCAATAATTGGAATCTTGAGCATGAGTGCTTCTGCTCGAGCAATCTTCTCAAATTGAGGGTCAACAATCACCATAGCTCCCGGAAGGTGTGAGAGTGTTCGGATACCACCAAACATCTCATCCAGACGCTTTATCTGTCGGTCAATCATCAATCGTTCTTTCTTTGTATACTTCGTAAGTGTCCCTTTTTCTCGCTCATCAGAAAGTGTTAAAAGCTTTTCAACCCGTTTGTGAATGATATCAAAATTAGAAAGTGTTCCTCCAACCCATCGTCCTGCTACAAACGGAGCGCCTGCAAGGATGGCTGCTGAAGAAATAGCTGTTTGTGCTTCTCGCTTACCTCCCACAAAGAGAACTTTCTTTCCTGTTGCTGCTAGATTTTCAACAAATGCACATGCCTCATTGAGGGCCTCTGCTGTCTTTTCCAAGTCAAAAATCTCAACATTGTTTTTTACGCCAAAAATGTACTTCTTTGTTGTTGGATGTCGGCGTGCCTTTGGGTACCCATAATGAGCCCCTACTGTAAAGAGTTCTCCGACGGCTACTTTTATATCAGTTTCTGTAGTGGTCATAGTGTTTGATGAAAAGAGCCCCGTAGGGCAACGTGTCAAAGATACCAGAGACAGACGCGAGAATCAAGCCTCTTTTTGAGGAGTATCCGAAGCCACCGCCAACGCTTTAATAATACGAGAAATGTCACCTCCGAGGATTCCGGGGATATTTGACCAACTTTCCTTGATGCGGTGGTCAGTCACACGGTCTTGGGGAAAGTTGTATGTACGAATTTTCTCAGAACGATCGCCTGTTCCAATCTGCGCCTTTGTTTCTGTAGACAAATCCTTCATTGCTTTATCCGATTCAAGTACTTCAAGTTTTGCCAAAAGCATTTCCATTGCCTTGTCACGGTTTCTTTGCTGGCTTCGCTCTGCCTGCGAACGAACCGCAAGGCCCGTTGGTTTGTGCACAATACGAACCGCCGTTTCAACCTTGTTCACGTTTTGTCCTCCCGCACCTCCCGCACGTGAAAATTCCATTTCAATATCTGCAGGATTTATTTCAAGTGTATGTTTTTTTCGGAGAGGAAGAATGGCGACTGATGCGGTTGATGTATGAATGCGCCCCGATTTTTCGGTTGCAGGAATACGTTGAATGCGGTGCACACCCGTTTCAAAACGGAGTTCTTTAAACACGCCCTTTCCAGAAATCTCAAATGATGCATCTTTATACCCGCCCATCGTTGCACGTGATTCATCCAACGTGGTAACTTGCCAACCCTTTATTTCAGCATAGTGTTGATACATCAACGCCAAAAGCTCGGCAAATAACGCCGCTTCTTCCCCACCTGCTCCAGCACGCACTTCCAAAATAATGTCATTGGGAGATTCTTCAACACCTTTTTCCTCTTTTTCCATTCCTTCAATCTGCTCAATAATACCTTTCTCTGATGCATCAATTTGCGTCAAATCATCCTTTGCTAAATCCGCCAAGGATGGGTCTGCTTCAATGGTCATGAGCACATCTTTTCGTTCTTTCGCAAGACGTTCAAGCTCGTGTGCCAAAAAAGCAGTTTTATGATTTTGTTTTAGTTTTTCGAGATCCATACGTATAACCAAATTCAAAGTTCAAATATCAAAGTTCAAAAAATTTTAGTTTTATATTTTTACTTTTTTGGATTTTGTGCTTTGAGTTTTGTGCTTAATAGATATCATTCAGTATAACAAAACAGCCATATCCAGAAAGGACACAACTGTCGTGTAATTATCTGTGGAGTTACTTCTCTGATTCAACCTCAAGAGAAGCCTTTTTGGTTTTCTTTGCGGTTGCGTGCTTCTTTGCTTCCTCACGCTTAGCTGCAGTTGTTGATTGACGAGTTTTGAATTTCTCCATACGTCCAGCGAGAATCTTCTTGCTCTCGTCACCTACGTAAAAGGGGTGGCACGCAGAACACACTTCGACGTCTATCTTTTCTTTCGTCGAACCTACGGTGAATGTGTTCCCACAGGCGCATTTAACGGCCGCCTTTAAGAAATATGCTGGGTGTATATCGGATTTCATCCCGTTAGAGATAGAAAACGCTTTGCGTTTCCGTAGTTATTTGTACAAAATCAAGATATTCGAACATCTTGGACTATTCCCTCCCGTTTCTTTTCGTAACTGAACAATCTCTAACGGGATTCATAGCCGGTGTACTGTACCAAAAAGACCCGAAATAATCAAGAGGAACACGGTTTTTGAATATTTGGATCCAAAAATTACTACTACCAAGTTGTGATTGAGACACGCTTCCATGTATCCGTCGCAACACAACGATATATATAATTCGCGTCAAAACAAATTTCTCCCGCCGAACAGGCATCAATAGCGCTGACCGGGCACGTCTTCCATGTATAAAGCTTAAACGCCTTAGTAGCATTATCAACCGATACAACAGTGAACCCGCCGATACCTCCCTCAAGAACATCAGCATGTGCAGACCACCACGTATCTCCATCATTGACTCCAATCGTTGCAGACTGGTTGTCCACCATAACATAGCCCGCCGTGGTAGAGTCTCCACTACCCCAAAGCTCAGACATGTCGGCGCTAGTTACCCCTATCTCCAACCTCGGCTTGTCAGCCCCAGTACGGCCTTGTATCGTCTGCCCGTCCGCGTCACCCGCGAGGAGAACATAGTTTGCTGGATTAAATGGTGTTGCACCAATGGTAAGCGCACCGACAGTTGCCGTACCCGTCACACCCAAGTCACCGCCCGTAGTAATACTTGTCCCAATGGTTGATGAAGCTGTTACCGAAAGAGCAGTAACAAAAAACAGCACAACGATCGGTGAAAGCCACTTTGAGAATTTTTCCATATAACTTTGAATTAGATTTAAAAATTAAAAATACTATTCACACCCTACTGCACCCGAACAGTAAGAAGGAGTTGAAGATATTGTTTGAGCAGTTCAATAAGTCGTTCCATAAGTATCAATACTAAATCTTGATTTGTTTCTTCTGTGGTGTGTTGTATACGTCTTCCACTTGAACCTCCTCCTGAAATTACTCCAGACTCACTTGCAACACACACACCTTCTGGTGTAATGGTAATGGTTGGGTTACCACCGACTGAAGCGAGCCCGAGTCGTGACTCCGTGTCGCTACACACCTCGCTCGTTACATATTGAGCATCCGCATCGTGGGTAAAACCAACTTTGTCAGCTGATGCAATAATAATAGCGGAACCATTATCAAGAGTGATTGAAAAATCAGTTGCGCTAATTGTTATGCTTGCAATCTCAGCACTACTTCCATAGATGGTTAGTTCATATCCACCAACATCAAGAATCGCTGTTGTTTCAAATGTGACATCATTAAAAGCAGCTTGTACAGAAGCAAAAAGGGGTACAAGCGACAAACCGAGAATGATGAAGAATTTAGAGATTTTTTTCATACACAACAAGTAAGAGATATTTCGTGACTTGTTATCCTATACACCAACAAAAACACATGCCTGTGTTGTAGATGCCACTTGCACGTAGCTCGCCCCATCACACACACAGAGATAATCGGACAGGTCAGAGTATGCGATTGTTCCCGCGCTACCTGCCGCACAAGCGACGGGTTCAGCGGATACGGGCACCAAACGGACCCTACCTTGTAGTGCCGTTTCTCCTCCCGCGGATGGATTAAGAATAATGTCCCCTCCTCCACTTGCCGTGAAAATCCAAGCCGATCCATCACCGCCAGTGTCAAATGTTGTTCCACTTCCAGATGACACATCACTAGGAAGTCCGACTGTTCCAGAAAAAGATGGGCTAGCAAGTGGTGCATAATCTGCTGGATCAAAAGTTGCATATTCGGGACTTTCTGGATCAAAAGGTGTTACACCAAGAACAAGTGCGCGCGAGGTTGTGGTACCCGTCACATCCAAATCACCTCCTGTGGTAATACTTGTGCCTATTGTCGAAGATGCGGTGACGCTTAACGCTGTAACAAAAAATAGTGCAATGATTGGTGAAAGCCACTTTGAGAATTTTTCCATATAACTTTGAATTGGATTAGAAAATTAAAAATACTATTTACATCCTACTGTCCTTGAGCTGCAAGAAGCAATGCTAGGTATTGTTGAAGAAGACCGATGAGTTTTTCCATAAGCATCAAGATAACGGGGTCGTTTGAGGAACCACCCCCACCACCTCCGCCTCCACCATCGTCATCATCATCCCCGTTATTGACATTCACGGTAACACTGTCGGTTGCTGAACCACCTGTGCCAGTACAACTAATTGCAAATGTCGTTGCGTTGATAAGATTACTTGAAGTATCACTCCCCGATGTTGCACCACCACTGATAGTAAATCCTGAAGAACTTCCTTGTGTAACTGAACATAATGTTGCATATGTTGAAGCCCATGTCAGTGTTGTTGCACCCCCCGTGCTCACAGGATTTGGAGAAGCGGTTAGGGTTGCTGTTGGAGTGGTGTCTTCCACGTTGATATTCACAACAACACTCGCCGTTGCTGTTCCACTTGACCCAGTACAACTGATTGCAAATGTTGTTGAAACAGAAATAGGGTCTGAAGAATCACTCCCTGCCGTTGCGCCACCTGTAGTAAATCCTGATTTTCCTCCCTGTGTCACAGAACACGAGGTTGCATATGTTGAACTCCACGAGAGGACAGTACTTCCAACACTTCGTGTGTATATGGGATTTGGAGAAGCGGTTAGGGTTGCCGTCGGAGGAGGTAAGGATGTTGTTGAAAAAACAGATGATGGAAACACTAATACAGAAGCTATAAGAAGAAATACAAAATACGAGATTGTTTTTTTCATAGGAGCAAGAGTTTTAGTTAGTGTGGGTAATACTTCTAGTGTAACAGTTTTTGTGGTGCTTTTTTACCTGTGGGGAAAGCTTACTTTCCATTCTTCAAAATATCAATCTGCACTTGGTACCCATCGGCAAGTGCCATCACTTCATCACCATAAAAAGCATACGATGGTTTAGACGCGTTTCCCCAGCCTGCAAAATAACGAAGTGACGCAAGACGTTCTGCTGCCCGAGTTCCCGCGGTTGCACCGTTGTCGCCTAAAAGAATCCCGGCCGCGGTGAAGGCGTCCAATGGATTGTATGGATTTGGTGGAAAGTTTCCAGAAACAGCTCCGATACGATCCTTATTTTTATCATACGGTGCACATGTTTGTGTTGTCTTGTCACATGAATACCCAGCGTATTGTGCCCATGTTGAAGGAATAAATTGTGCCGGTCCCATAGCGCCCCCCCATCCGTACCACGGCTTTGCAGACACCGGCATACTATCTGGGTTGAGCCCTAAATCTTTCATGAGTGTCCCAAAAATATATTTATCACGCTCCGGGTGCGAATCAGTAATCCAGTTTCCTGTTCCAAGATTTTCTCCGAGGCGTGTCTCTTCCTGAAGTGTTCCTAAAATAAGTGCTGCTCGCACACCAGTAACTTTTTGTACGTCTTGTGCAAAATCAATGGCCTCACCGAGGGAAATTGCTGATGAACCGCGAAGTTTGAAGAGCTCGGCGCGAATTTGTGCGGCCGTCTGTTGTTTCTGCGCAATAATCGTTTGGTAGACGGTTTCCTGACCCTTCGTCACGGTGAGCACCTCCTTTTTTTGTGCCTCTTGAATTTCAATTTTTTTCTTTTCAAGTTCTTGAAGTTTTTTGAGTTCAAGTTCATCTGCTTGTCGTTCTTCTAGGGTTACTTTTTCTTTATGAGTTTCATCCTTTGTTGATTCAATTTCTCGAAATGAACCCTGAAGCGCTACAGTAATCGCATCAAAAGAATCTAGGTCCTCAAAAAATTCTGAAATGTTTTCTTTAGCAAGAGCCACCTCTACAAGAGACACATTGTCTAATCGATTTGTTTCACGAATAAGTTGCGCGAGGGACTCTTTCTCTCGAGACATGCGGGCAGTGAGTTCATCTATGGTTTCTAGCTTGTCGCCAATTTCACCTCCAATTTTTTTAATGGAGTACGTGCGTGCCTGAATACCAAGTTGGGATTTTTTTATTTCACCATTGAGCAACGACACGTCACGTTCAAGTGACACGCGTTCGGTGCGTTTTTCATCAAGAAAAACCTGCTGAAATTCTATTTCTTTCTCAACTTTTTTGAGTTGCGCCTCAAGCTCTTTCTGCCGTGCTTCAACAGAGTCCTGTAGGGTTTCAGCAAAGACCGTGGAGCAGAATCCCACGGAGAGAATACTTATGAACAAAATGAGTAGGGAGCGTGAATGGCGCATAGAAGTGGCCAGACACCCGTTGGTATTGGACTACGCCTAGTTTTTTTCCGGCTTTTCTGTCTTTTCTGGCTTTTCCGCATCTTCTCCCGTGGCCTCTCCGCCTTCCTCTCCTTCTTCCTCTTTCTTGCCCCTCTTTTCAACTTCAATAGACTCCATGTCTATTTCAGCAACTGGCGCCTCCTCTTCTTCTTTCGGTTGTGACACAGATACTACTGTTTCTTCTAACTCTTCCTGAATGGCCACACCCGCGGGTACTGGTATATCTTTAATGGCGATACGACCCTCAAAGGTTTCAAGTGTCGATACATCTATTAGTATCTCATGTGGCAAGTCCTTTGGAAATGCTTCCACTTTAACTTCGTGCATAACTTTCATAAGTGTTCCTCCAAGGTTCTTAACTGCTGGTGACTCACCAACAAATACAAGGGGAACTTCTGTTTGCACCTTCTTTCCTTTCTCAATAACATAAAAATCAACGTGGCGAGCGATGTCAGTCACTGGATGAAAATCAACTTCGTGAATGAGCGCATCTTTGGGTTCACCCACACCCTCAAGAGTGATGACAGTTGACTCACCTGCTTCTTTCCAGAGCTTCTCAAACACCTTCTGATCAACAGAAATAGCTTGTGTTGGCTCTTTTGGACCATAGAGTACACCAGGAATACGCCCGTTTGCACGAAGCGTGTCTGGCTTTCCTCCATCTCGTTTTTGTATCTGTACTACCGTCATAGGTCACCAATAATCGCATAGAGACACTTAAAATGCAACCGTCCTAGAGAGCCCCAGTACAACGGCTCGGGTTTTTTGACCAAAATATCCTATTGAAGGGGTAACTCCTTTGACCATTTGAAATTCAGCGAGAGCTTGTTGGGTACGTGTGCCAAAATAACCAGTCGCACCAACCAAGAACAAAGTGCGAGCGAAAGAACCCGAGTTTTGTGTAATAAGAAATATTTGAAGTTTGACAACGTCTTGTCCACTATCGCCAAGGGTGAGGTCGCGTGAGTACTCATTTTTTTCTGAGATTGGACCAAGAAACACAACCATCTCTGGTGTGGGAATGCCACCAAGGGCAATGAATTGTACGATAAGAGATTTGAGCTGAATAAGAAGTGTTTGAAGAATCTTTGTGTCATTTTGGGGTACGGCTTCAGGCACTGCAGGGATTATTGGTTTTTTGTTATCCCCACCACCTCCACTTTCTTCCTCTTCTACCGAGCATGTAGACGTGGTGAACGATCTATCTGCACCATAAGCAATTCCAGCCGTCGGATTTGATGCCCACACCTTCACGTGATACAACGTTTCGCATACAAGTGACGTAAGACTTCCAGAAAAAACTCCCGTTGAAAAAACCCCGTTCTCTGTTGTTGTTGCACCATATGCCGTGGTGAGACCAAATGTAAAACCACGTGCTGTCACATTTTCTCCACCAGTTGTACTAATCGTCCCATTTCCAACCGCGGTAGTTTGTTCAATTGAAGATACCGCATCGGTCGTCACCGTAGGAACCACCACCTCAAGAACATCTTCAAGGTCAATGTGTGTTGTTCCTGTTCCGGTTCTTGGCGTCATCCAGTTGTCTGTTGCTCCGACAACAAGATCAAAAGATGGATTTGTTTCAAAATCAATCACCGATGCTGTTTGGACGGTCAGAACACCTGTCGCTCCATCAATGGTAAACGCCGAATCTGTATTCCCAGACACAATGGTGTATGTAAGCGTGTTACCACCATATGCGTCAGTCGCCGTGACCGTACCAACAACTGTATTTATAGGACTGTTTTCGGAAAGTGTAAGAGTATCAGGTGTAACCACGGGAGTTTCATTTCCAACAAAACACGATAGATCATAGGTTGAGATTTGATACCCGCCATCATTGCCAAGGTCAAGAATCGCTTCATTGAGCGCCTCTGTATATGCGCCATAAAAAGGGCCATAGCCGTCACCTGTAATCGTGGTGGTAAGCGTCGGCTGTCCGTCGATGACAAAGAAACCGGGTTGACCCGAGTCTCCACCCACAAGCGCTTCACTGAACGCATAACGCGTCGTTGTCGCCGGCGGAGTAAAAAACGAAAGCGACGCATGCCCGTCCATTGAACTGTATGAATAATCAAGGTCAACGATTGAGGCTTTTTGTTCCTGATCAAAAAGAATAAATGGCACTATGGGTTCAGAGAAGTAGCGTTCAACTTCTTCTTTACTCACAATCGGATAGAACGCTATTCCCGCAGGAACGTCGGCATTGAGGACACCGAGCTGAATGTCATCTTGGTTCGGCTGAAAAACAATTTCCACCTGGGCCTGTAAGGTGCGTGTAACAATCGTATTGTCATCCGCAATAAAAATAATCGTTGATCCATTGGTTATCGGAAAGTGATTTGCAAATACGATGTGTCGGGGAGAGATAAGAACGCCCGCCTTTGTAAAACTTGAATTGGAGTTCCACGGTGATGCTCCCGTCAAAGCAAGTGGAGTATCTCCTTCGGTGATCCACACAGTCGCACTTCTCGTCCACGGATCCATATCGGTTCCCCGCGTTGAAAAAATCTTTTTAGTGCTGTCGTTTGCAGTTAGACCCTCAATACGGTACTCAATCTCATGCTTCATTTCTGCTACGAGATCTGTTGAAAAAAGACCGACACAGCTTGCGGGAGCAAACACGTCGGCAAACACCACGGACACGACAATAGAAAAACACCCGACAAAAACCACCACAAACACACAGCACCTTGTACTAAAAATAAAACGCATTCGTGTATACATTATCGGCCAGCAAAGAGTTTGAGGCGCTTTTCAACAATATCCTGTACTGCTAGCACGGCTTGTTTAGTGTATTTGTATGGTGCAAGTTCCTCAGTATTTTCTTGCAATGAAATTTGGAGTGCTTTTCGGTATGCAACACGGAGTTCGGTTGACACGTGTACTTGAGCAATTCCTGACACAATGACCGCAAGGTAGTCCTCGTCCGATGTTCCAGAGCCTCCGTGAAGCACGAGCGGAATACTCACGGCATCTGCAATCTCTTTCACACGCGAAGGATTAAGACGTGGATCCATACCACTCTTCAATGTCCCATGAATAGTGCCAACAGCTGGGGCGAGTAAGTCCACCCCTGTTTCGTCAACAAACCGTTTCGCGTCTTCTGCGGTTGTCATCATGTCATCAGTTACCGCGGCGCCCACAGGAAGTACATCAAGAAGTTGCGAGCCAACACCAATAAAACCAAGTTCTCCTTCAACCAATGTTGTGTCTCCTTTTGATTGCGCATAGGCAACACACTCTTTTGTCTTGGCGATGTTTTCTTCAAAAGAAAGCTGGGCCCCGTCAAAAATAACACTATCAAATCCGGCATCAATTGCCTCTTTAACACGTTCGACACTGTATGTGTGATCGGCATTGAGATATATATCATGTTCAGTATCTTCGCGAAGTGTTTTCACTAACGCAACGAGTTCTTTCACACCAAACGCATCTCGTTCCCCTTCTGATGCTCCAATGATGACAGGGAGGCGCACATCTTTGGCGGCGTTCACAATTGCTTGCACCATTTCTATGTTTGCAACATTAAAATGTCCGATGGCATACTTACCTTTCTGTGCCTCATTAATTGTTTCGCGTAGAGTTTTCATCCCATAATTCTATCATAAAACATGTAGCGTGTAGCACATAACAAAAATAGCGCTTGTTACATGTTGCGTGTTACATGTTGCGTGTTACCTGCTGCGTGTTACATGCTATGTGTTACATGCTCTATCCCCTGTGCTATCATATCCCCATGACCTACGACCTTATCGCCATTGGCGACACAGTAACCGACGAGTTTATTGAACTAGAAGATGTACGTATTGACACGAAACGTGACCCCGAAGACAAGGGGTATCAGGAGATTTGTTTTCGATTTGGAGACAAGGTGTCATATAAAAACCTGACTGTAGTACATGCGGTCGGCAACGCGGCAAATGCCGCTGTATCAGCAACTCGGCTTGGCCTAACGACCGCATTCGTCAGTGATGTTGGGGATGATGAGCTTGGAACAAAAATACTTGAAACACTCACTGGGCACAATGTATCAACATCGTTCATTCGTATACACGAAGACATGCTGAGCAATCACCACTATGTTTTACACTATGGACCAGAGCGAACCATTCTAATCAAACATCAACCATATCCGTACGCACTCCCCGACATTGGAGAACCGACATGGTTATATCTTTCGTCTCTCGCAGACCACTCTCTGGACTATCATCACGAAATCGCGCGGTATCTGGAAGCACATCCATCAATTAAACTTGCATTTCAACCGGGAACATTTCAGATTAAACTCGGAGCAAAAGAATTATCCGACATATATGCACGCACGCACATTTTCTTTTGCAACCGCGAGGAGGCGGGTAGAATTTTAGAAACACCAGAAATCAACGACATCAAAAAACTTTTGAAAGATGTCTCTGCTCTCGGACCAAAGGTGGTAGTCATTACGGACGGACCAAATGGTGCATATGCGTACGATTCACAAAACGGCGAGATGCTCTCGGTTACCATGTACCCAGACCCAAAACCACCAGTTGACCGCACGGGGGCTGGAGATGCGTTTGCTTCAACGGTTGTTTCTGCGCTTGTTCTTGAAAAACCTTTGTCTGAAGCGCTTTTGTGGGGACCTATTAACTCCATGTCAGTTGTGCAATACATTGGCGCACAAGCAGGACTCCTCTCACGTGAACAACTGGAAAAACATCTTGCCGAAGCTCCTGCGGACTACAGGGTTGAGAAGCTCTAGATTGAGTTCATCCAGAACTTACTTGAGCTGGCTCCCACCACTTGGTTTGGAGGTAGAGTAAATGCTAGATATACTTTCACTAGACGACAACCACAAGAAATAAGGAGACTCCAATGAAGAGAACTCCGCTCTTCTTTTTGTTTGTACTGTTCTTTTTCAACATGCACACGGCAAACGCGCACACCCACAAGGAACGTGTCGCGGACCTCACCAAGGAACTGTCCGTATTGGGAGAAGAGTGGGTCACCGACATCTTCAACCACAAGGATGTTTGCAGCGAGATTGAAGTTCCTCAGCCACGCCTGCGAGCCTGGAACGAGCTTCGTAACGAAGTTCTCTCTGATGTGTCGCAAACGCGAGGAGAATTATTTTTCCTCGCCAACGGAAGTCTCTTCACCGCCGCTGGCAAGACATATGCAAAGGACGACCTCCTCCCCTATGTAATTCTGGCAATCCCCCGGATCGAATCAAACCTTGGTGAGAATCGTGCGGGCACGCCAGTCATCGCGACACTTTTCAAGAAGTATGAGCGGGTTGTTGATGGTCCAAGCGGAAACAAACGTCGAAACTACATCAAAGAAAAGGAAATCATCCCTTTTCTGCAGATGGCCAAGACAAACGAATGGGATGTGTGTTTGATCTTGGGAACTCGTGCAGCAGCGTTTGGGTATCCACACTTCATTCCGGAGTCGCTACGGCTTGCCGTGGACGGCGACGACGATGGAAAAATCGATCTCATGTGGAGTCTTGCTGACGCCACACGGAGTATCGCGCACTATCTCCACAAAACAGGGTGGAGCCACTCAAATACACGAGCAGTATTTCGATACAATCCAGACCCTAAGTATGTGCAGATTGTGCTTGAATACGCGTATGCGATTAAGAAACGTGTCCCTGTGTAACGCGAACCGCCCCTCGAGGTTGAGGGGCGGTTTTTTATCCAGCACTCAGTCGCTGAGTGCTGGATTTATTCTTCCACCTTTTCAAATCGTTTTCGCCTTTGTCCTTCAATCTCTACTTCTTCTTCAAACATAGAAAGTGGCCGAACCCAGAGTTTTGATTTTGGGTTGTCGTACAGAGCCTCATACACCACAAGGTCTTCTAGTGTCTCTGAGTGTTTTGCAATACCAATAACGCGGTAGAGATTTCCTGTTTTTGTATGTTTGTATATTCCTGGTGTAATCATATTTATTTCCTTCTGCTTACTACTTTCTACATATTACTTATCTTTTATTTTCTTCCAATTACTTTCTTGGCCGCCTCAACAATAGAATCCACATCCATCTTGTAGTGTTTGAGAAGTTCGTCGGGAGTTCCTGATTGGCCAAATTGATCATGTACACCGATAAATTCCATTGGTACTGGTTTCTCTCGTGCAAGTACCTCAGCAACCGCGGAACCCATACCACCAGCAATTTGATGCTCTTCAATCGTAACTACCGCTCCACATTTAGAAGCAACATCGACGATTGTTTTTTCATCCATTGGTTTAATAGTGTGATTGTTTACCACGATTGAGCCAATGCCTTCATCTTGGAGTTTTTTTGCCGAAACGAGTGCATTGTGCACCAGTGTTCCGCACGCGATAAGTGCAACTTGTGGATTGTCACTTTCCCAAAGTATCTCAGCACGTCCGATTTCAAAAGGGGTTTCGGGTGTTGTAAACGAAGGACTTCCTGCACGGCCGATTCGCAAATAGACAGGTGTATTTGTTTTTGCAATTGCAATCGTTGCTTTCCGCGCCTCTTCTGCATCCGCTGGCACAATCACTACCATACGTGGGAGCATCCGCATCAATCCAATATCTTCAAGCGCTTGATGTGTTGCACCATCAGGCCCCACAGACACACCTGCATGACTGCCGATAATTTTAACGGGCACATTATTAATCGCTATCGTTGTACGAATTTGTTCATTATTTCGTCCTGGAGAAAACGTTGCGTATGAGGTAATAAAGGGAATCTTTCCATAATTTGCGAGACCAGCTCCAACAGTTGCAAGATTTTGTTCTGCCACACCTATTTCAATATAGCGGTCAGGAAATTCTTTGTGAAACCATTCCGCACGTGTTGATTCTTCCAAATCGGCACACAACACCACAACACGTTCGTCCGCTTTCCCCGCTTCCACTAATCCATATCCAAAACCATCTCTCGTTGGTACTTTTTTGATATCTGCATCAAAAATGTTTTCTATAAGTTTTTGCTCTGATTTAATCATTATGACTTGCTTCTATTTTCCCCTTAAGCGTACGCAACTCTTTCAAAAACTTTTGCTCTTCTTTTTTTGTTGGTGGTTTGCCGTGCCAGTGAAAATCATATTCAATCTCTTTAATTCCCTTTCCTGCAATCGTATGCGCAATAATCACCGTTGGTTTTTCAACAATGGCTTTTGCTTCATCAATTGCATCAACAAACGCCATCATGTTGTGCCCGTCAATCTCAATCACGTGCCAATTAAATGCTCGCCACTTATCTGCAAGTGGTTCCAACGGCATCACATTCTCCGTCATACCATCAATTTGGATATTGTTGCGATCAACAACCGCCGTAAGGTTTGAAAGTTTGTTATTTCCTGCAAACATTGCGCCTTCCCACGTGTTTCCTGCCTGTAGTTCTCCATCGGAGAGCAAACAGTATGTGCGCCACTTCTTTCCGTCCATCCGTGCACCATACGCAATACCCGAGGCCTGTGAGAGTCCTGAACCAAGAGGACCTGATGTTGTCTCTAATCCCGGCAAACGTTCTCTCTCTGGATGTCCTTGCAGACGACTTCCAAATTTTCGCAGTGTCTTGAGTTCATTCATCGGAAAGTATTCCGCGTGTGCCATCGTTGCGTACCGAATCGGTGTGATGTGTCCGTTTGAAAGTATGAGACGATCGCGTTCTTCCCACTGCGGGTTTTTTGGATCGTGTTTGAGAATATGAAAATAGAGTGCGGTAAAAATATCTGCCATATCAAGAGGACCAGCAGTGTGTCCACTCCCCGCATCTTCAAGCATGTCAATAAGCGACATGCGAATATCGTTAGCACGTAATTCTAACTCCTTAATTTTTTCGTCACTCAAATGGGTCATAGAGATATGTTGGTGCACTTCTCGCCCCGTACTAAGCCTTGCTTTAGTGCGGGGTCGTTTGCTTTCAGTTCTAACTCTTTAATTTTTTCATCAGAAAGGCGCGTCATGACTGTATGTATCATAACACGCGGACTCCGTGTAAAAATGAGCTCTGTGGATGCCCTAGAGGGTCTGGAGGTATGTCACAGTATCTTGTATATCTTCACTCCCAAAAATCATTGAGCCAGAAATAAGTTTTGTTGCACCCGCTTCCACAAGAAGTGGTGCGGTCTCATCATCAACACCAATATCAACCGCGATAGGAAGTTCAGGAAATTGTGCGCGAAGAGATTTTATCTTCTTAAATACTCGTTCATCCAAAGAAACACCCGCAAATCCTATGTCATCATTTCCCATACACTGCACAAAATCAATTAGTGCGATATATCGCACTAATTCAGAAATCGGAGTGCTTGGTTTTATTCCGAGACCAACTTCAATGTCCGCGTCTTTGAGTTTTTTAATTATTTCGTCAAGTTTTTGTGTGCTTTCAATATGTATAACCGCACTGGCAATTCCCACTTGTATCCATGTATCAATTGCATGCTCTGGTTCATTAATTAAAAAATCAACTTCGTAATCCATGTCATCCCAATATGGCAAACCCTCATCTTGCGCGAGAATTTCTTTGAGATGTGAATCGTCTCCATTGTATGGCCATGTTTTTGATGACGCGTATGTACCATCAGCAACATCAAGCTGTACACGCGGCACAATACCTTTCACGCGCGACACCTTACCAAGAATATCGGCGTAACTTTCTGGAAGTAGTGCTGGAACAACCTGAATCATAGATAGTAGTAGGTAGAGTGTAGAAAAAACTAAGAATGAGAATCCAATTTTTGAATTCTACGAACGTGGCGTTCTTCGTTTGTAAATGGAGCGCGCAGCCATTTTTCTATAACCTCTTTTGCTTCCTCGTGGGTAACAAAAGATGCGCCGAGGGAGAGTATATTTGAGTCGTTATCTTCACGACTTGATTCTATAATTCCTTTTTGTTCACCAACTTTAGATGTCTGTGTGAGGGGCTCTCGTTCTCCGTAATACACAAGTGTCCGAATTCCTTTAATGCGGTTTGCTGCAACTGCTTCCCCTTGACCAGAACTTCCAATAATAATTCCTCTTTCCGCTTCACCGCCCGCTACTGCATTTGCTACGGAAAATACAAAATCAGGGTAGTCATCATTTTCATCAAACGAAAATGCACCTTTATCCATCACTTCGTGGTCTTGAGAGACAAGAAAATCTCTCACGTACTCTTTGAGTTTAAATCCTGCATGATCTGCCCCAAGTGCGATTTTCATAAAGATTATTTTTGAGAATTAAGATACATTTCTTCAAAAAAACTATATGGTGTATACATCACCACACCATCTTCAAAACCTAAAGAGTTATATGTTTTTTTCTGATAAATCGAAAGAAAAAATAACATTAAGAGAAGAATAATAACTATGGAAATAATACGTGATGATTTTTTCATGCACTACGACAAACTGGAAGCCATTTTGCGCACATGCCGAATGAGTGTTGAGGTGTAGCCCATCTCGTTGTCGTACCACGAAAGAACCTTCACCAAATTTCCATCAACAACGCGTGTGAGTTTACTGTCAACAATTGCCCCATACAGTTCACCAACAATATCTGAAGAAACAAGTTCTTCGTCGCTCACTTTCAAAATACCCTGCCATCGCGCATCCTGTGATGCTTTTCGTAAAATATCATTTACCTCTTCCACGGTTGTGTTTCGTTTCGTAATAAGTGTCACATCTGCAATAGAACCAACAATCACCGGCACTCGAATTGCAATACCATCAAACTTTCCTTCCAAATCAGTAATTGCCTTTGTTACGGCAGTTGCTGCACCCGTCGAAGTCGGCACAATGTTGTGTGCAGCTGCTCGTCCCTCGCGCCAATCTTTTTTATTCGGACCATCTTGTAAACTTTGTGATTGTGTGTAGCCGTGGACGGTATTGAGGACTGCTTTTTCTACACCGAGTGTCTCGTGCAAAATTTGAATCACAGGACTGACTGCATTTGTGGTACATGAACCGTTTGAAGTGATGTCACACGTTTTTAATTTCTCCTCATTAACTCCCATCAACACCGTCGCCGTTTCAATGCCTGAAACAATGTCACCTTTTGCAGGGGCGGTAATCACTACGCGCTTTGCGCCTGCATCAAGGTGTTTCTTTGCATCAGCATAGTTTGTGAAAAAGCCACTTGATTCAACAACAATATCTACATCAAGTTTTTTCCATGGCAAACTGCTCGGATCTTTTTCTTGAAAAATTGGGATGTCTTTTCCGTTTACGGTAATACCTCCATCACGCGCCTGTACGTCAATATCCGAGCGTCCGTAAGAACTGTCATACGTAAGCAAGTATGCGAGATTTTGTGCGTCACCGAGATCATTGATGGCAACGACATCAATTTCAGGATACTTGAGTGCAAGTTTGAGAAACGAGCGTCCGATTCTGCCAAAACCATTGATTGCAATGCGGGACATAAATAGAGATTAGATACTGGATACTAGGAATAATTGGTACACAAAAAGTATACCCCGCACTCACCTTTACTCCAAAGGTAAAGGTGAGTGCGGGGTATAGCACAGAAGAAAGCACCGCCAGAGACGGTGCTTCAACTTGAAAAAACTGCTTACTCGGGCCTCATACCAGCTGTGTACACAAGAGTGTCGAGAGGTACTTTGAAGGTTTTGCCGACCATCCTTGTGCCATCTACCTCAACAACACGGAAGAGACCCCCATCGAGCTTTTGGAGCATCGCGTGGAGAACCCACGCATCAAGCTTGAGTGCTGTGAGATTGTTATTTGGCGACATGAAAAAAATCTTCATGTAGCCAACCTCGCGAAGTGTCATGGGCATTTCTCCTTTGCAAAATCTACAGAGAAGATCCCTGAAAGAAAATATTATGCAAGGTGTTTTTTGAACAATTCTGCGAGCACTTTAGGATTTCCTGCCCCTTTGGACAATTTCATGCCCTGTCCCACAAAGAATTGGAGCAGTGCTTCCTTTCCTGCTTTATAGTCAGCAACAACGGTTGGATTTTCATTAATCACTTGTTCAACAATTTTCAAAAGTGCACTTTCGTCGCTTTGCTGAAGCAATCCTTCACGCTCTGCAACCTTTCTTGGATCTAGTGTTTGTTCTTGTAAGTACAAAACACGCAGAAGATCTTTGAGTCCCCTGGAAGACAGGTCTCCTTCTTTGGCCATTTTTACTGCGTCAACAAAAAAATTAGGAGCTATTTTTCGTATTGAAAGATATCCATCTTTTTCTGCTTTTTCCCTAATTAAAGCTATGTAGTCATTCAAAAAATAATTTGCGACCAGCTGCAAAAGTTCCTTGTCAGCTGAACAGTGACTGATTATTTCTTCAACATATTCGTATGATTCCGGTGATGAAACAATACTTTCTATATCCTCGTCTTTCATTTCGTACTCCTGTTTGTATCTCTCTCGCTTCACCCACGGTAATTCTGGTAGTTCTTTTGAAAGTGCTTCACGAGAAAATTCTGGGATTTCTGAAATCTTCAATTTTGGTAAATCTGGTTCTGGAAAATATCGATAGTCGTGGGACGATTCTTTTTTACGCTGTGAAAACGTAACACCCTTCACATCGTCCCACCCTCTCGTTTCCTGCTCAACAGTTCCGCCACCTTCAAGTAACGCCGATTGTCGTTCAATTTCGTATGCAATTGCTTTTTCTGCAGCACGGAAAGAGTTGATGTTTTTTATTTCTGTTTTTGTTCCAAGGTTTTTATCTTTTGAAACAGAAATATTTACCTCCACACGAAGGTGTCCTTTTTCCATGTCTGCATCAGACACACCGAGCGTTCGGAGTAACAACTGCAATTCACGTGCAAAATCTCCCGCTTCTTTTGCACTATGAATAACTGGTTCAGTCACCAATTCCATCAGTGGTACACCTGCACGATTGAAATCAATAAGCGAGTGGTCTCCCGCATGTTGTGAACGTGCTGTGTCTTCTTCAAGGTGAATGCGCGTGAGGGCGACACCGTGCAAAGCCCCACCTCTCACAAGAGGATGCGCGTACTGGCTGATTTGGTATCCCTTTGGAATATCTGGGTAGAAGTAGTTTTTGCGGTCAAATTCAGTAAAATCAGCGAGTTCTCCACCAACAGCCACGCCCACCTTCAGCACATGCTTTACCGCCTCTTTGTTAATGACAGGAAGCGTTCCGGGGTGCCCCATACACACAGGACACACGTTTACGTTTGGACGCTTTTCATCCGGGTCATTCTTTGAATTACAAAACATCTTTGTCTGCGTTTTGAGCTCAACGTGTATTTCAAGTCCAATTGTTGGTGTGTAAGTTGTCATAATGATTGTGTTCAATACTTGCCCAGCACTAAATTTAGTGCTGGGTGAAAATCTCAAGTCCGATTGTTGGTGTGTACTCTGACATATAGAGAGTATAGAACACTTGCGCGTAATTTTCGAATAGAAAAAAGGTCCCTTTTGAGGGGGACCAGTGGACGCTCTTTGTTGCCTTAGCCTTGGATGTTTTCTGTGCATTCTTGTCAGTCAGCATCTTGCCTTCTGATCGAAGATACAACGCACAGACGTCACCCAGATTCCCTTTGCTCGACCCGAAGGTTGAGAGCATTGGTACTCAGGAACCCCAACTGAGGAGATGGACGGGAAATTGCACCCGTATTCCATTTTGTAACTCCCCCTAACGTGTACGAGCACGTTAATGTTGGCCCCTTCTACCCCACCAGAGCATCATTGGGCTTCGCACCCTTCGCATCTTCGTGGTTTGGGCTGAGTCTATTCCTTTCGGGAACAGAGTCACGATTGTTTTCTCGCCAAAGAGCGTCCGAAAAAGATACTACAGGAGTTGTATCCTATTCGCAAGCCCTTTTATTTTTTTCTTAAGACCTTCACAAGGGTATCGCCCAACACTTTCAAAGAGGCGTCATCGTAGACGGAAACCGTTACGATATTCTTTGCAAGAATTTTTGTTGCTTTAGCAAAATCTTTTATGCGTGTTGCGAGTGCTTTTTCATCAAGAAGGTCTCGTTTTGTAAACAGAATTACTTCGGGTTTTTCTGCCAAATCTTTGGAGTATTTTGAAAGTTCTGCGCGAATGGTTTTGTATGCAACCGTGGGGTCCTCGTGTTCACACGAAATACAGTGGATGAGTGTCTTTGTTCGTTTAATGTGACGAAGAAAGGTGTGACCGAGCCCTTTTCCTTCTGCGGCGCCCTCAATCAACCCCGGAATGTCGGCGAGCACAAATCCGTACAATGCGCCGAGATTTGGATTGAGTGTGGTAAACGCATACGAACCCACTTTAGCGTGCGCACCCGTCAGTGCATTCAACACGCTCGATTTTCCAGCGTTTGGAAGGCCAATGAGACCTGCATCAACAACAAGTTGCAGTTCAATATCAAAATCAGCCTCTTCACCAGGTTTTCCTTTTGTTGATTGTTTTGGTGTAACGTTTCGAGAACCTTTGAAGTGTTCATTGCCATACCCACCGTTACCACCTTGGAGAATAATTTCCCTCTGTCCCTCAATCAAAAGTTCAAAACGTTGCCCTGTCTGCACGTTGGTAATCACCGTTCCAACAGGAAATTCAAAAAGTAATTCCTTACCATCTCTTCCCTCTTTGCTTTGACTACCTCCAGCCGCACCATCTTCTGCTTCATAACTTTTTTGGTCATTGTAGCGAAGGAGTACAGTAATGTCTCGAATCGCAGTAACGACAACATCACCTCCACGGCCACCATTACCTCCAGCGGCACCAGACAAATCTTTCCCTTTGAGATGCAACCAACGCACCACACCGTCGCCTCCGCGACCCGCAGTCAAATGTAAGTGTAGTTCATCAATGAAGGGCATAAATAGTGGTGGGTTTGGAGTTGGGGGTTAGAAGTTGGTGATTAGAAAATTTAGTTTGTAAGAGCTAATTCAGCTAGTGCAATAGCCCCTTCCTTTGTTTTTGTAACTGCCATAAATCCAGCACGGTGGCAGAAGAAAGCGTCTGTAACACCAGTTATTGACGCAAGTTCATCACCTTTCTTTCCCTGCCACGCAACAGGCAGTGATTTTCGTACTGCGAATGAGAAAGGCTCAATAGAAACTCCCACAACTTGCCAAGTCCCGTCCTCGTGAGTCCGAACAAAATAAATAGGCTCTTGATATTCACCAAGCACATTAGCAATGAGGGTGCGTGAAATAATTTCTCCCTCTGGAAAGACAATGATGGTTTTATTTTTAGATGCTTCATACTGTGTGTGTATAAATTGTTTTGTTTCAGCATCACTTTTTACATGAACAATAACTCGTTCAAGAATCCGTCCAGCAATCGCAACTGCTTCCATAAAAGCCTCGTCACGTGTTAATGCTTCACCGCGGGCCGGTTCAAGAAAAGCGATTACTGACTGAATGAGAAACGGTGACTTTTTATATTGATCATTCTTAAAAAACAACTCAACACCGTTGTCATATGCGTCTATGGGTTCAATAATATATTCGTCGACAGCATCTGCATCTGTTTGAGAACCAATAATTTCCTTTCCAAACTTTTTCCAAATGAGACCAAATGAGGCATATGGAATACCATTGTTACGCTTTCCTGCCCCGCCCTCTTGGTGGTGATCAAACCTATTTTTTGACTCGTCATATACAAAACCAGCGTCAAGAACATAGTCACCGCTCCTAATAATTTCAGGGTCTCGACTCCGTAGCACTTCAATTTCCTGTCCGGCAAGTAACAACCGCAATGCGGCAACTCCAAATACATCATCGGCATGAAATCCTCCACTGTGTGTAACAATCCGAATCTTAGTCATTGTCAGGAAGAAATTTGTGCCCTACCCACACCACAACCGAAACAAGAAGTGCGCCAATAAAGGCGTCTATAAATCTTTCTACGAGAAATCCGTCAACAAAGTATGCTGCCAACCAGAATAGCCCCGCATTAATAACAAGTGTGAAAAATCCGAGTGTAATGATGTTGATTGGAAGCGTCAATAAAATAATGATTGGCTTCACAATAAGGTTGAGTACTGCAAGCACGACAGCAACAATGAGAGCGACATAGAAACTTTCAACAACAATGCCTGGGATAAGATACGAGGCACCGAGAACCGCAAGGGCTGTTAAAATTATTTTGTACAGAATATTCATATGTTAGTGTGTATTAGGAGTGCTTATAAGTACAACTATTCTACCACCACTTCTTCAATGACAATATCGTGCTGTTTTTTCTTTTTCTTTTTGTGGTAATACAGAAAAACAACCAGGGCCAGAGCACAAGCAATAAGAATAGTGTTTTGTGCGCCCTCTACTACTGTTGAATACCCGAGATAGAAATTACCAAATTGCCACCCAATAAATCCTGACCACATTGAACGAACAATGGTGCCAAAAAAGGTGTGGAGAAAAAATGGTAGTGGACGCCAACGAACAAGACCACAAAACACATTGATTGCCACACTTGGTGTAAGTGGAAATGATCGTGCGGCAAAGAGAAGCACATCATCCCACGTGTGACCCTCCATATACAGACGCATCTTCTCAACTTCATCCCACGACACGCCCATGTACTTTCCATATTTCACCACAATGGGTTTTCCTCCCCAATACACAATGCCGTAAATAATAAGAGAGCCGAAAGAAAGACCGACAGCAATAGGTAACCCGACATACAAAAAGAGTTTCAAAAATGCAGCCGTTGAGAGTGCTGTTCCTTCAAGAAAAAAGAAACCCGCTGACACCGTAACCAGTGTTGAAGGAATTGGTGGAATAATTTCTTGCAAAAAACCGAGGGCCAAAACGCCCCACGGACCAATGGAAACAAAAAGTGCTTGAGCAAATGAAAGAAGGTTATCTAACATAAGGTTGATTTTTAATGAACGGAGTGAGTATAAGGTAAACCTTTCTCCAACATCGCTCGGATGTCATGCAAACAAGATCGTTTGCGCGACACTCCTCGCTTATTGGAGTAAAAATCACCACCCCGCCCTTTTATGCCAAAAAAGATGGGTTGTTCAGGAGTGTATGATTTTGTTGCTATGGGTATCATGCTGTATGGCGTTATTCAAGAGAAAGGGCTGGGTTGTGAAAAATATAGTCGCCACGCTCCTTATTTTTCAACAACCTTCCATTCTCCACTTTCAATAAGTCCTTCTGCTTTTTTATATTTCATTTCCTGTGTTGTGGTTCCATTGGTGATGGTAACAACATCGTTACGTCCAAAATGTTCAATACTTTTTGCCTGAGCTGGTGCTGATGAAGAATCATTTCCAATCATTTGAAGACGCGCCCGTTCACGACGCAACTGTTCTTCTTCTTTCGTAAATGCCCCCGCACCAATTTGAGGCACCATACTTATAACGTGCCCAACAATTGATGCCTCCATCCTTCTAAATGCCATCAAACCCTCTTTTTGATATTCAACAAGTGGGTCACGCTGACCATACGCACGAAGATTGACACTACTACGCGTAAAGTCCATGAGTTCAAGGTGATCAATCCAAAAGACATCAATTGCCTGCAACATAAGCCGGCGGGCCACTTCTAAAAAAGGACCTTCACCAAGTTCTTTCTTTTTTTGCTCGAGAATGCGTGTCACATCCTCATCACCATCTATCATCTCAAATAGAATACGCTCTATATCTGCGTGTTCGCCAAGTATAAGTGCCTTTCGACGGTCATAAATAGTCTTTCGTTGTGTGTTCATCACGTCATCAAACTCAAGCACGTGTTTTCGTACATCAAAGTTAAGGCCTTCAATTTTTTTCTGAGCAGCTTCAAGTGATCGGTTAATGAGTTTATTTTCAATAGGTACATCCTCAGGAATACCGAAACGACCCATCATACGTTTTACCACATCAGACGCAAACACGCGCATCAATGAATCTTCAAGTGATACAAAAAAATGTGTTTCACCGGGATCTCCCTGACGGCCCGAACGACCACGCAACTGATCATCAATACGACGCGCTTCGTGTCGTTCGGTTCCAAGTACAAACAAACCACCGAGTTGTTTCACCTCCTCGTGTTCTTCGAGTGTTGCAAGTGCGCCACCGAGTTTAATATCAACTCCTCGTCCTGCCATGTTTGTTGCAACTGTTACTGAACCCTTTCGTCCTGCTTGTGCAATCACCTCTCCTTCTTGCTCGTGCATTTTTGCATTAAGAATGGTGTGTGGGATGCCTTCGTTGTGAAGATGCATGGCAAGCAATTCGTTTTTTTCAATAGACACCGTACCAATCAACACCGGCTGACCTTTGTCATGTGCTTCTTTCACCCGTTTTGCTATCGCCTCAAATTTCCCTTTCTCTGTTTGGTAAATGAAGTCATTGTGGTCAGTGCGCGCACTTGGACGATTTGTTGGAATAGGAATCACATCAAGTCCATACACTTTGAAAAATTCTTCGGAACTTGAGAACGCCGTTCCCGTCATGCCCGAAAGCTTTTTATACATGCGGAAGTAGTTTTGATAGGTAATGGAAGCAAGCGTTCGGGACTCTTCTTGAATACGTGCACCCTCTTTCGCTTCAATAGCTTGGTGCAACCCCTCTGACCATCGTCGTCCTGGTTGAAGTCTTCCCGTAAATTCATCAACAATGATAACTTCCCCGTCGCGCACGACGTACTCTTTGTCTTTTTTGTAGAGTGCCTTCGCCTTTACCGCCGATTCAAGGTGGTGCACATACCGAACACCTGCGTCAGTATAGATATTCTCTAGTCCGAGTATCTTCTCGGCTTTACTAATGCCCGATTCGGTAAGTAATATCGCGTGTTTTTTCTCATCTACCTCATAGTCCTCTTCTTCTGTAAGATGGTTAGCTATTTCAGCAAACGTTGTGTACAGTTTTTCGGACTCATTTGTGGCAATAGAAATGATGAGCGGTGTGCGAGCTTCATCTATCAAAATTGAGTCAATTTCATCAACAATGGCGAAAGAGTGTCCTCCATTTTTTGGCATACGTTGAGATAAGTCCTCTTTTCTGTACACGGTGTTGTCACGTAAATAGTCAAAACCAAACTCGCTGTTTGTACCATACGTGATGTCAGCGGCGTATGCGTCTCGTTTTTCACATGGGCGTAAAAATTCGTACACAATTTTAAACGAACCAACCTCATCACGCCTTTCATCCACCTCTAGATGAGCCGGATCATACAAAAATGATTGACGCTGACTGTTTACGACACCGATTGAAAGACCGAGAAAAGAAAAGACTTGCCCCATCCACACCGCGTCACGTCGAGCAAGATAATCATTGACCGTCACGATGTGTACACCACTTTCTGTTAGTGCGTTGAGATATGCGGGAAGCGTTTCAACAAGGGTTTTTCCTTCTCCTGTTCGCATTTCAGCAATTGCACCACGGTGCAACATAATTCCACCAATGAGTTGCACATCATAGTGTCGTTGTTTAAGTGTTCGTTGTGCCGCTTCACGTACAACAGCAAAAGCTTCAGGAAGAATGTCCTCGAGTGTTTCTCCGCTTACGAGACGACTCCTGAATTCATCAGTTTTTGCGCGAAGTTCTACGTTAGAAAGCGCCTGTGTGGCGGTCTCAAAACTGTTTATCTGCACGACAATCGGCTGAAGGGCCGAAAGGGTCCGTGACGCATCACTTCCGAACAATTTGCTGAAAAACTCCATAAAATATAGACCGTGGACTGAATTATAACACAAAACCCCACCAGAGGCGGCAACGGTCACTTTTAGTGACCGAAAATTAAATCGCTGTATACAAAAAATCGCCCGAAGGTGCGCGTGGTTGCTTTTAAAGCAACCACAAATAAAATGCTTGTATACAAAAAATCGTCTGAAGGTGCGGGTGATTGCTTAAGGCAATCACAAATAAGGTGCTTGTATACAAAAAATCGCCCGAAGGCGATTTTTTGTATGTGGGACAAAGCGTGAGCTTACGCTCGACGCTTTGCAGCTTTTCGCTTTGGAGCGCGCTTTGCAGCCTTTCGCTTTGCAACTTTCTTTTTTGCCATAATGTTGAATCGTGGTACCACGATTGATAAGGGTTTGGTAAACGTCGACCAACACGAACGTACACATTAGCGTGTACATCTGTTTACTACTAAAAGTATCGTTCATATTGACACACAACACAATGTTTTTTGTGCATAAGTGTGGATAACCCATCTGCACTTCGTGCAGAAAGTTCAAAGTACAAATTTCAAAACCAAAAAACATATTCCCGTCTTTATGTTTTTCTTCTTCGTGTATCACTTTTTATTTCATCATCACAACCTCTTTTTCAATTTGAATTCCTGTTTTTTCAAAAACAATTTCTCCTATGTGCTCCGCAAATGTGTACACTTCATCAGCGGTTGCGCCATGTTCTGTCACCAATACTAACGGCTGTTGTTCAAAAAGAAATACTCGGCCCTCTTTAAAACCCTTAAAATTACAGACTTCATCAAGCACCCAGGCAAGGGGGATCTTTACGCGCACAGAATCAACAGGAAAACTTGGCATTTCAGGATACTTTTGCAACAAGGACTCATACACACCTTTTGCAATGATTGGATTTTTAAAAAATGAGCCCGCGGTGCCAAATATGCTCATGTCGGGAAATTTTTGCGCTCGTATCTGAAGAACCGCTTCACGAATATTCGATGGATTTTGAGGCAGTGTACCCTTTTTGGAAAAAAAGAGGGACACATCTTTATACTCCATTGAGGGGGTAAAGTTTTTTGAAAGTGTATATGCAACTCGGGTTACTGTGTATGACTTTCCTTTTTCTGATTTAAAAATACTGTCACGATATCCAAAACGACATTCATTGCAAGAAAGTTTTTTGCTCACGAGTGTGCGTGTGTCAAACACTTCAACGTATGCAATATGAGCACCAACCTCAACACCATAGGCTCCTATATTTTGCACAGGTGATGCTCCAACACTTCCAGGAATACCCGAGAGGTTTTCTAGACCCGAAAGACCCCGTGCCACCGTGTCCGCAACAAAGGTGTCCCAACTTTCTCCTCCAGCACATACAGCAAGCACTGTTTGTGTATCTATATTTTCATACAAAATACCCTTCATTTGCATATACACAACAACCCCTTCATACATTCCATCAGGAATAAGAACATTGGAACCACCACCTAAGACAAAAATGGGTAGATTTTTTTCACGTGCAAAAAGAGTTGCATCTCGAAGTTCTTCTACGGACGCCACGGAAGCAAAATAGCGTGCATTTCCACCAATGCGCAGTGTGGTATACGGCGCAAGGGGCTCATTTTCTCTACACACGAACTCGTGTGCGTTTCTGGTCATACATGACCGGCGGGTGCGAAGCTCCATGTGTTGTTCTATGTGAGTGCAGCCGCCGGTCATGTACAAACAGAACCGCCTTCCATTCTACATGAATGGAAGGCGGTGCAAAAGCTTTTTTTCGTCAACCCGTCTAAGCGAGGTTTAACCTCGCCAAAGAAAGCTACTCAAGCACTTGTGGTTCTTCTGCTACGACCTCTTCTGTAACTGGCTCTACTTGTGCCACTGGTGCTGGCTGATTTGTGGTCGCCTTTTTCAAAGATTCTTTGTATTGGTTTATTGACGCAATAACCTGGGATGATTCGCGCAGTGGTTGGATTATGAGAATGTGTTCTCGGTTAATGAACATGGTATCTTCTGGTGCGTGAAGTTCATTTCCACTTTTTTGCAAAATAAACTCTGGACGCTCTGCTGTGCCACCTTGTTGTAGATAGAACGCGTCCACAAGAATTACATCCCTGTAATTCATGGACTCAATTTTTCCAAAAAAGACTTGGTTGGTTGTCAAAAAGACAGCAACATATGTTGATTCACCTATGAGGGCACTATCTGAACCAAGAAGCGTGTCATACGAGTACCACGTGGCACCACCAACAAGCCCACCAAAAAGAATCATGACAATGACAGAAGATATCGTTAGTTTTTTCATACTATATACTATTAAAAATTAAAATTACACTACGACGCCATTAAAATATGTATCCACTAAGGACTATAGTATACAGTGTTACACTCATAAAAAAATGTCCGTGTGGATATGTACTAAACGAAAACTCCACCCAAGGGGCGGAGCTTTCGCAGAACATCTGTGGAGTAGCTTAACACGCTACCGCACTCACACTAGTATCATAGCATAGTGATACAAAAAAAGCAAGTGGATTATTGTGCAACATTTTGAGGCTGTGCATCTTTTCCACCCTGTATTGCCTCTCGCAGTATCGGCACACCTTTTGCAAACTCTGTGTTTATACTGGCGGCATCATCAACAAGTTGTAAGGCCTTTTGTGTGTTGCCCGCATCGGTGAGCTCATTAATTTTTGAAAGGTAGTTATCAATATTTCCACTTGTAAGGAGCTCGCCACGAAGTAGCTGGAAGACGATGCCCTCCACCACACTGTCAAAATCGGTCATTTCTCCACGCCGATATTCTTCAGAAATAAGATGTGCGGTTGTTGTTCCAAACGTTTTTTGTGCAAAAGCGTCCACTTCAGATACCATCTTCATATTAAACAGTAGTGCAAGATACCGTGTGGCATATTCCTGACTTTCGGGGGCAAGTACTACTAGCCTTTCAAATACCTTGCGCGCTTGTTCTGATTCTCCCTGCAACAACAGCACCATGCCGTATTCACTCAAAAACATCTGTCTGTTTGGGTTAAGTGCTAACAGCTCTTCAAAAAGACGAATTGCCTCATCAAAATTCCCGAGGCGCGCCTCAAAAATTGCCATGAAATATTTAGGTCGTGTATTAAGTGGGTCTTCTTGCACAGCCATGCGCGCCTCATCATATGCACGAGAGAGATATGCTTGTTTTATATCATTAGATGCGTTGCTAGACGCGAGGGTGAATGCAACACGGCTCAATTGCAAACGTGATTCATCTTTTCCTATTGAATCTTTGAGTGCTCGCTCAAAAAACGGAAGTGTTGCGACTGGGTCTTGGCCCCCTCCTATGTACGTAAGGCCTGTAATAAGAGATTGTGACGCAATAATATGAGGAATAGAAGTTGTATATGCCAGTATGAGTATCGCCACCACACCAACATAGGAAGTGCCTCGACGAATAGATGCATTTTGTATAAGGAAAGTATTACTATTCTTTTCCACAACCACCTGGTGATATGCACTTGAAAATGATTCAATAAAACCAATAAAAGAAAAGAAGAAGATGTAGCTGATGAGATTATCAAATACAAAAACATTGTGAACAAAATATCCAGCAAGCAATCCTGTGAAGAGTGCTCTCTCTGGAACAGAGAGCTGCGTTGTTGGGCGCCAGAGTACTATGAGTGAAATAACAAACAATGAAAGATAGGAGAGAAGGCCGAGAATACCCGCAGAAATAAGCCAATCAAAAAAGACACTGTGTGCTCGGTCAAACCACGGCTCTTGAATATACATTCGTGGGTCATAGTACTTTCCAAACACCACAATGAAGTTGTCCTGACCCCAACCAAGAATGGGTCGTTCAAGAAAACCATTTTTTGCAATACTTCCCCACAACACAAGGCGTGACTGAACCGTCTGCCCAGATAACGACGTGTTCGCAATACGTGAAAGAAACTGGCTGTTCTGAACAAACGAGCTTTTGCGAATTCCAAAAAACATCCCCGCTCCAAGAACCATAAGAATAATAAAACCAATTGATATCTTTCTGAGGCGTGCTACGTCTTTTCCCTTCCATGCAATAAGAATTGCGGTAAGGAATAACCCACCAACAAGACCGAGGAGTGTTCCGCGAGTTCCTGTGTAGTACAGTGTCACGAACTGCAAAACAAGCGCAAGTACATAGAAAATTGAGAGTGGACGCGATGAATACTTTTTATACAAAAACCACAGCGTTACAAAAATATGGAAAAGCATGTACACAGCCAAATAAATTGAGTTGCCTAATGTTGCGTCCACCCTGTCTCCACCTTGAGACATTGCAAGAACACCCACAAGTTGCAACATGGCATAGAGACCTACTCCTGCACTGGCAACGATTGATGTATTCCAAAACTTCACCCAAAAATTCTTTTTTGTTAACACAGAAAATGCTACAAAAAAGTATGCACAAAGGTACAGAAATGTAACGAGACCATCCATGCGCTCAAAATTACTCCACAAACTTCTTTGAAAATTAACACCAAAAATATCAGCGAGTGTGACGATACTAAAAAATACCAAGATACTTAACACCAACGGAGAGCGGTGTGGAAGATATGATTTGTCAATAAGTACGAGGGCAAACCACAGTGCAAGGAGAATGCCAACGATAATTCGAAAGATAAACGCCTTTCCTGTAATAAAGGGAAAGAATAGTGACCCCGTTACCACAAATGGAATGAAGGGGACAAGAAATAGGCCTGCTACTAAAACTTTTTCAAGAATGCGTTGCATGTTGGAGATACTATAGCACCTTGAGAGGAGCTGGGCGAATAGTATTCTATCCCTTTTTTGTTCCCCAAATACAGACCGCGGGAAGCATTTTTTCTAATATGTGTATATCTTTTGTAGTAGCACTAATTTTTTCCTCTAGAATATTTACTAAAGAGAGTATTTCATGTAAATCACTTGTGTGTGTATTTTTAAGCAAGGCGACGAGAGACGGATTATTGTGCCATGTTACTTTTTCTATTTTTACACCACCTTGTTGAAGGGTATCTGTAACACGTGAGAAGTTCACATACGCAGCAAATTTTGTTTCAGGAATCAACTTCTTTACAAAAGAATACTTTTTGGACAGGTTACAGAGTGCAACATGAAAATGTTCCTTGAGATTTGAAGGATAGAGCGCGTGTCCAAGGTCATACAAATGAATGATGCGTCCGTTTGATTTCAAAAGGTCAACAGAAAACTGTAAGAATGTTTCTAAATCTTTGACATGTTCAAGAACACTTAAAGACACAACGACATCAAACATACCCCTCCACCTTTCTTCATCTTCACCATATCCTAAACGCCCCTCAACTGAGGCTGTTGGAAATGATTTGAGTATCGTGCGGGCTTGAGCTGCTTCGCTCTTGTTTGGTTCAAATCCCACATATCGCATCTGTGGATATTTTTTGAGAAGTTCAATGAAATTCTTTGACTGTCCCGATCCAAGATCTCCAATTGCCAAATCTGGCTTCTGTATCAACATCTTTTCAATTTCATCTATAACAAAGAATTTTGATGGTTTCATAGAATAGGAACTACCCTTGTAATCTTTGAAACTTTTGACGAGGTATGGCAAGCACATCAATCACAATTCCCCCTTGATTGAAAAAAAACAGTTTTGGCTCGTACCATAACACAATCATCCATAAATAAAAAAATCGGTTTCCATTAACATAAAATGTATAGTCTTTAAGTGCTTTGTGAATTTTTTTTAAAGGGTGTTTGTTATTCTTCCTGAGGTCTGGCAAAAAAAATTCAAAAAAGATAAAAGGTTTGTACTGTTTGATTGTGTTCTTGGCCCCCTCAAACACTTCCGGCTCATGTCCCTCTACATCAATCTTGATAAAATCTACCTGACCTAAGTTAAGGCTATCTAGTGTTTTAAGTGGCACGTTTCCACCTTCATGTATTGCAAACGCACCAGTGTTAGTGGAATCGGGTGTTGTCATTGTTACAGTGCCATTTTTTGCCCCCAACGCACACTCGTGAACCTCAACATTAGTTATTTTGTTTTGCTCTATATTTTTATAAAGATATTTTCTATTTTCTGTGACTGGCTCAAAAGCGTGTACTCTGTGGGAAGCTTTGGCTAGAGGAATGACCGTGGTGCCTATATGTGCTCCTATATCCAACACAACACTATCAGATGTAATGTATTTCAATATCGTTTCAATATTTTCTGAATAAAAAAACCCCGTCTTTTCAAAATGACGCGCCATTCTCGTATTGGTACTCACGTCAAATGTAAACTTACCGTACCTACTTTCAAAAGTTTTCTCCATACTATGTCAGAAAAAATGTTTATTATATGTATTCACATGTTCACACAAATAGGATGGTAGCACATGATAAGAACTCACAGTAGGGACAAAAAAGAAAGTGTACGCTACACCTTGTTAGAAATCTAACAGTTACAAACACTCTCATACTTTAAAAAACGCGATTGGTGTGTACAGCTAATACAATTGTCTACATGATGGAAACCATTTGGTTTCCCATTTCTAACGGGGTACACTAGCATATATGCAAGATACGAAAAACAAGATAGTACAATTCCTTCGTTGGAGTGAACAATATACAAAGACAGACATGCTCTACTTGGCAAAGGGCGGTTTCTGGATAACATTCGGACGTGTCATAAGCGCTGGTTCTGGTTTTTTACTTACACTCCTGCTCGCAAACACCATATCAAAAGAAGCTCTTGGTAACTATAAATTTGTCCAGTCCTTTGCTGGAATTATTATGTCGTTTTCTCTCACAGGAATGGGTGCGGCTATTATTCAATCTGTAGCACGTGGAAACGATGGAGTGATACGTGAGGGTTTCAAAACATTTCTTTCGTGGAGTGTTCTCATGACCGCCATCGCCTGGGGTTCTGCAATCTACTATTTTTTAAACGGAAATATCGTGCTTGGGTGGTCATTGGTTGTCATTGGTATTACTCTTCCCCTCCAGGCCGGTGGTTTTTTTAGTCCTTTTCTTATTGGGAAAAAAGAATTCAAAACAGAAACTATTTTTGGTGTTGTGTGCACTATTGTTCCACTACTTGCAACAGGGGTAACTGCACTTTTTACAGATGTTACTTCTTTTCTTGTTTTGGCGTTTTTTGGAACAAGCGCTTTTGTAGGAATGATTTTCTATCATATTACATTGAAACGGTACAACCCACCACGAGAAACGGAGGTGAAAGCACTCACCTATGGAAAACACTTGAGTGTTATGAATATACTTGGTTCGATTTCGTTGCAACTTGATCGCCTCCTTGTTTTTCACTATTTAGGAGCGGCACAAATGGCATTGTATGCGGTTGCGCTTGCCGCACCACAACAACTTCGTTTTGGAAGTAAACTCCTTGCCACAATGGCACTGCCAAAACTTAGCGGAACAGATCCAGCGCCTATATATAAAACACTGCCCCGAAAAGCTTTATTGGTATTTTGTGGCTCTCTTCTTATTACCTTTGTATATATCATGCTTGCTCCGTTGTTTTTTAAACTTTTTTTTCCAACATACGGCGATGCGATCATCTACTCTCAAGTATTTGCACTCGTTATACTTTTTTTTCCCGCAGCGTTATTTCAACAATTTCTTGTTGGACAAATGCAACAAAAATGGCTCTACATTCTACAAACAAGTATTCCATTTGTGAAAATAGTGCTTCTCTTTATTTTTCTTCCACTCTATGGGATATGGGGAGCACTCATCTCTATTCTAGGAATGGAAGTGGTTCGCATGATTACTATACTCAGTATCTTTTTTAAACTTTCAAAAGATTCTCAAAAACTCACACAAAGTAGTGATGTGTTGTAATATATGTCCGTATGGAAACTATAGTTCAAAAAGTTATCTCACATATGGGAAAGAACTCAGGAGGCTTTACTCTTCATTATCTCTTTCTATATAACCTTATTATCGGCATGGAAGCAAAAAATGTTCTTGAGTTAGGTGCGGGGTTTTCTACACCAGTTATTCTTGGTGCACTTGAAAAAACTGGTGGAAAACTTATTACCTGTGACCAACGAAGTGTCGCTGAAACGGGAAACGACCCTGCCCTAAAACAGCAGTATCCGTCGTGGAAATTCCTTCAAGGAAAAACCGGGGAAACTTTGGCACAAATACAAGATGAGGTTTTTGATGTGGTACTCCATGATGCATCTCATGATGTCTTTCCTGTATACCAAGATTTACGAAAAATTATTCCACATGTAAAACAAAACGGTATCATTCTTGTTCACGACACTGAACATCCTGCATTTCGTCTTAGGTGGGCTGTGCGTCTTGCGTTTCTCTTTACACCACACGAAAAAGTAACACTCCCTTATGGATACGGCTTAACCATTGTGAGAATTCTCAAAGATTTTGGTAATGGCGAAGTTTTGTTAACGTGGAAGAAGGGTTCGTAGTTTACTTCTTAAATATCAACGACGGACCACACACCGAATAGAGTGTGAAACCTTTTGTATACAAAAAAGAATAGATCGCACTTTCTTGTGGTCTTTCAATATTGAATATGTGGTCTTCAATAACAATGACGTGGGTCGGAATATTCCAATTATGAGACCACAGTACTTGCATATCGGACCCTTCGGCATCAATTGAAAGCACATCAATTTCTTTGATATTCTCCTGTATAAGAATTTTTGAAAGTGGGCAGAGTGTTACCATTTCCGTCTTTTGGAGCAGTATGCCCTGTGATTGCCACACGTGTGCTTGTGCTTCGTTCGTAGTGTTATATGCAGAATCAGTAAAGTGAAAATATTTCTCGTTGGATTCTTTCTCTCCAATTCCTACAGAGTAAAACTTGTCTCTTGGACGAAATATTTTAAAAAGTAGCTGTGCTTCTTTGTTCGGATCAATAACAATTCCACGCCACCCCCGATGATACAAAAAATAGGTATTAGAATATTGGGTTGGATGAAACGCACCAACATCAACATATAATCCGTTTTTCTTCCGAAGGAGTGGTGCTAACACCACATCTTCACCGAATTGCGAAAATGAACGAATACTTCCTTTTTTAAGAAACAACTTAATAATAGTTTTTAGAATTTTAAAAAACATATCAGTATAGTGCACGGAGAAGACGAGAGCCACACGGAATACAAGAGAGAATATACAAGACCCAGTATGGCACCATCTTTATGTGGTAATGGGCCGCATCATGTGCATAGCAACGCGCTCTTTTTACGTCTCCAGCAAGCAGTAGACCCATTGCCGTACCGTAACAGTAATCCGCGTACCGCGGTGCGCTTATTGCTTTGAGGTACGCTCCGTGACGCTCTAGAAAACCCACGAGGTGTGAGGCACGTTCAATTGCATACTGTGCGTTTTTCTTTTTTCTTGAAGATGTGAGCGAACCTTCATTGGGACTATTGTGCACATCAGCGAGCATTTCGTCTAAGTGATACCACTTTCCTCTTTCAATAAGCTCAACGTTAACCAAAAAATCAATATTTCTTGATTTATAGGATATCTGCTTCATTACATTCGTTCGTGCAACACGAACTTTTTCGTTACTTGGAAGTTTTTTACACAATATATCCGCGAGCATAACCTCTCCTGTTGAAAAATGTGGATATGTTTTTTCTTTTCCACCTATAAGAATACGTGCTGGTGCAGAAACAATAGATACGGTTGGTTGCTGTTTAAAAGTAGAAATAATTTTCTCTAGTGCATAAGGATATAATTCATCATCACTGTCCCATACAAGAATATAGTCCCCTCTTGCTTCTTGGATACCCCGATTTCGAACCATGGAGGCACCACTGTTGTTTGAAAGTTTAATATAGCGCACTCGAGGGTCCGTAATCGCTTTCATTAATTGCTCGGTACCGTCAGTTGAACCATCGTCAACAACAAGCACCTCAATATCTTGATGGGTTTGTTTCAAAACACTCCTGAGTGATTTTGGGAGTGTGTCTTCACGGTTATATGTTGCTAGAACGATGGTTATCATTGTATCTCCTTTTCATTTTTAGAACGCACAACCAATTCGCCTTTCGTATATGCAATAGAGTTGGGGGGAATATTCTTTGTAATAACTGCGTTGGCACCAATAACACTTCCTTTACCAATAGTAATTCCACCAATAATTTTTGCTCCCGTAAAAATAGTTACATCATCTTCAATGGTAGGCCACCCTTGATTATTTCCAGTTTCTTTCCCTCCAATAGTGACGCATGAAAAAATGAGAACATTTTTTCCTATTTTTGCTTCGTTGGAAACCACCACCCCAACAGCATGAGGAAACCTCACGTGTTTTGAAAAAAGATATCGAAATGGTATTTCACTTGAAAAAAACGCCCTTATTCTATTGAGTTTTTTTGAAGAAAAAGCCATGGGATTATTTTTTATATCCAGTAATAATGTATCGTTGTTTTTTCTTTGTTGGCTCAATCACTATAGTATATATCTCTCGCAACGCGGAAAGAAACTGCTCAAGGGATATTTTTATAAGGTCTTCGTGTACCTCTCCAAGTATGGCGCGGACATGTGTAAGCGCCTCTATATTAGAAAGCAAAAACTCTTCTGCACCTTCAATATCGAAAACAAGCAAGTCTATCCCTTTGGAGCCATACGTTTCCAAAATGTCACGCAATGTGATACTCGGTACTTTAACTTTTTGCACATCTGACGAACGCTGGGTGAGCGATGAAGAAAGTGATTGTTGGTGAACAAAAAAATTCACTTCGCCACGAGAACCAGAAACAGCGCCGTGTACCAACGTACTGTTTGCAATACCTGTCAAACGTTCTTTAAGGAGTGGAAGAATTTTTGGGTTTGGTTCAACGGCAATAATATGGGCACGTGGAAATAGTGTGTGCAAAAAAAGAGTGGAGATTCCTGTGTTTGCCCCTAAATCAACAATGGTCTGTGGTTCAAATGACAACTGAATATGGTATACCCTCCGACAAAAAAATTCATAGAGCAGTGCAACTTCTTCATGAGAGCGTAGGGTAACATCAAATGTGGTGTTGTTGTACGAGAGGTGAAACGGAATTGTATAGTTAAGTGAGGATTCGGGTATGCGTACTAGTGTGTGTTGAAAAGATCTATATATAAGAACACTAAAAATCCGTATCTTCTCATATATGTTTGCACCAAGAAGAGCGACGGAGATACTTTCTTGTATTCTTTTAAAGAATCGATTGGATACTTTTTTCATATTCCTTTGTCACCTGCACAATATCAAACCGAAGCGCGGTCTCGTGACAGTTTTTTTGAATTTGAGCGTGGTTTTGTTCGAGTAGCTTTACGCACAAAGACATTTTTTTCTCCACTTCGTTTGGATTTTGTTCAGCAATGTAACCGTTATATCCGTCACGAAGAAATTCGTCTACACCCGGAACTTGAGTTGAAACCATTGGCAAACCGAAAGTCATTGCTTCAATGCCCACATTTGGGAATCCTTCACGCTTTGACGTAAGAACAAAGAAATCACTGGCCGCATACCACGCAAATACATCGTCCCGGTATCCAAGAAGGTGTACTGTACTCTGTAACCCTCTCTCCCGTATGTACTGCCCTAACCGTTCGCGCTCCACACCATCTCCAACAATCACGAGATGATATTTTGGATGTGTTTGGGTAAAAATTACAAATGCATCAACGAGAAGCGTGTGATTTTTTTGTGGTTTTAATCGTGCAATATTGAGAATGATTTTTTCATCCTCCAACAAACCAATTTCTGACCGCACTCGCCGTTTTTCTTGTTCTTCACCTATTAAAAACCTTTCTACCGCACCAATATCAACCCCATTGTGAATAACGGTGATTTTTTCTCTAGAAATCCATGCTTGTTTAGAGATAAAATCTGCAACAGATGAAGAAACAGCAACGAGTACGTCCGAGAATGGGGCAAGTATAAAATCAATTATTCGGTGATATATTTTCTTTTCTTCGTATGTATTGTGTTCACGTGTGATAACCTTATATGCAAAAAATAGTTTTAAGATGCGCACAATCGCATTTGCTGAAAACATACTACTAACCACCGCGTCTGGATGAAGAGTTTTAAAAAGAGTATACAGCGCTCTCCACTGACCAATATCTGATGCTCCAGCAAAATTCAACCTATGTATAGCAACATCTTGTGGAACATCTTTATACAACGACGGAAGCTGTGGCCGTTCAAAAAGTGTTACAAGAGAAAGAATAAACTGTTCCCGATTAAAATGCCGAAGGAGTTTTAGTGTGTGCATTTCTATTCCACCACCCGAGAGTAAGCTCGGGAGCACAAACATGACGTGTATTTTTTTGTGTTGATTACCTTTGTCCATGAAACACTACAACTGCATACAGCCCTGAGCAAAAAGGAAGAATCCTATCTACTTTGTTAGCCATTATTTTTAACATTTTGTATGCTGGTCTTGTTCGAAACACCGACACGCCGAGAGTGCGTTCCGGAATTGTAATACAAAAAAAGTGCAGGAAGAACGAACCGAGGCCACCCATTCTATATACCACATACTGACTAGCATTAAACAAGCGTCTGATACGCGCTGGAGTGTACTGTCGATACCCATGCCATAAGTATAACGGCAGTGACCATAATGACGGAACGATGTGCACTTCAATACCATCGTCAGCACATAATTCACGTGCCTTCAGAACGGCGGCCGTATCATTGGCAATATGTTCTAGTGACGTATTTGAAATAACGAGATCAAATTTTTTATTGGTATGTAGTGTGGTGATATCTTTGTTTAAAAACTCCGTTGTAAATGCCGGTTCGGCGTGCAGATTAAATTTCGGTTCTTGTACAATATCTACCCCAGTATAGACGCCGCTGTATCCTGCTAGTGCTAGCAGTGACCGTGTGTACGCTGTTCCACATCCAATATCAAGGACAGACACACTCTTCGGAGTAAAAATCCTTGGGATCTCGGTACCAACAAAAGAGTCGAGGTACGAGCGCATTGGAGAATCTTGGGACACACCCTTAAAGCGAGCGCACCAAAAACGCATGCGGAGTGGGTATCTTAACCCAAGCAGGTTTCTAGTAGCGTTATACAGTAGATACCAAATCTTTTTACCCCATGAAAGGGGTGTATCTCCAGATAGTTCATTCATACTGACTATCATACCACTAGAGACGTTTTCGTATTTCTTCAACTAAAAATGGGGTGAATGAGTCAATTCTTAAATATGTTTCAAATGTAGCACGTGCCCTTTTTTGCATCTCCTGAAAAGAGTCTTGGGAGATTTCTGTGTGAAATGCACTCACACGTTCTGCTGTGGTATATCGATCAGCATAGTCAACAAAAAGACAGAATGCTCTGTAGTTAATTTTATTTTCAAGAGGAAACACGCATTCTGTATCAAGAACAAGTGGTATACGTCCGAGAGAAAGTGCTTCGTAAAAACGTGTGGATTGGTTTGCGTCACCCTTTACACACAGTGCGTAATCGGTTCCGACAATGTTGTCAATAAATTCTTTGCGTAAGATGGCGGGGTCATCTTCCACTGTTCGCGTATTGCCTGAGTATGAACTTCGTGTTTGAAATACTGTACTAATACCTCCTGAATGTGAAAGTTTTTTTAGTACTTCCCTACGAAGGAAAATACCCTTACGAAACACTCCATCCTTTAAAAATACGAGTGACCGTGCACGAATAAAACCTTCTTTTATATATGTTCTTAAGTGTTTTCCAACAGAAAGACTAGCCCACCCAACAAAACCAATCGAAGGAATGGCTCCTTTTGTACGAAGTGTGAGTACGTTGTTTTGACTTGACTCTAAAAGATCCTCAATGTATGCCGGAATAATAATATCTCGATCTGTCAGCAATCTTCGATATTGAGCAAATCGTAAAACAATACTATTTGGAATATCTATTGGACGCATAGTGTCTCCAAACGCATCAATAAGTAGTGGTTTGTTGTGTTGTTTGGCACACGCAACGGTTTCACTGATTCGAGTAGGATTCTTTTTTTGTAACCCCCAAAAGTTAAACGGGAGAAAATGACAATCACACATATCTGGGTTGTCTGTAACGTTATAGTATGAGGTATCAAATTGATGTTGTGAGAAAGCTCCTCCAAAAGAAACGGTCTTGTGTGAGCTATCACCCCAGAATGGATACATAAGAGGAGAAACACGTGCTTCTTCTCTCTGAAAAGTCGGATTAACGTACAACAGTAAAGGTTTCATGTATTCACTATAGCAATAATCTCTTGTGTAAATAGCGTCGATGCCGTGTCCCATGTATATTTTTGTACATGCCGAAGACCTTTTTCAACAAGCTCTGTTCGTAATTTTGTGTCTGAGATAATTTTTTCCATCGCACTCGCTATAGTGTCCGGATTGTAGGGGTCAACCAAGAGTGCCGCACCACCTGCAACTTCAGATAACACTGGAATATTGGATGTAATAACAGGAACCCCAACACTCATTGCTTCTGGAATAGGAAGACCAAAACCTTCCGCGAGACTACAAAAAACAAATGCAGATGCACTCTTGAGTAGTGACAGTAACTCTTTTTCAGAAACATATCCTGTACGAATAAGAGACCCCCCAAACCCCCGACGAGAAACTTCTTCTATAAGACCCATAAGATATGGTGTATCTTTTGTCTTTCCCGCCAAACAAAGTATGTGGGGTGCATGTGTTCGTTCTTTAAAGCGAATAAAACCTTCAATGATGCCGTGCATATTTTTCTTATATTTTGTACGGCCAACAAACAAAAAGTATGGTCCTTTAAAAAATGTTTGTGGTGCAATATCTTGGGGTACCTCACGAATTCCGTGTGGAACAACCTTTATTTTGTTTAACGATGTGTGATATGTGTCTGCAATTTCCTGTGCGGTGGCGTGCGTTGCTGTAAAAATAACTCGAGCACGCTTCATTGTGGGGTGAGCTAAAGTGCGCCATATTTTGTGTACAAACCACTGTTTCCACCCCGCCGTCTCTGGTTCGTAGAGTACTTCGTGACAATACACCGCTGTTTTTATATTCTTAGGAAGAACGAGGGGTAGCAACGGCATGTTAAAAATCAACACATCAGGAAAACGCTCTCTATGAAAAAAATATTCTTTCAGAAAGTAGAAATTTTTTCCAAGAAACGATTTTGAAATAATGACATTATGTACGTTGTGTGAAAGAGGAAAAAGTGTAAAAGGCTGTTTTGTATACACCACATATTCGTATTGTGGTGCATATTGTATAAGCCCGTGTAAATATTCGGCGGTCACGTACGCCAAACCAGACGGCTCGTGTTCTTCGTACGGATCTACAATTACTCCAATGCGTTGACTCATGTCAGATTTATTTTTTTATTGGTTCCATTTCCCAGACAAGATTTTTAATGGGTACAAGAATCGACAACTTTCTATCGTAGAATAGATTATGATTTTGAATAAAGCGTTTAAATAATCGCGTAAAAAAACCACGAGACCGTGCTGGCCACCCATACCAAAAACCAATACGTTTCCATGTGTGAGCACTGTATTGAAAATGTGATTTAGGTGTGTTCTCTACAAAAAAATAGTCCAGTGATTCCGATGTAAAAAAATGCTTGTGTGTAATATCCGTAAAACTGTCAGTCGAGCGAAAATACGGAACCGCAACAATGAGCCTCCCCCTTGGAGCAAGTACGCGCCACGCCTCGTCCATAAACGCGACAATGTCAGTCACGTGTTCGAGAACACTGTGTCCAAAAATGATATCTACTGAAGCGTCTTGCAATGGCCACGGTACTACATCAAGGTTATGTACCACATCAACTTCGGGCAATGCTAGCACGTCCATACCAAGAGCTCCCGATATTTTCGAATGCCCACATCCAACATGTAAAAGGCGTTTACCAGGGAATGGATTCTCTGTTGGAAAACCATTCTGTGTGAAAAACGATAGTGTGTATTGTTTTGTAGATGGGTTCATGATGATTTCGTAAAACAAATAACAAAAGATAATGCACACATGTTTGGAAACGCTCGTTGAAAAACCGTGCCGAAGAAGGACAATGGTTTGAACGTATTCATACTACATACCACCGCACGAAGACCTGCTTGTGATGCCATATTCTGTAACACGTGATAATTAAACCAATACACATGGCCTTTATTTGGTCTATTATTTTCAGGAACGCGTCCAAAAAGAGTTTGAAAACGTGCAGGAAATGAAGAAAAATTTGGAACTCCGATGATAACATTTTTTCGTGAAACGCGGGTCATTTCACACAACAAAAAAAGCGGGTCAAATTGATGCTCGAGTACATCTAGAGCGACTGCGTAATCAAATGAGTTGTCAGGAAAGGGTAATTTTCCGTTTAAATCATGTTGTGTGGCGCGCACGCCATGAGATACACATTTCTGTACCGCCTCCTCAGAAAAATCAATGCCTTCGCCCAATATCCCTTTTTCAGCAAGCATGGAGAGCAACAGACCGTCCCCACAACCGACATCAAGAACCGACCCATCAACAACCATATCTAAACAAGCTTGGTGTCTAAACTGAGCCTTTTGATTTCCCGACAGCCAGCGATTATTTTCAAATGTTTTTTGGGCATCCATAGGCAAAACTATATCATGTTTTTGAACCCCGGCATGTACTTACAAATAGGAAAGTATTTTCGGGATAAGCGCCGATAGCGAGTGATTGTGTAGCACATACTCTCTACCCCCCTCACGTAAACGGTCTGATTCTTCATCCGACAATGCGCGGATAAACATAAGGGCTCGCACATATGCCTGCACGTCGCTTTGAGGCACACAACAAACCCGTTTGAGATCTTCGGACAGGTCTTCTGCAAGTGTTGGATCACAGGTTACTGGCAGTGTACCAACGGCAAGTGCTTCCAAAACAACTTTATCTAAACTACCTGTACGACTCGCATGAATAAACACATCTGCCTCACCAACGATATTTGCAATCTCAGCGTGTGATTGTGAACCTTTCCAAGAAATAAACGCCTCAATCTCACGGTCTTTAATGCGCTCAATAATGCTGTGTTTGTAGGTGTGTTGTGATCTTGTTTCTGCATCACCAACAATAGACAACAAACAGTGTGCTTCATTTTTGTGCATCACAGATATCACATCAACGACTGTTTCCAAGTCTTTCACCGGAGATATTCTTCCTACAGTAACAAGGTGCAGTTCATCACTTGTGCGGTGTGTACGAAAGGTAAAGAGGTCCGTATCTATGCCGTGTCCGACGTACTGGACGGCACGAGTGCGCAACGGAAAACTTTCCGGAGATGCGGTAAAAATAGTGTGCACCAAAGGAGTCGCGATACGAAGCGAGAGCGACGCATGTTTGTGCATGTACCAAAGAGCAATTTGCTTTTTCCACAACCTCCATAACAATCCACCGAGAATGACGTATATCTGATTCATGTGTACAAACACACTATCGTAATTATCACGTTCTTCACGAATATATCTAAAAAAGCGTTTGAGATACTGGATTCGTGATACTTTCTTTTCTTTTCCTAATGAAAGCACTCGAACATTTTTGGGCAACGAGTGTTTTCCCTCCTGTAAACAAATAACAATCACTGATTCACAGTGTTTTGCAAACTCCTCAATCCACGCATGAAAAAAACCGAGGATTGGATGCTCTGTATCAAGTACTTGAGTAATGATGAGTAACCGCATGTGTTATTTTTTGATTGCGCTCCAGTTCTGTTTAAGTTTGGCGACATATAATTCTGATGACAACAAAAGTTGAGAAACCACTCCCGCCGCAAGGAGGGCCCTCTCGTGGGCTCTTTGAGGATGCGCGAGTGTATCAATAAGTGCATTGGCTATCTTTTGAACATCACCCACGGGAACTATGTGTCCGTGTTCCTCATCTCGTAGCACCGTGCCCGCGATACCAACGTTTGTCGACACGATCGGTACTTCAGCAAGAGCTGCTTCTGCCATAGATGCACAAAAACCTTCATATCGAGATGTGTGAAGAAAAACATGTGCCTCTGTTAGTTGCGGTGTAAGATCTTGTACAAAACCAAGAAATATAATTGCATTTTCCAAGTTATATTTTCGTGCGAGCGTAAAAATGTGGGATCGCTGACTTCCTTTGTGTGCAATATATAGTTTTGCATCAGGCATCTGTGCGTGCACGCGTGCAAATGCAGAAAGTGCCGTCGGATAATCCTTTTCTTTTTCCAATCTTCCAACCATAAGAATTACTTTCTCTTTTGTTGATGGAGCACGTTGGACACGAGGCGTCTGGTCTGTTGCTACAAACATAGGGAGTACGGAAATTCGTTCGGGGGCCACTCCCATAGCATGGACGACTTTTGCCACACGTTCAGAAACAACACGAACAGATGCCGCACGACGAAGTCGAGAGGCCACACCAATCATACGTAGTTTGTTTCGTATCTCTTGACCTGAAAAACCTTTACCAAAATACGGACTACCAATATCTGTGTGTACTTGTAATTCAACTGGCAAACCGAGCTTTTTCCCCAACCGCAGCGCCGCAATACCATACTCAAAAGGATCTTGTGCGGTAATCAGGTCACAGCTGGAAAGAGATTTTCCTACTGCAACCGCGCGACGAATCCGCATACACGGATTGGTCGTTCCTGTAGGGTGTAAAAATACATTCTGAGATATTTTTTGAACCTCACCAACCCCAGGAGCAATGATGTGCAACTCATCGCACGCCTGACCGTAGAATGCCATTCGGGCGCGAACAGGACTTCCTTCAATAAAAAGGTTTTTGTCTGAACCAATAGAGATAACTTTCATAGGTAGTGATTCTCTGCTAGAGAAGACCATTTTAGCATATGAAAGCACTCTTCTCACGGCACACTAACAATGGTATTCTCTGTGGGTTAATGGGTATTTACCACTATAATTTCTTATTATGGATTTTTTAAAGAAAGAGAAACTGCAGATACTACTTACTGGTGATCGAGGTTTTATTGCACGTAAGGTTAAAGAGAGTCTTATTTCACTCGGACATACAGTGACCGGTTTTGATATACAAGATGGTTTTGATTTATTAAATCGAGATCAAGTTGAAGCTGCGGTTGCCACTGTAGATGTTGTGTATCACATCGCCGCCGAAGCCGACATGACACGGATGGTTGACCTCTCTGGAAGTTACAAAGGCACTGCAGTGAATGTTGACGGTACACACAATGTCGCATATGCATGTGCAAAACATAATAAGTGGCTTATTTATACTTCAACATGTTGTGTCTATGGTAACGTTACAGAACATCCAGAAAACGAGGATACAACACTACCGAATCCATCTGAATTATACGCATGTAGTAAGTATGCGGGAGAATGGATTGTACGATGATATGGTCTAAATTATGACATGCCATGGACAATACTTCGTTATGCAACAATTTATGGCGAAGGTATGCGAGAGGCACTCGGCGCATTTGTATTCTTTAAACAAGCAATGTTGAGACTACCTATCACTGTTCATGGTGACGGAAAACAAGAGCGTACACTTACGTTTGTAGATGACCTTGTCGAAGGAACAGTTGCACCACTTTCAAATAAGGAAAAGGCTCTTGGACAAATCTTTAATCTTTCAACCACTGAGCGCATCTCAGCAATTAAAATGGCCGAGGATATTAAATCTCTCACCAACTCATCCTCCGAAATACTTTTTATTCCACAAAGAAAAAATCAAACAATCTTTGAAGATGTAGATGCTTCAAAAGCTGAAAACCTACTTGGATGGAAAGCAAAAACACCCTGGAATGATGGATTGAAAAAAACGTACGAATGGATGAAAACACTTACTCTTTAGTGTTTCTGTAAAAAACTACTTGCAAGGACAATAAACTCTTTGGCAAGAACTGAGTAAGGTCTACGAATTGATAATTGGTTAATTTTTTCTTGATACTGCAAATACGTTGCGTCGTCAGCAATGGTAATAATTGCATTCGCAATTTCCTCGACATTTAGAGGGTCAACAGCAATAACCGCTGACCCTATCCTATTAAGAATACCGTTTTCTTTTGTAACAATCGCCGGTTTACCCATCGACAACAACTCAATAACAAAATTAGGACTAATCTCACTTAGTGAAACAACAACACCTGCATAGGCGCTTCTGAGTCGGTTCATAACTTCGTTTCGGGGAATATTGTGGTCTACAGTAAGTGTAATAGTAGGAACTTTCTTTTGGGCAATTTTAAATGCTTGCTGTAATAGTTCTTCATTTTTTAATTTCATCGGCCGACTAATCGTAATAAATTCTTTTGTTTCTTTCTGAGTAATCGATTGTTGTGGACTAAGATCGTATTGATTTTCAATGATACTCGTTGGGATGGTGTGAAAATCATATGACTTCTGCCATATATTTTTTTGATACTCGGTACTAAAGACAATATGTGTAAGCGATTGAAGAAATATTTGAGTGAGTCGCTTTATAACTTTATCTCTCGTAGTAAATTCTCCTTCGTGGTTATAAAAGTCGGTAAATGTAATTTTCTTTCCCGTTCGTTCAACAAATTGTTCCCACAAAAAATCTCCTCCAGTGCGGAGAATTGCGACACCTCCAAAAAGTTTCCGCATACACCCTATTGGTATACCAACACTGAATGTGTCGAGAACAAGTGTCCAATCAGTAAAAAGATATGCGGGAAATGTTTTGAAAAAATAGACGAGATGACGAATACCTGTTGGGAGATGTCGTTCGATAGAAAAAGTTCGTACGGTAACTTTGTGGCCGAGTTTTTCAAATTCATTTTTCAAACTCTCCGCATAGTATGACGGTCCGCCTGCATGTGGTGGGTATATCCCTGTTGCTATCAAAATTTTCATTTTTGTACGGTATCACGCATTTTATAATTCTATCTTTCTATAGTTCTATCGAATTATAGAACTTGTGGTGGTATATTTTTCTGCTCATTTTTCTTTATTTGACTCTTTTTTATAATAGCTGGAAACCTCGCCTAACGAAACACTCTCTAGAGTATCCTTCATTGACCGCGCAACTATGTCCCAATCATATTTTTCAACAACAAGTGCTCGACCATTCTGAGAAATCCTTTGACGCATACCAACATCTTGAATAAGTCGCTTCACAGCAAAGGCAATGTTTTCAGGATTGTGTACTTCACAAAAAACACCCGTTGCTTTGTCTCCGTATTCCTCAACATCAAACAAAAAGTCGGGAATACCACCGACAGGTGTAGCAATCACTGGAAGTCCAGCAGCCATCGCTTCTAGGAAGCTACTTCCCAACCCCTCTGATAGAGACGGCCGAATAAAAATATCTGACGCATGGAGATACGAAGGAAGCAGTTCGCGCGACATGTTTCCTAAAAATATAATTCTCTCCCTCACACCAAGATCTTTTGCCTGTTGTTGTAATGTATCAAGAAGTGGTCCTTCACCGCACAAAATAAAACGAATATTCTCTGGAAGTAATGGGAGCGCAGAAATGACATCCGTAATTCCATTCTTCTCAACAAGTCGTGATGTGGTGACCAAAAATATTTCGTCATCTTTTTTTTTAAGTTCGCCTTTAACACGTTCCACACTGTCAGATGAAACAGCGAGGTACTGTGAAATGGTTACCCCATTAGGAATAACAACTACTTTTTTTGTATGACCCATAGCACGAGCAAAATCCGCAAGAAAGTTTGAAATTGCCTGTACACACGCCGTGTCACGGAAAATCTTTTTTAAGAGCGGGGACACAAACCGAATACGACGACGTGATGTTATGTGTTCAACAGTATCTCCATCTTGAAGTGTCAATATGAACGGAACCTTCATTCCAAACATACGCGCGAGCACAGCTGGAAATCCCATGTACGTCATCAAAGACCACATCGCATCATATGGTTTTGTCTTATGAAGCGAGAGCGCTTTACGTGCGGCAAGAATTGGGTAGAGAATTTTGATGAAATACCACGGAAAACGTTTTAGATCTTGATGCGACATTCCCCGTTTCGAAGGACCAATTCTGTGGATGGTAATATTCCCCATTCTCTCAACAATAGGAAGTGTGCTGTCGGCTCGTAGAGTAATCATGTCAAACTCCATTTCAGAGGGGTTGATTCGGTCGGTAATTTCTTTCACCGCCAACTCTGCTCCGCCAACAAACGGCAGATACATGAGGGAAAATATGAGTATTCGACGCGGTTCCATTCCCCTATCCTACCACGCCACAACGTCCTGCCAGAACTACCAAAAAAACCAAACCAAAACTAACCACCAACTCCCAACCTCTAACCCCTAACTTCTATTACTTTGGACTTACCTGAATTCTTCAATAATTTCTATTTCGCCCGCTATGTCTGCTATAGAATTAGTTTTGTGTGTTTCAAAAAAGTGCTGGTACGCAACCAACAGAGTGGTTCCGAGAATAATCACAAACCATAAAAGCACAAATGGCCACATATGTTATTTCTTTTTTGAAATGCGCGCCTTCATATCCTCAATATTGTAGAGAACACCTTCAAAAGCCGCCGCTTCTTTTCCATTTGGATAGATGAGTGCCACACGATCTGTTTCTTTCAACTGCACTTTTGTTATCGTTGCGGGAAATGGAACCTTTGTGTGCGGTGCGATAGTGGTAGTCATGGGAATTGTAAATACGTGTCCGCGCTTTTTACCTTCTGCATATTCTGCTTGTAATTTCCATAACGAAAGGTCTAACGCCACATCACTATTGTTAGAAATTTCAACGTATCCATCTTCACCATAGAGTACGGAAGAAAGTGACACGTCCGCAGATATAACATGAACAGAAACACCATCGTGTGCGTGTTGATATTGTGCTGAAATTGATGTTACGGCTGTATATGTTCCCGGAAATCTGTATATGTGAGAAGTACTTTTTCCTTCTCCATCGTCACCGTCTCCAAATGACCACCGATACTTACTCACACCGGTGTGTTCACCAAATCTATCAACGCCGTATCCTTCAAAAAACGCATATGCGCCAGCAATTGCCTGCATATCTTCCCCCGCATACACAAAAAGGTTTTGTGTATATCCCACAGAGGTCTTCTTTGTCGTGGTTGATGTTGTGCTTGTACTTGCCCCTTTTACTTCGCCCGTACTTGGCGCTATGTGTTCCGTGCTGTTTTGCACACCTGGAGTTGGCACCCCTGTAATCCACAAATTGTCTGCTTGTCGCTGTGGTGTGTTCTTGGCTGTGTTATCTCCTCCCAGAGACCAGTTTGTAGCACCAATGGCACTATCTACAACCGCCCCACTCGCATCAAATAACTCCAATGTTTCCCCGGTATTACCAAGTCCTCCAGTATAAATAACCCCAGCAGAAACACCTAGAACTGATTCATCGTCGGTACGCTCAAGAAGAAAGTATCCTCCTGTCGGAATCTCGCCAGATAGAGTAATTTTTGGATCTTCATCTTGTGCCCACAGTTTCCATCCAGACAACGATACGCTTTCTGCCCCCGTATTATAAAGTTCAATCCACTCGTCATTTGCCGATACCGTTGTGCCCATCCACGCGATTTCATTAATAATAATTTGCGCATTTGTCACCATTGGCAACATGGCCAATGCGCACAAAAATAATAGTGTATTTTTTATCATATCCGCACACTGTAGCAATACGGAGATAAAAAGAATCTAAAGAGCCCCAGTCTCCACATGGAGACTGGGGCTCTGTTTTTTTAAAATTATTTTTCTCCTCCTTCGCGTTCAAAAAGTTTCTTGAGCACGGCCTCAGGAACTTCGTTTGTTTTTTGCTCTTTTGGTTTTTCTTCTGGAGGTTTTTGCGCCTGGGAGGCAACGCCTCCGTTTGGAGGCGTTGCCTCCGAATTTGACACTGGTGCAAAAGCTGGCTTTGGTATTGAAGCTGGGGTTGAAGTGGATGCTTTACCTGTAACAGCCGAGAGTGCCTGACGCAATTCTGAAAGATGCTCTGGTGTCGGCCCCTTGTTTGGTTTTTTTTCTCGCGGTTTTTCATGGTGTTGCAAGTGCGAAAGAGATACCGCTTTTCTAATCTCAGTTTCCCTATCTATAGACGTGCTTGCTTGTTTTGTATCATTAAAACGTCTTTGTGGTTGGTTGTGTGACTGATTTTGAGAACGATGTGTAGGTTGCTGTGTATGAGCACGAACTTCTTCGTGCGGACGACTCTGGGGAGATTTTTCTCCCTCTTTCTCTTTCTCTTTTTTAAGATCATCCGCAACATTAAAACGTTTTTGGTGCCATTTCAAAATCTCATCTTCAACAATGGCTCGTGGGCGCGAGAACTGGGCTCGCGAACGACCAATGGCGACATCACGATATGATATTTCAGGAGGGGTAATGGGAGACAGTCCAGCAGCTGAAAATGGGGCAGATGCCATTCCATCTATCATTAATTTCAAATACATTTTGAACGCACCAATACCCACCAAATCCTCCGCAGTAAATGTTGGTGAAAATTCCTTTTCTAGGTATTCAGCGTCAATCGCACCGACACGGAACGTCACCAGTGTCCCAACGTTGCCAAATACAGCCGCACGTACTTCATCACTCATTTGCTCAATGTATTGGTGTGCAATAGTAAGATTCAATTTGTACTTTCGTGCCTCTGAAAGAATGTCGGCGAATGATTCATTTGCAAATGATTGAAATTCATCCACATACAAATAAAAATTTGGTAGTTTATTTAATTCTGATTCGCGTAGGTCGGCGCGTGACATTGCCGCAAGATAAATTTTTGTGATAATCATTGAACCAAGAAGGTTTGCGTTGTCTTCACCGACCTGTCCTTTTGAAAGATTGATGATAAGAATTTTTTTCTGGTCCATCATGTCACGAATGTTGAAGGTAGATTTTGGTTGACCGATGATATTTCGAATAACAGGATTACCTGTAAATTGTCCGACTTTGTTTTGAATTGCAGGTGTTGCTTCTGCGGCAAATTTGTCAGTATATTTTGCAAACTCCTGCTCCCAAAACGCCTTCACTCCCGGGTCCGTTACGTGTGCGACCACTTTGTTTCTAAAATCTTTATCAACAAGCATACGGTTAACAGACAAAAGTGTTGAATCTGGATATTCAAGAAGTGCCAAAATAGTGTTGTTGAGAATGTATTCCATACGCGCACTCCATGCATCAACCCAAATCTTTTTAAACGCAGACATCAAACCAGCCAACACAAGGTGGCGCTTATCAGGACCAACATCTTCCATCACATTAAACGCAACGGGGTTATTGAGGTCAAATGGCGCAAAATACACCACATCATTAATGCGGTTTTCTGGAATGTAATCCAAAAGTAAGTCGGCACTTTTTCCGTGCGGGTCAAGAAACGCAAACCCTTCGCCGTTCTGAATATCTTGCACAGCCATATTTTCAAGAAGTGTTGATTTACCTGTTCCCGTCTTTCCGATGGTGTACACGTGGCGAAGCCGGTCTTTTGCTTTAATACCAAACTTCACTCGCTTGTTGCGGTAGTCCGTTTCACCGATGTACGTAATACGATTTGGATCAAACATGTGCGTGAAAATAGAACATAGTGAACTATCTGTAGTATACCCCATGAGATATTTACTCACCACACCCATCAGTATTGTATATATTGGATAGGTTATCTCACGGGGCAAGAAGCACAACGAGCAAAAAGAAAAAGCGCCGAGCTGTCCTTGCGGACGGCTCGGCGTGAAGCCTGTGTGTTTTTCAAAAAGAACACGATGGAGAAGAGGTCAGACAAGACGGAACGCGATCCACCCCATCTTCTTGCGCTCGTCGTCGGGCTCGCACTTCGTGAAACCAGCGAGTCCGAATCCGCGCGCCAAGACATGGAGCATGCGCTCAATCTCCGACTGGCACATGATAACTTTCTCAAAGACCTCCTCTTCCCGACCCTTGAGAAAGCCAATGGTCCTCCACTGAAGTGCCTTTCCACGACGTTCCACTCGCACAGTCACCGTTCCTGTACGGTAACCAACAAGGAGGAGAGCAATGTCTCCCGCCTTGATGCTCGTTCTCCAACGGAACCAACCCCACCTATTGAGAAACATCGTCACCCCCCAAGAAAAAGTGGTTGTTGTGGTGTCGCCCAGCATTGTGCCGAGCAACTTCTTCGAGTTTAAAGAGTGGTGAGGTTTTCAAAAAAGCACCGAGAACACCACCGAGCACTTCCACACCATAGGGAGGTATATCTAGCTCTACGGTAAACAAAGCCCCGCGCGTGTGTGCAACAAATCTCCATGGACCAATGTGCAGGAAAAGCGTACTTGGACCATAGAGCCAATCGTATCTTCGTTTCCGAAGATGCCTTCTCTCTCCTGGTATACACCAGCAGGGCTCAGCAAGTAGGAGAAGAAACCGAATCTCTTCAAGTACTGAAAGTCCTGGCAGAGGTCTCCACCCAACTATCCGACCACGCTCCTTGAACCTTCTTACGGCATGGTCCCTGATAACCATGTCCTGTAAAAAAGTTTGAGATACGGGGTTCATTTTCACCTCCTTCTTTTGTAATCTGATGACACCATACATCAAAAAATAATGAACGGCAAGGTGTATGGAAAACGTTATTGATTCAAGAGTGCGGCGCGTGTATACGTATTCCCCGCATCCCAGAGGGCCCATGAAGTCAGGCCGGCATCATATGTTGCCTGCATTTGTGCGCGCACCATTTCGGGAGTATACGTTGCCCCCATATCAAAATCTTGCAACCATGGACGCATTTGTTGTGCGTTGATATTACCGTGTCCTTTTTGCGATTGCTCACGCAAGAAAACCATAATTGTCGACGTTGCTGTTGAGACCTCCGCGGCACCCAAAAGTCGCGCGCGCTGTGTGGATCTGTCCATGGAATACTTCACCACTTCATATGGACTTGTTGCGGGCTTCGCAATACCAATGAATCCTGAATTATAGTGTGATGGATATACCATTGGCATGACAAAATCAAAATATGGCAACGCGCGTTCAAGCACTTGTCCAATACCGAGGTCATCAGTGTTTGTTGTTGTATATCCAAATAAATCAACAGAAAGAGCTGGCCGAGTTATATCTGACGAATCACGGCGTGAGGGACGTAACCCAGATGTTGGTGTTTCACCCGTAGCAAAAGATTCATAGAAGAATGAAAAAAATCGCTCCAACATTTCTGCTTTTGATACTCCTTTCGAAAATGTGAATGCAATATCTTTCATGTTACCGTCACTTGGATACCGAACGTAATCAAGATTGAGTTCATCAAATCCAATCTTGTATGATTCACGTCCGAGCTCCACAATATATTCCCAAAATGGTTTTGCTCCGACATCAATAAATGCCAAACCTTTGTGGTCTTTCCACACACTTCCGTCGCTCGCTTTCTTCACCGCAAGCTCTGGATGCACTGATGTGTAGTACGGGTCTTGAAAAACAGTAATGCGGGCAACAACATATATATTTTTACTGTGGAGTGTTTTAATAAATGCTTTCATGTCGCGCGCTCCGCACGCGTCCGACACCGCAGGGGCAAGAATTGGGTTGTCAGTTGTAAATCCAATCTTTCCTGAAAAATCTTTTACGTCAATAATGACACTGTTGAGTTCTGTCTCATCAATAAGTACCACGAGCTTGTCACGGAATGAAGGTGTACCGACAACACACTGCGACATATAAATTGCCTTCATGGGTTCTGGTGTTGGCATATGTACAACATCAGGAACTTCTTTTTTCTCTATTTTTTCAGCAAGCACCTCTGCGCGCTCGGCCATCCGCGTGTATGTTGAAGAAAAGACATTTGGTGCAACAAAAAAACCTACGCACAGAATGGTGGCAGTCACCAAAGACCCCACAACAATCTTGTGTGCATGGGGCATTACTTTCTTTTTTTGTGGTGCCGTGTTCATGCCTGAATATCAGTTGGTTGTGTTGAAGATTTTTTTTCGTACCGTAAATAAAGTCCCCACCCAAGAAGAAATAGGCCCCCCAGAACACTTATCCATTCTTTCCACATAAGAGGAATGGCAATAACGTGTCCAATGCTCAGAATAATGCCGAGTACAATGAGAACCGTGGTCTGTTTTTTGGTCATACCAGAGAGTATATCCCGCGCTCACCGTCTTACCAAATGTGTAAACGGGAAATCATGGTGAGGTGAGTGTTGGATATACCCTGTTGAGCGGCCAGTTTCTATTTTCTTTATTTTTGGTATGTACCAATATATCGGTACATACCCATATTTTTTGCTACGCATTTCTTTTTTCTAGTGCGATATATCGCACTATTTCATTCGATATATCGAATGAAATGAAAAACAAAAATAGATACGTCCTTATATAGAACACTATTCCCCCGATACAATCACCACCCCAGTAGCAGAGTACACCTGCCTGCCGCAGGCAGGGCTCGCTACGGGGCAGGTAAACTCACTTTTTGCTGGATACAATAACTACAAACTCACCTTTTTGTTTTTCCTTCCGTGTTTCAAAGTGGGCCAATACTTCTTGTGCATTTCCGCGTACAATTTCTTCATAGATTTTGGTAAGTTCACGCGCGATTGAAATAGTTCGTGTTGCATCAAGTGATTCTGCAAGCACGGCGAGTGTCTTCATTATTCTGTGGGGTGATTCATAAAACACTGTTGCACGTTTTGATTCTGCTATTTCTTTAAAAAGAGTTTGCCGTCCTTTCTTGTGAGGTAAAAATCCGAGGAATACAAAGTCAGCAATAGGTACCCCAGCGATGGAGAGCGCAGTTGTTAATGCCGAAGGTCCTGGAATTGCTTCAATACGCACGTCGGGCATTTTTTCTCGAATAACTGAAACTACAAGAGACCCTGGGTCTGAAATTCCCGGAGTTCCCGCATCAGACACCAGTGCAACTTTTTTTCCTTCAGTGAGCGCCCCCATCACTGAACCAATTTTTGCGTGTTCGGTACGTGCATTCAACGAGGATGTGCGTGTGTGAATGTCATACTTATCTAAAAGTCGTTTGGTCACACGTGTATCTTCACAAAAAATAACATCCGCTTCTTTAAGCGTGCGAAGTGCACGAAGAGTTACGTCTTCCAAGTTCCCAATTGGTGTACCGACTATAAAAAGTGTTCCGAGATTTTCTTCCATAGGATATGTATACTATAAAACGAAATGTCCTGCGAGGAAAACTCCCTCACAGGACGAAACTACATTCACGGATGCTTGAGAAGCTGATCATCGAGACCGAGCCCGGCGTTCAGTCTCCGAGTAAATTCACGGATTTTTGCCACGCGCATCCCCTGATTTGGACCTTCCTTCTCAAGAAAGTCCGCGATTCTGTTGAAGATGCGACCGGCCTGTTTTTTTTCATACAACGAACCAGAGACGACAAGCTCGGCGGCAATCTCTTCTACGGCTGCAAGGCCGATGAAGATTGCCGACGGTTTGCTCGGGTAATCCTGTGGCAGGCACTCGAGCGATGTCATTGTGAGAAGGGCTCTCGTGTGCTGACTCGGATTTCTGAGGAGGCCCGCCTGCGCAATTTGAAACGCCGTTTTTTTAAACCTCATCTTCGCAAGAACCGTAGAGACAACGTCGCATTGGTTTGCCGACAAGAACGTATTGAAGCCCCCTGCGAGAAGAGCGCTCATCAAAGCGAGAATCGCCGAAGGTAGTCCTAGTGGCAACCACAGAAAGACAAACCAAAAGGCTTTTTCGAGCCGTACCGAATCTTCTGCAGCGAGATCATCCCAGCCCTTGCGCATCGCCCACACTGTAGTGGCAATGCTGTACATCGTACTTGAAAATGAAACGAGTGCGCTCACGAGACCAAACAGAACGAGCTCCGGAATGAAACGGAGTAGCGCCATGACGAACAACAGAAGCTTCGCCCACCATCCCGAGTACTTCCAGTGAAGATCGCTGTAGAATTCCTTGAGCCTATTCACATGAACCCCCGTATTCCTGCGTAGTTATTATTGAACTTCCTAAAATAAAATACCAGAAATATCTACATAAGTCAACGCTATACCAATAGGCGTTCGCCAACTTTGTAAATGTCTCCTGCGCCCATCGTTATAACAACATCGTTCGGCTCAACACTTCGAGAAAGCGTGTGCGAGAGTGCATCAAGCGTTTCGTATGATTCTACCTGTTTACCATACTGTCGCAACGCATCGCCCAGCATGTGGTGGGATATTGAAGGGTCGTGCGCTTCTCGTGCCGCGTAAATTGGTGCCAAAAGAACCCTGTTGGCATTATGAAAACTTTCTGCAAAATCGTTAAAAAAAGTTTTTGTTCTGCTGTAGAGATGTGGCTGAAACACAACAACAATATTTTTATCAGGAAATCGTTTTTTAAAACCAGCGAGCGTGGTACGAATTTCTTGTGGGTGATGTGCATAGTCATCAAATACTTCTGTTCCCCGTGTGGTACGTCCTTTATATTCACTTCTCCGCCATGTTCCCCGAAAATTCGCGAGCGCGTCGTTGATAGTTTCTTCGGGAACACTGAAAAATTCACCGACAGTGTGTGCAATAGCGGCATTCTTTGTGTTGTGTTCACCAAACACAAAAAGTTCTCGGTCTGGATTGTAATGCGCCATGTAGTTGAGTATAGGAACTGAAATACCAGCGAGTGTTTCTTGTACAACAGAATCATCGGTGTTGCACACAATGGCACCATACGAAGGCACTTTGAGGGCCAACTCTCGAAACGCACTTTGAATATCTTTCAAATCTTTGTAGTAATCCAAATGGTCTTCGTCAATGTTGGTAATCACCAACACACTCGGATGCAAATGTAAAAAAGAACGTTTGTACTCGCACGCCTCAACAAGAAAACGTTTTGTATGCCCCGGAACAAAATTACTACGTCCCCCTTTGAGCAAGGAACCCACGATAACCGTTGGATTGATATCTTTTGCCAACACGTCTGCAATCATTGCAGTTGTTGTTGTCTTTCCATGTGTACCCGATACCGCAACGGTAAAAGCTTCTTTTGAAATTTCTCCAAGTACTTCTGGATATGAAAGCGTGGGGATATGCAAACCTCGCGCACGAATCATTTCTGGATTGTCCCCTGCAATTGCTGGCGAATACACGACCAAATCAGCAAACAATGGAACATGGTGTTCATCGTGCCCTGGTCGCACACGCACACCAATGTTTTCCAGGTCGTGTGTAATGGGCGACAGTACTCTATCCGAACCACTCACGTGTTTACCGTGGTACTTCATCATCCGTGCCATAGCAGAAACACCAATGCCCCCAACGCCGATGAAGTGAATGTGTTTTGTTTTATTAAGATTGAGCGACATGGTTGATATAGCTTGCAATAATTTTTGATTCATCTAAATCTGTTCGTTCAAATCGTTTTCCTTGTTCAATAAAAATATCGTGTAATTCTTTCGGCTCAATCCACTGAATAACGCTCCCCGCCTCAAGATCGTCTTTCGCTCGCAATGATTCGTCAAGGCTTTGCTTCTCTACATGAAAGTAGAGGGTTGTTTTCTCAACCATACTACCACTTGAGGGTCGTGGAAATGTCGATTGAATTGACCCAAGATATCCTCGTATAACACCTGTTGCACCAAATTCTTCACGAAGACCACGCACGAGTGCTCCTTCTATAGTTTCTCCTGGTTCAAGTGTCTCACGCATCAGTAGGTGGATTGCTCCTGTTATTCCACGTGAAGCAAGCATTGTGTCGCTATTAAAAAAATGACAACACACACGTCCCTGCTCATCAGTAAGCACAGCTCCTATGGAGACATGGAATGGAAGTTTGTCGCTCGATTGAAAAAGATGGCCCATACTAGATTTTTTGAATTGCCTTCATAAACTGATCCCCACGGTCATATTCGTTGATAAACGTTCCTTTTGACGAAAATGCGGGGCTCAGTAGTATTGTATCACCGACTCGCGCAGCGCGACGCGCCGTTGTAACCGCCTCCTGCATACTCTCAACTTCTGTTACAGAATCAAAATCCTCATCGTGAATCAGAGGGCGTATGCGCGTCGTTCCTACCCCTTTCAATAAAACAAGTGCACGGCAATGTTGTGGTAATTCATTCATGAGTTCCCCCATAGGAAGTTGTTTGTCCATACCACCCATAATCAAAATAATATTTCTTTCTTTCGGATTTCGAGTTTCGGATTTCGAGCTTAAAGCGCGTAGCGCCGCCATTGTTGCCTCTGGCATTGTTGCCGTCGTGTCGTTGTAGTACTTTACCCCTTCTTTTTCAAACACAAACTGCAAACGCCCCGCCACTCCAGCAAAACTAGCAACAACATCTTCAATTATATTTTCTGGAACACCTAATTCACGAGCCGCGGATGCGGCGAGTGTGATGTTTTCTTCGTTGTGTTTCCCTTGTAGTGACAGTGAGTGGGATGGAAACATTTTCTTCTCGCCGTATTTGAGACGTGGTGCGTGGTGTGGGTGGTGTTTTTCAACCCACGGTGACACACTCGTTCCTATAAAACACATATCCTTTTCTCCTTGAAAACAAAATATATTTGCCTTGTCGTTGAAATAACGATCCATTGCTTTCTCTAGCGCCTCCGGCGCTGTTAAGGTATCCCCACCATAAGCCGAGTCGCCTTTGGCGACACCGAGGTCGGCTTGCTTGATAATGCGCGAGCCACCGCTCGCACTAATCGTATCGCTCCCAGCGTTATCGCTGGTAGCTTTCAAGTAGTAGTCCATATGGTCTGGCATGAATGTCGTAAATACAGACACATGCGGACTCATTTTTGAGTCTCCAAAACTCTGCAGTTGCCACGAATCTAGTTCAAGCACAAATATGTCATCTGGTTGTAGGTCATCTAAATATGACAACGTTGAAACTCCTTGAATATTTCCTCCCATACGCACGCGCTTGTGTGGAAACGCACGAATGAGCATTTCTGCAATCAAATGCGTGGTTGTTGTCTTCCCTTTACTTCCTGTCACGCCAATAAGATATTTCTCTTTTTCTTTTCCAAGTCCTTTTTTGTATTCGTGTAAAAGACGCACAAAAAGAGACACGCTCTGTTCAATTGGTGTGTTGTATTTTTTTGCTTCAGCAAGAAATGTTGAATCAGGTGGCACGTTTGCGGCGCGAATAACAATATCGCGGTTTTGAAAATCGGTGAGTTTGTGTTCGCTGAGCGTAAATGAAACGTTTGGAAAACTTTTCAGCTTCTCAACTGACGAAGCCAAGTGTTCAACGGTTTTCATATCTGTCACACAAAGCTCCGCACCATGTTGTGCCAAAAAAATCGCATCACCAATTCCTCGCCCAAGGAGTCCGAGACCCATCAGTGTTATTTTTTTCCCTTTAAAATAGTTGTCTGGCATGTGGCAGGTACTATATCATGACACGCCGTAGAGTCGACGGAATATGTACCAGAATATCGTACGGAATGGTGTTGCACGTTTGTGCCATATTCATAATCGAATTTTTATCTTCTGGATGAATACTCATAACAATCGCCTCACCTCCTTCTTGTACATCGGTTACATCTGTTACATCAACAGTCGTCATGTTCATACTCACACGACCGACAATGGGGCACATACTACCTTTCACTTGTACAAAACCTTTATTTGAAAGGCGTCTATCAACACCTTCGTAGTATCCAACAGGAATGGTGGCAACAAGTGTGTCATGCTTTGCAGTCCATGTGTTGTTGTATCCGACGGTTTCACCTTTTGGCACAAGACGCAGAGCCGTCACACGCGTTTTCATTTCAAGCGCTGGTTTCAGGTTTGTGCCCGATGCAATACCATAGAGCCCAATGCCGAGCCGTCCGACATTTGCAGAAATTTCTTTCACAAAACGCATACCCGCCGTGTGGCTGATGTGATAATACTTTGTATCGGGAATACGTGTACGCCATGTTTTGGTAAATTCATTCCATTGACGAATTTGCTCTCGAGTGAATGCGTCGTCTTCTCCATCCGCATCGGCAAAATGCGAACACACACCTTCAATGCGCACACTTCTATTTTTAAGCACAAGATCAAGAGCAGAAGGAACATCAGACAGTGCTATACCTTGTCGGTGCATACCTGTATCTATTTTTAAGTGAAGCGCTTGTCGTACTTTTTTTTCAACAAGTTCCCGAAGTTGCGTTATAGAACCAACCGTAAATGCAACATCTGAAAGAGTACTTTCTAAAATGTTATTCGTTAGCGTGTATCCAATAACCAAAATTGGAGTGCGCAAACCTTCGTTGCGCAACACGAGTGCCTCGTAGTATGAATCCACAACAAAAAAAGAAATTTCAGGTTTGTCTTCAAGGATACGTGCAACATCCACAAGTCCATGTCCGTACGCATTTGCTTTGAGTACTGGTGCAATTCCCCACTGTGGAGCACAGCTGGCAAATACATTCAAGTTGTACAGAAGGGCATCTTTTGAAATACGAACCTCTACGAGTGGTTCGTATGCAAAGCGTTTTTTTCGAAGTTGTCTAAATAAATTTCTCATGTGGGCGAGAGAGGATTTGGTCACGAGTTACTAAGTATTTTACTCGCTTCGCGATTAAAATCCTAAGTACTCTCAACCCCGGCTCGGCGACAAGCACTCGCTTCGCTCGTCTTGTGTACCGCCTGTGCCTTTCTCGTCCTCCTCTACCCTACAAAATAAAATCACCGAAAGCTTGCACTTCCGGTTCTTTATTTTGTGGGCGAGAGAGGATTTGAACCTCCAATCCCTTGCGGGAACTACGACCTGAACGTAGCGCGTCTACCAATTTCGCCACTCGCCCGGTAGAGTGATAGTAGCAAAGATACCTTCTAAAAACATCATGCCCCGCCGTGTTCGCACGGCGGGGCTTTGAGATGAAGAGCAATTACATAGTGCCACTGACTTTCTGCCCAGCGGCCCACGCGTAGTAATCAAGGTCTTCGGCAAGTTTCGGGAACACTGCACAAATCTCGGTGAGAATTGTGGGAAGTGCCCTGCGGAACGGCAACACGAGTTCGTTGGGAAGGCGCGAAAGACGATTCTCCCTCTTTCCACTTTTAAAGTAAACCCCGCCGATGTCAAACGAGCCATGCGGGTGACATATCCAGAAGAAACGCCATCCTTCTTTCCCATCTTCGATCAGAGCGACCCCCGTGCCCTGAACTCCTGGGAGCCCCACCTTGAAGAGGGTCTCCTGCGCCCCGAAGGTGAGTCTTCCTTTTTCCGCCACTACACCTCGCTCTCGCACCAGAAGCGCCGGGACCACAATGGCGAAGAAGAGGGCAATCTCCTCCCGCCATCGATTGGTCTTTCTCGAACCAATAAATTGCACAAGCAGTTTGTTTTCCGTGAACTTCTTCCCTTCCCCCATGTCTTCCTCCGTATCCGGTGGGCCCTATCGGGCGACATGTCGTCGGTGGAATTACCGACGGTACTACAAAATCTAAACGCACAATACGCTTCTGTAAATAGGAAGTCAAATATTTCAGTGCGCGCGCTAGGATTCGAACCTAGGACCCTCCGAGTATCAGTCGAATGCTCTACCAACTGAGCTACGCGCGCATTGTTCATACTTGCACAAGCGCAAGTGAAACAAATATAGCAGAATAGTCTTTTTTTCTCAATTGTACCGATATATCGGTACACGGATAGTTTGCTATAAAAAACCACTATTCTATTCTCTAATTCGCGCGAATTAGAGAATAGTTTTGTATAAACCCAGCACTTAAGTTAAGTGCTGGATAAAAAAACAGCCGCCTTTCCCCGAAGGGTGACGGACTGTTTGTGTGCCGGGGTTGAACCGACACGGTGACTACATCTTTCCGAAGGCCGACTTCGGAAGCGGCTTGGTCGTGGCACTAACCACCAAGATCAAACCAACGGCGATGAAGACACCTGAGCAGAGAGAAAAACCGAAGATACTGGAGCCGTCGTGCGGCACGGGCAACTGCTTGCCGATTTGCTCTTCCTCGACACGCGCATCTGCGTTCTGGAGAACGAAGATGCCCGCAACCCCGAAGAGAACGAACGCGACGGTGAAGAAGGCAATTGCCACCTTCATCAAATTGCTCATGTGGTTTCCTTTCGTGCTTCGGTTTTTCGTGCCTTGGTTTTTTCGACCCAACAAGCGAGCCGATAGAGAAGCCAGAGGACAACCCTTGCAGAAATCCATGAGAGGAACAGGGCCCCTGCCACAATTCCCAGAACTTTGAGACCAAGTTCCATCATGGTACCTCCACGTTGGTTCGGTTGACTTCTTCAACCCGAAGAAGCTGAACATCGTCCGGGGAAGTTCCCAACGTCGCCCGGTTCAACAATATCACCGCAGCAGCATCATCTTGTAACTCTCGTATCTCCGAACAGATGAGCACTGAATCAGGTGCCTTCTTACGACCCCTCAACGGGTTCTTGAAGACAATCAAATATTTCGGCATGACTTCCTCCTAAATTGTACGTGGGGAAAATTCCCCGATTCATCCGTTGTTTATGGTAGCACAAACAAGCACTTTGTCAATACCTACGTTAGGGATTCACCCGAAACAGGCTAAAAATAGTATATTTAAACGCTTTCCGAAGGTTTAACCTTCGGAAAATAACAACACCCCGCCATCCATAGTTTTATACATAGGATCGGCGGGGTTTACTTCTCGGGAAACCAATCCAACTTCCACTTCGATCTAAGATACATGCGGACGGAAGCGACGGCACAGATGGGAGCGGCCACTGAGAAAACCGCGCTCCACACCACCACCACAAAAACAACTCGTGCAGAATTGCCAGGTGATAGCATATCTTCCCTCCTGATATTGAGAGATGGTTCTCCGAAACGATATCCAACACTCAGTATGCACCTACAGTATTTTTTGTATACCCCGTTAGATACTCGCCATACAACATATGTAGGTACTATAAAAATATCTAATGGGGTCGAATACAAAACTACCTCCTCAGTACCTTAAAAAATTATCCACCGACACTCAATCCTGCACGCACAACACTTGATATACTGTGGGTATTAATTTCGTTTCCTGCGTATGCAGGAATACGTAGATTGTTTATCACGTAAATACACTAGTATGAACACACGTCACATCACATTTTTTTTCACAAGCATTGCTGTCGTGGCACTACTCTCATTTTCATCAACCACATACGCCGCAAGTGAGTGTGTGTTTGAACGCGACCTAGAACTCGGTATGCAAGGTGAGGATATCCGCTGTTTACAGCGATACCTAAACAGCGCCGGTATCACGATTGCACAAGATGGCCCCGGTGCGCCTGGACAAGAAACATCTCTCTTCCGTGAAAAAACACAGATTGCAGTTGGGGCATGGCAAACACTCAACGGCATTATGTCGGCAACGGGATATTTTGGACCCGTATCACGTGGAAAATATCTGGAACTCACTTCAGGCACACCAACACCCGTCACACCCACACCAGTGCAGCAACCAACGCCGACAGAGCCAGATGACTCCGAAGAAGATGCTAGTTCTGAAGAACAGGACGCACGTGAATTGCTCAAAGATGTGATTGATGCGATTGATGACGCAGAAGACGAGATTGATAACGCCCAAGACGATGGCGAAACCGTGACCGAAGCAGAAAACGAACTTGCTAGTGCCCGGGAGAAGTTGCTCAATGCACTGTATGCATTTATTGACGAGGACTATGAGGATGCGGTGAAGCGCGGACAGCGTGCACTTGATTCAGCACAAGACGCCAGTGATGAAGCTGGTGGCAGTGATGAAGACAACGCAGATGAGGCAATTGAGGATGCGGAGGACACTATCGACGAAGTACGTGATGCAATCATTGAAGCAGAAGACGATGGTGATGACGTCGATGATGCGGAAGAACTTCTCAACGATGCGGAGAATGCACTTGATGATGCACAAGATTCATTTGACGATGAAGAGTACGAAGATGCAATTGATTCGGCAGAGGAAGCACAGGACCTTGCGGAAGAAGCACGCGACGAATTATAGAAACGAAAACAAATACCCCGCGCCAAATGGCGCGGGGTATTTTTGTATATAGAAATACACGAAAGCCCCGTTTTCGCGATGCGAAAACGGGGCTCCCTATTTTTTGTTACATGCTTCGTGGTACACGTTACATGTTTATATCACAGTCTTTCTTTTGTTCTGCTCAACCGGTCTTTCCCTGGTGTCCAACTGACTTAAGGATGTCCAGTTACTATCCATCACGTACTCAATTGAGGTACATGATATCGACCGCCTAGATTCGAATGTGAGATTTTTGGAAGCTAAGCTCCCAAAGGGGAGCTTAGCTTCTCATCTCGCATCGAACGATTGTCATTTGACTAAATCCACGACCAGCTTCCGCTAGCCGTGCCTTGTTACGCCTTAACCCTAATTATCGAACTTACCTTCGGTCCCAATAAATGGGAACTTCGGGTATTCCCGACTCTTTTGACTTGGCGGGCGGTGAGTACAAGGCTCGAGAACGTATTCACCGTGGTATTCTGACCCACGATTACTAGCGATTCCAACTTCATGAGGTCGAGTTGCAGACCTCAATCCGAACTGAGGATGGCTTTATTAGGATTGGCTTGGCGTTACCGCCGCGCGACCCGTTGTACCACCCATTGTATCACGTGTGTAGCCCGAGGCATCAGAGGGACATGCTGACTTGGCGTCATCCCCACCTTCCTCCCAGCACGGAACCCACGAAACATGAAACATGAAACATGAAGCAAAGAATTTTCTTGCTACATGTTACATGCTACACGCCTCATGTTCTCTGTGCTGGGCAGTCTTGTCTGACACGTATAACAGACAATAGGGGTTGCGTTCGTTACCCCACTTAAGGGAACAGCTCAAGCCACGAACTGACGACAGCCATGCATCACCTGTCCAGCCGCCCGAAGGCTCGTAAAGTTTCCTCTACGATTCGTCTGGATGTCTAGCCTCGGTGAGGTTCTTCGTTTAGCGTCGAATTAAACCACATGATCCACCGCTTGTGCGAGCCCCCGTCTATTCCTTTGAGTTTTAACCTTGCGGTCGTACTACCCAGGCGGACAACTTAACGCGTTAGCTTCGCCTCTCAGAGGGTCGATACTCCGAAAA